>CAXTUW010000033.1:0-42159 GCA_964247595.1 uncultured Acidobacteriaceae bacterium | reverse complement strand
CTTCCTTCCAGAGATCCCCGTGCAGAGCGCCCCGGCTCCAAAGCAGACTGCACCGGCTCCAAAGCCGAGCGTATCGATCCCAGAGCCAAGCGCATCGATCCCAGAGCCGAGCGCATCGATCCCAGAGCCGAGCGCATCGATCCCAGAGCCGAGCGCATTGAGCGCAGAGCCGAGCGTATCGACGCCCACCATCGCCTTCCAACCCGCAAACGATTCGCCCATCACCTATCCGGCCACGGCCGATCTCCCCTCCGCATTGCAAAAGCTCGCAAGCAGCGGCACCGATGTCACTGCCCTGCAAGCCGCCGCTGTCGCCGCATTGGCCGCAACGAAAGGTCAGACCTCCGCCGCCGAGCAGCTCGAAGATGCCACTTGGCAACTCAACGGCAACACCCTAGAAATTCAGACCACCGTTTCCAAGACCATACTTTCCGTGGTGGTCAACGCCGAAGCCGAACGCATCCTGAAAATCGCTCTGCGCGACAACAACGCCGGCCACCTACAGTTGAGACTCTTACCCGGAGCCTCCGCAACCAACGGCAACGGCAAACCGAAATCGGTCCGGCCCGCGACCGCCGGCAGCGCCGCCGAACTCGCCGAAAAACATCCGGTGGTGCAAGAAGCTAAACGTCTTTTCTCCGCTGAGATTTCCAACGTCATTGACCTGCGCGGCAAAGGCTAAGGCGGTTGTAAGTTGGAGATTCCAAGTTGTACTTTCCGCTGAATGGCGCTCAACCACACTGCCGCCCACCAACCCTCAACTCAAAACCTAGAACCCACAACCCACAACCAGGACCCTCATGGATTTCAGCAAAATGAACGAAATGCTCGCGCAAGCCTCCGCCATGCGCGAAAGCATGGAAGAACAGCTTGGCAACACGGTTGTTGAAGCCGACAGCGGTGGTGGTGCTGTCAACGTCCGCATGAACGGCCGCAAGGAGCTTCTTAAGCTCACCATCACTCCCGCTGCTGCCTCGGCTGCCGCCGGAGACATCACCATGCTCGAGGACCTCATCGTCGCTGCCATCAACCAGGCCGGACGTAAAGCCGATGAAGCCGCTCAGTCCAGCGCAGGAAACATGCTTGGCGGCCTTGGACTGCCCGAGTTTTAAGGTTCTAAGTTGTGAGTTCAAGTTCTAAGTTGTTAGTCGCCCTCCCTCGTCGATTCCTACAGCCCGTCAGGATCCTGAAGTCTTCCACTAACAACCGAGAACTCACAACTCACAGTTAGAACTGAATCATGTCTACCCGCTACGCTGCCCCCATGTCGCGCCTCATCGACGAGCTTCGCAAGCTCCCCGGCGTGGGGACCAAAACCGCCCAGCGCTTCGCGTTCCACATCCTGCGCTCCTCCAATGCAGACGCGGATGCGCTCGCCGAGAGCATTCACGCCCTTAAACAGGCGCTTCGCCTCTGCTCAATTTGCAACAACGTCACCGATGTCGATCCGTGCGGCTATTGCACCAGCCCCTCCCGCAACACGCGGCTGATCTGTGTTCTTGAAGAACCCACCAACATCGCTGCGATCGAAAAGACTCGCTCCTGGAGCGGCGTCTATCACATTCTCCACGGCACCCTCTCCCCCGTAAACGGCGTAGGCCCGGAGCAGCTTCGCCTGGGTAACCTGTGGCCACGTCTTGAACTCGCCGAAGAACTCATCCTCGCCACCTCGCCGACGGTAGAAGGTGAAGCGACAGCCCGTTATCTCGCCGACGATGCCCACGCCCGCTACCCCGAGCTGCGCATCACGCGCATCGCCACCGGCGTCCCTGCCGGCTCCGACATCGAGTACGCCGACGAGGTCACGATGACCCGCGCGCTTGAAAATCGCCGAACGCTCTAACCTCAATCGAACGGTGTCAGCTCGACCGAAGCGAGACAGTCTTTCGTTTCGCGTAGTGGAGAGACCTGTAGTGTGGTCCCCGCATCGACATGGCATTTGGAAGCATTGGGTATCTGCCCAACAATTTCGGTGTAGCCGTGGGCTTCAGCCCACGGACGATAAATCAGTCAAGGTGGCCCTTTAGGGCTAACTTGTAGGCGAGCCGGGCTAACCCTGTCTCGCTCCAACGCGCACTTCAGCTATGATCCTGGGTACATCCGTTACACCCTGACGTAACCACCCGAAGGAGCTCCATGCATAGCTGGACCCGCAGTCTCGTCGGTCTCCTCGCCCTGGCTCTGCCCTGCCCAGGCATCGCCCAGGTCGTCCTCACCTCCACACCGCAGGTCGGCTCCTCCAACCCTGTCTCTCCTGAACCTGGCGTCCCGCGTCCGACCACGACGCCCTGCAGCGTACCGCTGTTCACGAATCTCCAGTTCGCTGACTACGGCCAGAAGATCATCACCTACACGCCATCGGCGACCCCTGCCTGCGCCGGCCCATGGTCTAAAGTCGTCCTCACGGCGGATTTCACTGTCACCGCCGGTCGCCAGTTCGATCGCACCGCCAAGTTCTTTCTGGGGGGTGCCAACATCTACTTCGGCACCACCGCCGAGCCGCGCACCGCACTTTCGCCCTCCTGGCACATTGAGCGCGACCTCACCGACTACAGCCCCCTGTTCACCGCCCCGCAGACCGGCATCGCTAGCATCCAGAACATCGTAGACAGCACTTACACCGGCATCATCTACGCTTCGGCAACGCTGCTCTTCTACCCTGCTGATGCTGCCAATCCCGCCCCTGTCGTTCCGTCCTCCGTGCTCTCCCTGGCCGCAAACACTAATACCTCGCTCAACACCTCCACCGATCAGCAGAGCGCAACGTTTACCCTGCCGCGCAACGTGGAGCGTGCCTATCTCGACGTAATTTCGGAGTCACAGGGCAACGATGAGTTCTGGTACACCTGCGTTCCCAACGACGTCGCCAGCGAGCTTCAGAACTGTGGCAACACCGCCTTTCGCGAAACTGAAATCAGCATCGACGGCACGCCTGCGGGGGTCGCTCCCATCTATCCCTGGATCTATACCGGCGGCATAGACCCTTACCTTTGGGAGCCGATCCCCGGCATCGAAACGCTGAACTTCAAGCCCTACCGCGTCGACCTCACGCCCTTTGCCGGCGTGCTCTCCGATGGCAATCCGCACACCGTGGCGGTGTCGGTGTTCAACGCCAACCAACGCTTTGATGTCGCGTCGAATCTGCTGCTCTACACCGATCCCAACACCGCAACCGTTACTGGCGGCCTCACGATGAACACCCTCGCCGCCCAGCCCGCGCCGGATGTGCAGCACTACCTGAATACAGCCGCGGACGGCACCATCTCTGGCCCGGTCTACGTCACCTCCCAGCGCCAATGGACGATCTCCGGCTACGTCAACACGTCCGTGGGTCGGGTCGACACCACCGTCCAAGCCTCCAACAGTTTCGTCAATACACAGGATGAGAAGGTCTCCTCCGTCGAATACAAACAAAGCATCACGCAGGATACAGAGCAGGGAGAGGTGACGACCACCACTTCCCCAAGCGGCACCGTGCAGACGCAGCACGACGCCAGCTATCCTCTGATCGTCTACTACCGCCAAGCTCCAAACGACAACAACGACGGTGGCTTCTTCGTTGCTAATTACATCAAGCAACAAAAGATCGATCAGCTACGCACGCCCTTCGGTGCAAACAGTCCAACACCGGTTGTCAGCTCCGAGACCATCGAGACCACCGACACGCTGCACTACAACGCGGCAGGTTCGCTCGTCAGCCACGACGGCAACGCCGCTACGTCTACCTACGGCGCAAAGGATGCCCTCGGCCATTGCATCTATCGCGGCCTTGCCGCCAACAGCCTGATCCTCACGGGCGTGGACGACAGCACCAGCTGCTCCCTAGCCCCATAACTGCAGCACACTCGGGTTCCCATCCTAACGACAGCTCTACCGTCGTTAGGATGGGTGCTTTGCTTTTCATCTGCCATTCCCTTGTTTGTCATTCCCACAGGGAATGCATTCGCTTCTCTTGTCATTCCCGGAGGGAATCTGCGTTTCTGCGACCGCCGCACCCACCCGGCACCGGCGATCTATCCTTCCACAACCCGAAGATCCCCACCCGTCATCTCCTGCGGCAGCTCTAACTCCAGCAGCCCCAGAATCGTCGGAGAGATATCCCGCAAACTCCCGCCTTCGCGCAAGCCAATCTTCCTACCCTGCTCCGTCACCAGCAGAAACGGTACCGGATTGGTCGTATGCGCCGTATGCGGTCCACCGCTCTTCGGGTCAATAAGTAGCTCCGCGTTACCATGATCGGCCGTGAGGATCCAGCTCGCCCCAGCCGCGCGCACCGCGTTGTAAATACGCTCCAGCTGCGCATCCACCGCCTCAACGGCCTTTACTGTAGGCTCAATCTTCCCCGAATGCCCCACCATGTCCGCATTGGCAAAGTTGACGATCATCACATCGAACGCCGAATCGCCCAACGAGCGCGTAACAACATCGCCGATACCCTCGGCCGACATCTCCGGTGCAAGATCATACGTTGCCACCTTCTTCGACTGCACTAACTCCCGATCCTCTCCCGCAAAGGGTGTCTCAATACCGCCATTGAAGAAGTAAGTGACATGCGCATACTTCTCTGTCTCCGCCACACGCAAATTACGCAGATCATGCTTCGCCATCACGTTGGCAAGTAGGTTGTCCATGCTCTCCGGCGGAATAATTCTCGGCAGGGCAAAGTTCTTGTCATACTGCGTCATCGTCACGTAGTGCAGATCCGCCGGCACATTCTCGCGCGGAATTTCTAACTCGAGCTCAGCGGCCTTGGGCAGATCGATCCCGCCATTCTTCGTCAAACCGCTGCGCCGCGCCAGCACACGCGTGATCTGCCTTACGCGGTCCGCCCGGTAATTGAACGAGATGACCGCATCGCGATGGCTGATCCGCGCAATGGGCTCATCCTGCGCATCGACACACACAAAAGGTTCGACAAACTCGTCCGTTACGCCGTTGTTGTAGCTCTCCCGTACACGCGCTATCGCGCCGAGATACAAACCGCCTTCAGCTTGCCCCTTCACCATGGCATCGAACGCCTTGTGCTCACGCTCCCAGCGCAGATCACGGTCCATGGCAAAGTAACGTCCACTCACACTCGCTAACTGGCCCACGCCATACTCGGCGAACTTAGCCGCTAACTCTTCGAGATAGCCCGCACCCGAGGTCGGCAGCGTATCCCGGCCATCCAAAAACGCGTGCACAAATACCCGCGTCAATCCACGCTGTGCCGCCATCTTCAGCAGCGCGTGCAGGTGCCGCTGATGCGAGTGCACCCCGCCGTCCGAGACCAGGCCGATCAAATGCAGCGCCTGCCCAGGCTGCGCCGCAGCTTCCATTGCCCGCACAAGGGTCGGATCCTCAAAGAAGTCCCCCGACACAATCGCCGCATCGATGCGCGAAATGTCCATCCGCACCACACGCCCCGCCCCCAGGTTCAGGTGCCCGACCTCGGAGTTGCCCATCTGCCCGTCCGGCAAGCCCACAAACTGCTCACTCGCCCGGATCAATGTACTCGGATATTCGCGCAGCAGCTTGTCATAGGTCGGCTTGCGTGCCAGCGCAATGGCGTTGCCATGCGTCTCGGCACGATAGCCCCAGCCATCCAAGATTGTGAGCAGGACCGGCCCGCCAGAGCTACCAGAGATCCGTGCCATCCGTTACTCCGCGCAGTTCACAGCCGTGCGCCCAAGAAACAACGCCGCGCCGCCAAGCTCTTCTTCAATGCGCAGTAGCTGGTTGTACTTGGCGATACGATCCGTGCGCGAGGCCGAGCCGGTCTTAATCTGACCCGCCCCAGTACCCACAGCCAAGTCGGCAATAAATGTATCTTCCGTTTCTCCCGAACGATGCGAAATAATCGTGGTGTAGCCATTGCGCCGTGCCAAATCAATCGCGTCCAGCGTCTCGGAGATCGTGCCAATCTGGTTGACCTTCACCAGAATCGAGTTCGCCACACCCTCATTAATTCCACGCTGCAGCATCTTTGTATTGGTCACAAACAGGTCATCACCCACCAACTGCACCTTGCGCCCAATCTTTTCGGTCAGCAGCTTCCATCCCGTCCAATCATTCTCATCCAGTCCGTCTTCGAGCGAAACAATCGGGTACTGGCGCGTCCAGCTCTCCCAATAACTCGCCATCTGCTCGGAGTTCTTTTCACTCCTGTCCGACTTCTTAAACACATACTTACCTTTGGCCTTATCGAAGAACTCGCTGGCCGCCGGATCCAGCGCGATCGCGATCTCTTCGCCGGCTTTGTATCCCGCTAACTCGATCGCCTCCAGAATGACTTCAATCGCCTCCACGTTTGACTTCAGCGACGGAGCAAACCCTCCCTCATCGCCGACCGACGTGTTGTACCCACGCTTCTTCAGCACACCCTTCAGCGTGTGGAAGACCTCCGTACCCCAGCGCAGGGCATCGGAAAAACTCTCCGCGCCCACGGGCATCACCATAAACTCTTGAAAGTCCACGTTGTTATCCGCATGCGCGCCGCCGTTCAGAATGTTCATCATCGGCGTCGGCAAAAGACAAGCATTCACGCCGCCAAGATAGCGATACAGCGGCAGACCCAGTGCCTCGGCAGCAGCCCGCGCGCACGCCATCGAGACAGCAAGAATGGCATTGGCACCCAATCGGCTTTTGTTTTCCGTGCCGTCGATCGAGAGCATCGTTGCATCGATCAATCGCTGATTGCTGGCATCCAGGCCCTTCAACTCCGGCGCGATCACAGTCTCAACATTCTCGACTGCCCCCAACACACCTTTGCCGAGGTAGTGCTCTTTGTCGCCATCCCGCAACTCGACCGCCTCATGCTCGCCGGTCGAGGCTCCGCTCGGCACCGCGGCCCGCCCCCGCACACCGCCTTCGAGAACAACATCGGCTTCAACGGTTGGATTGCCGCGGCTGTCTAGAATCTCGCGCGCATAAATGGACACAATTTCGGTCATGGGTCTCGGCCTCTTCTCTTCGCTTGTAGAATGCAGGTGCCTGCGTGCAATGCGATGCTGGAGGCGATCTTCCAGGCGCGGTCTGCGGTCCACCGCGACCCGCCCTCCGCCCAGCCCCGTAATGCTTTGCACGATGTTGTCGATCCGTTCCGCCAACGGCTCCCGCCGCGCTCATTCTAACAAAGGAACACCGCGGTTTCGTGTCACTCGCCAGCACCCGATCGGGAGGCCGGTGCAGCCATAGCCGCACTGATGGCTCCAGCCATGGACGATTCATGCACCCGTCCACGCCGCAGCTCCACATCCTCCCGCGTCAGCACGGGCAGCATCAGGCGTATGCGCGTGCCCCGCCCGGGCCGGCTCACGATCTCCACCTCCGCGTTGCCTTCGTACAGCACATGCATACGCTCCCGCACATTGCGCATGCCGATACCCATACCGTCGCGAGCAGGGCCGTCGGCTGCCCCCGGCGCACGGTCGGGGTTCATGCCGACGCCGTCATCCTCCACCTCCAGCAGCAGCTTGCCCGAGAACACACGCCCGCGCACCGTCACCGTCCCGCCGCTGATGCGCGGCTCCAGCCCGTGCTTGATGCTGTTCTCAATCAGCGGCTGCAGCAGCATGCTCGGCACCTCGAGCGACAGTGTCTCCTCGGCGATCTCCTTGACCACATGCAGCTTTTCACCGAACCGGATCACCTCGATATCAAGGTAGTCGTCTGTAAACGCAAGCTCCTCTTCCAGCGAAATGAACGCATCACGCTCCTGCAACAGTGTGCGCAGAATGCGGCCCAGCTTCACAATCATCTCGCGCGCCAGCTCCGGTTCCGAGCGGATCAGCGAAGCGATCGAGTTCAGCGTGTTGAACAAGAAATGTGGATTGATCTGCCGTTGCAGAGCATCCAGACGTGCCTCCAGCAACAGCCGGCCCTGCTCTTCAAGCTTGCGATCGAGCCGCACCGCATTCCAAATTTTCAGCGGAATACCCACAATCACCGGCGTGCAGGCACACACCAGCAGCTCCAGCCATGGCCGCCGCGCGCTCAGTTCAAAGTACCGGCCCGGCTCCAGATGTGCCAACAGCCCCGCTGCCAGCTGCGTCGCCATTAACAGCACCAGTAACGCCACCTGCCGATCCAAGCGCGGCCGCCGCAGATTGCGGCTCACCCAGCGATAGATGCTCAGGTCGATCAGCGGAGAAAACGACCAGATGGCCTCTTCCGTGGCAAAACGCCGAAAGCCTCCGAACAACCACGCCACTGCTACGTTGGCCGGCAGCGCCAGCCACTCATGGTGTCCCATCGCCGGGAGCGACAACACGGCCCCGCCCAGCGACGCCGGCCCCGAACCCAGCAAAAGCCCAAGCAACGCTGTCGCTTGCAGTGAGACATCCGCAGCCAGGAAGTTCGGCACGCGCACGCGAATCCAAACGCCCAGTGCTAGCGGAACGCAGATCCACGCCAGCAGCTTCAGCACATCCGACGATGTGCGTTTCTCCAGCAGAAGCAGGCGTTTGAAACGCACGGAGCGCGCCAGCGAACTTGCCACAGCCGCCGCCACGCCCAGCTTGATCAGCAATGAAATCAACAGCAGCTTGGTATCGATGACGTGCACGATTCCACTCTACGCGCCGGGCGAACTCGCCTCCCTCGTGTTCTGTCGATCTCAGAAACGAATCCTCCAGCCCGTGCCGGAATCTATATTGGTGCTATGCCGTTGCTCAGCGTCACCAAGGTTGCCGATGCCGATTTCCCCACGCGTTGGGGACACTTCCGCATTCTTGGCTTTGAGGGCGTAACGCAACCAGGCAATCCCACGCGCCGCCCCATTGAAGGCGCTGTGGCTCTGGTCATGGGCGACCTACACGCCGCGCCGCCCATCGTCCGCATTCATTCCCAATGCCTCACCGGCGATGTCTTCCATTCACTGCGTTGTGACTGCCACGACCAGCTGCACAAGGCATTGAAGCGCATCGCCGACGAGGGCACAGGCATTCTCATCTACGAGCAGCAGGAGGGCCGAGGGATCGGCCTTATGGCTAAGCTGCGCGCCTATGAGCTGCAGGACGGCGGCATGGACACCATTGAAGCCAACCACTCGCTCGGCTTTCCCACCGACCTGCGCATGTTCGAGCTGCCCGCCGCGATCCTCAAACAGCTCGGCATCTCCGCCGTTCGCCTGATGACCAACAATCCAGAAAAGGTTGCAGCCTTGGAAGAAGCAGGCATCAAGGTCCAGGAGCGCATCAGCGCGACCATTCCGTCAGAACCCACCTTTGAACGTTACCTCGAAACGAAACGCGAAAAGCTGGGCCATCTCGTCAGTTAATTCAGCCCTCACCGCGGCTGCTAAGAACCGCGGCGATTCCTTGCACCAGCTTGGCCATCGTCACCATTTGTCCGGCGTGCCGTTGCGTGTGCTCCGCACAATGAATTAGCAGCCCCGCCACCGTGGTCGGCAGCTGTTTACGCCCTATCCCACGCGCTTCGGTGTAGGTACCGGGATCGAATGCCATGACCCGAAACTTCGCGGAACGCAAACCGTTACGGAACTCAGTCAAGATCTCGATGGCCGTCCCCGGCCTCTTTTCTGTGCTCAACGCTGCAAGCTGCTCCTCACCCAACGAACCGCCTTCAGCATAGGTCAATAGTCGATCCAGCGAACGCGCGATGTGCCGCAGATGAAATGCGACCGGCGCCAGCTGGTACGGTGCAGCGAACATGGCCTCCGTATCCATGGGCGCACACCACCGCTCCGCATCCTCCTCCGCCAACTCCAGCGCATGCACGACTGCACGCCGCAGCGGATCGAGCTCCCCATGCGTCCCACGCATCCACGGCTCACTAGCACCCTCAACCATCACCCATCCTCACCACTGACAACTCACAACCCTTTCCGCGCACGAAACGCCCGCACGACCTCCGAGGGATCCTCATGCTCCCCATCCACGGCGAGGTTCATCGCCCGCATCTCGTCTGCACTCACCCTGCCCGCGAGCCGTGCCACGGCCTTCCCGATCGCAGGCCACTGCGCCAGCGCATCGGACCGCATCAACGGCACGGCCTCATACGGCGGAAAGTAGTGCCGGTCATCCTCCAATGCCACAAACCCAAGCGCCTGAATCGCCCCATCGGTCGAGTTGCCGGCAACGATATCGACCTGGTGCGCGCGCAACGACCGATACAACAGCCCTAGTTCCATTGTGCGCGGCGAGCCCGCAAAATGCAGGGTGTAGGCCGCCTCCAAACCCGGCAAGCCATCCGGCCGCTCCGCGAACTCATACCCCACGCCCAGCCGCCACTGCGGCGCAAGCCTCGCCACATCGGAGATCGTCCTGAGCCCCAACCGGCGCGCCTCCTCACCCCGCACCACCATCGCAAACGTGTCCTCAAAACCCAGACTAGGCCCGGTCTGCACGCCGTACCGCTGCGCATAGATCCGCTCCACCGTCGCATGCACGCTCGCCGCATCGCGGCTGCCCGGCGGCGGCAGGGGCTGCTTCAAAATCGCCGTCAACGCCGTACCGGTGTACTCCACGTAGCCATCGATACGGCCCGACGCCAGCGCCTGCTGGCAAAGGTAACTGCCCGCCAGCCAGAAGCGCCGCTCCACCGGACCCGCCCCTTCGGCCTCGATCTCCTGCGCGAGCAGCTCGCCCAAAATCACCTGCTCGGTAAAGTCTTTCGCGCCGATCACGATGTGCGAAGACCGCGGCGGCGCACACGCGGTCAGCGTCCATAAGAGCGTGCCCAGCCATGCATACCGCCATCTCAAACCTCGCACCCTCGAACCTCACACCTCAACAGGAACCGGCGCATCCTCACATCACCTAAAAGAGACTTTTACCGCCGCACCGCGAGCCGCTTCTCCGCCATGCCGAGCAGCCCATCCGCGACCAAAGCCAGCAGCGCCGCCGGGATCGCCCCCGCCAGCACCAAGCCATTATCGACGCTCGCCACGCCCCGAAAGATCAGCTCGCCAAGCCCACCCGCACCGATCGCCGCGGCGATCGTCGCCACGCCCACGCAGATCACCGTCGCCGTGCGCAGCCCCGCCAGGATCACGCTGGCAGAAAGCGGCAACTCCACCTTCATCAAGCGCTGCCATCCCGTCATCCCCAGCGCATTGGCCACATCCACCAACGCCGGATCGATGCCCCTGATACCCGTGTAGGTATTGCGCAGGATCGGCAGCAGCGCGTAGCCCGTAAGTGCGACGATCGCCAGCCGCGCCGCGCGATCGCCCAAGAAAGGCACCGGCAGCAACAGCCCAAACAGCGCCAGGCTGGGGATCGTCTGCAGCACATTGGCGAAGGCCAACACCGGCTGCGCCAGCCGCCGCTTTCTCGTCAGCAACACACCCAGCGGCAGCCCGATGAGACTGGCCCACAGCATCGCGCTCAACGTCAGCCAAAGATGCTCAAAGGTCAGCCGGCCGATCTCCGCTCCGTAGCGGTGCAGAAACACCTGCGGCTGAAAGGTCTGCACTCAGGCGGCCTCGGCCCTGGGCTGTGTGGCGCGCACATACGCCTGTACCGCGGGTTCCGCGGATTCCATCACCTCACCTGCAGCGACGTTGCCTACCACCACGCCGGCCTCCATCAGCACCACGCGATCGGCAAGAAACAGCGCCTCCGGCAAGTCGTGCGTCACCACCAGCGTCGTGACCTCACCGTCTCGCAAGAGATCGCGCAGCATCGTCTGCATCTCGGCACGCGTCAGCGGATCGAGCGCCCCAAACGGCTCATCCATCAGCAAAACTTTGGGTTCGTTCAACAGCGCCCGTGCCACACCTACACGTTGCCGCTGCCCTCCACTGAGCTGCCACGGCCATCGTTTCAGCAGGTCAGCCTCAAGCCCCACACGACGCAATGCCTCTGCCGCACGCTCCCTCATCTCCGGCAGTTTGTGCTTGCCCGCAAGCTCCAGCGACATGGTGATGTTGCGCCCGATGGACATGTGCGGGAACAGGCCGCTCTCCTGAATCACGTAGCCGATGCCATGCCGGAGAGCCAACAGATCGCTTGTCGCGACATCCTTGCCGCCGACAACGACGCGTCCGCTCGAAGGCTGTACCAACCCATTCACCGTGCGCAGTAGAGTCGTCTTTCCGGATCCACTGCGGCCTAATAAGGCCGTGGTCGTGCCCGGCGCGCAGACGAAGGACACATGCCGTAAAAGAGCACGGCCAACCCCGGAGGCAACATCCCCAACTGTGAAGCTCACATCCGCGAACTCCACGCCGCCGGTGGCCATCATGCTCAACTCCGAACAGCAGATTCCTGCAAGCTAGCCGTCAACCGCGGCATCCGACGCACTCTCCGCCCCACCCTGCTCGCCAGCCTGAATTTCAGAGGACGACGGTGCGGCCACAGCCGTTGGGTTGGTCGCGCCTTTCACCCGCACCACCGTAATCTTGTCGAAGCCTTCCTTGAAGGCCGGCGGCCGCAGACGCTCCGCGAGCTTGTGCATCACCTCATCGGTCACCTGGCGGTCGCGCTTCGAGTTTCGCTCCAGGCAAACACTTAGAGGAACATCGAAGAATACGGCCTGCACCTCATAGCCGAAGCTCTTGGCCATCTTGATCCACTGGCGGCGCTCATGCGGACTCAAGTTAGTGGCATCGACGTAGTTCCAAGGCATCTTCGCGATCAGCCGCGCCCGCAGCAGGCTGCGCAGCGTGCTGAACACAAGGCCCTGATAGCGCTGCTCAGTGATGTCGTCGAACAGAATGTTGCGCAGCATGTCGCTTGAAAGCGGTTGCACGCCACGGCGCTTGTACCAGGTCGTCTTGCCCGAACCCGGCAGCCCGATGGTCAGCACCACATAGCCGCGCGGCGAACGCACCGGCACCGTCGCCGGCTCCACCGGTGGCGTGCCTGACTCTGGTTGTGTTTCCACAACCAGCGTTGGCTGCGAAGCCTCTTCGGTCTCCGGCTTCGTCATCTGAGCTTCTTGGACAGCCGACGCACTGACCTCTGCTGCCGGAGTTTGCGGCTTAGTGGCGAGCTCACGCGGCGCGATCTCGGCAGCCTCTGCTTCGACCGGTTCCGCCTCTCGTAAAGCTTCCGGATAAGCCGGTCGCAACGGTGCCAGTCCGTCCGTGGGCAGCTCCTGCCCGATCTTCCCCGTGGACTCCGATTCGTTCGGAGCCCGTCCCCTACGTCGTCTCATCAGATTTTCGCGCACCCATTCGCGCATATCTAGCGTTCTACCACAGCGGGCTTCTGCAACGAAATCTGTGCAAAGATCTCGATCGGCTATACGCGCCTCCTATGCTTTGCCCACCTCTCCGCGCTCTGGTAGCCTCAAAGAGATTGTCCTAGACACTGGGGACATCGCATCCGGCAAGTCAGTCAGGCCGGTTGCACCTTCGGGACGTACACCGCAGAAGAGGAAACAAGAGGCACATGGCAGTCAAGGTTGGCATTAACGGCTTCGGCCGCATCGGACGCAACGTCTTTCGCACCGCGCTTGGCAACCCGGAGATCGAGTTCGTCGCCGTCAACGACCTGACCACGCCCGCCACGCTGGCGCACCTGCTCCAGTTCGACTCCATCCTCGGCAACCTTAAAAACGAGATCTCCGCCGGCGAAGACTCCATCACGGTCGATGGCAAGATCATCAAGGTCTTCGCCGAGCGCGACCCCGCCAAGCTCGATTGGGCCTCCGTCGGCGCGCAGATCGTCACTGAATCCACCGGCTTCTTCACCGATGCCACCAAGGCGAAAGCGCACCTGGGCGGCGGCAATTCGACTGTCAAAAAGGTCATCATCTCCGCCCCGGCGACCAACGAGGATCTCACCCTGGTGCTCGGCGTAAATGACTCCAAGTACGACGCGGCGCAGCACAACATCCTCTCCAACGCGAGCTGCACAACCAACTGCCTTGCTCCTGTGGTCAAGGTACTGCACGAGACCTTCACCATTCAGTCCGGCATCATGACCACCATCCACAGTTACACCAACGATCAGGTGGTGCTTGATGCGCCACACAAGGACCTCCGCCGCGCCCGTGCCGCCGCATTGAGCATGATCCCCAGCTCCACCGGCGCAGCCAAGGCGCTGAAGCTCGTCCTCCCCGAGATGGACGGTAAGCTCGACGGCTTCTCGATGCGGGTCCCCACGCCTAACGTGTCGGTCGTCGACCTCAGCTTTACCGCCGAAAAGCCCATCGACGTCAAAAGCATCAACGCCGCCCTGAAGGCTGCCAGCGAAGGCCCGCTGAAGGGCATCCTCGGCTACACCGAGCAGGAGCTCGTCAGCTCCGACTTCCGCGGCAACCCCCTCTCCTCCATCGTCGACTCCAAGCTCACCAAGACCGTCGGCAACATGGGCAAGGTCATCAGCTGGTACGACAATGAGTGGGGCTACTCGAGCCGCGTCAAAGATTTGATTCTGTTTCTAGTTAAGGAGGGTCTCTGAGCTTGGCAGATATGCCAAATCGCACTCTGCTGGTGTGCCTGCTGTTTCTGAGCGCATGCAGATCCGCGCATCAACCCCCTCGGTAACTCTCATGAATTGGCTTGATGAGGATGACGTAAAGACCGGATGCAGACATATACAAGCGATGCATCGCTCCTTTCCCTTAACCGATCAGACGGATTCCAAATTGTCCGCCGTCATCGACGCCTGCGGTGATGACGATGGTGTCAGTGACTTGCATCAATACGGATCCAGCCTCAAGGAGGCGGTCCAAACCGACCAAACTTGCCACGGAGTTCACTTATATGGAGCAACACCTAAGAACAAGTTGCCAGCAGAAACGGACTGGAATCTAAGCTCTCAATACCATCCAGGGTCTGTTTCGCAGAGTTGGCAGCTGAACACGGATCGCAACGGATTTCATGCTGTCTTCGTTGAAGGCGACCCAAGGACTCTGGCTCACGAGCTCTGCAGTACCGTTTTGGCCAAAGGCGGTTCAGTTAACAGATGATGTCGCGCGTGGCATAGTAACTTTTTCAAGTGGAAACTGCTTACAGTATCGGTACAATAACTCTATGGCGATGCAGATGACAGCGCGCAAGTTCACTGGCCCCGATGTCTTTCAGCAAATGAAGGACGAGGAGTATTTGTACTGGGCCAGTGTTTCGGATGTAGAGAGCTTTGCTGTAGGTCATCAAATGAGTGTTGAGGGCTATCGCGCCTATGGCTATACCGCCGATGGACGAGAACTTAAGACAGTTGCTCTCCGCCTTGAACGCCCATAAGGTTCGCTACCTGATCATTGGCGGCTACGCTGTCTTTGTTCATGGGCAACCTCGCATGACGAAAGACCTGGACGTTTTTATTGAGAGCAGTCCAGGGAATGCGCTTGCCACATTTAAAGCGCTTGCGGAGTTTGGCGCGCCGTTGAGCGAGTTCACGATTGGCGATTTCGCAGACGGCAAAACTGGAGCCCGCTTTGGAAACCCACCACTCTGCCTCGATATCCTTCAAAAAATTGACGGCATCGACTTCGCGGCTGCCTACGCAAACAGTGTTCCGTTTCTGGTGGATGGCGACCTGCCGTAACGCTACATTTCGGCTGATGATTTCATCACCAACAAGCTCGCTTCAGGGCGTCCTCAGGATCTCGCCGACGTGGATGCCGTCCTCACTCGCCGTCAGGCATTGACCAACCGAAGACGATGACCAGCCGCAAAGTTATTGCCCTTGAAGCATTTGCCGCGCCGTCACGCATGTCTCAGGTATCCTCATAGCCGATGCCCAAGCTCTCCATCCGCGACCTCGACCTCGCCCACAAGCGCGTCCTCATCCGCGTCGACTTCAACGTCCCACTCAAGGACGGCGCGATCACCGATGACACGCGCATCCGCGAAACTATCCCCACGGTCGAGTACGCACTGCGTCACAAGGCCAAGGTGATTCTCATGGCGCATCTCGGCCGGCCCAAGGGCAAGCACGTCGATGCCATGAGCCTGCGGCCCGTCGTCACGCGCCTGCGCGAGCTGCTCGATCACATCCTCGGTCCTCAGGAAAACGTCGCCTTCGCCCCCGACTGCATCGGCGAAGTAGCGACGGAACTCGCCAGGCAACTCGAATCCGGGCAGACGTTGCTGTTCGAAAATCTACGTTTTCACGCCGAAGAAGAAGAGAATGACCAGCACTTCGCCGAACAGCTTGCGGATCTCTGCGACCTGTACGTGAACGATGCCTTCGGGGCCGCGCACCGTGCCCACGCCTCGACCGAAGGCGTCGCGCGTATCGTGCGGGAGCGCGGCGGCCAGGCGGCAGCGGGTCTGCTCATGGAAAAGGAGCTCGACTACCTCGGCAAGGCCCTTAAAGAGCCCGCCCGACCCTTCATCGCCATCATCGGCGGGGCCAAGGTCTCCGACAAGATCGAGGTCATCAATGCCCTGCTCGACAAGGTCGATGCCCTGCTCATCGGCGGCGCGATGGCGTACACCTTCCTCAACGCGCGCGGGCAGGCCACCGGCAAGTCACTCGTCGAAACCGACAAGATCGACATCGCCAAGGCCGCCATGGACAAAGCCGCGGAGCGCGGCGTGCGCTTCCTGCTGCCCGTCGATCACGTCCTCGCCGACAAGTTTGCGGCCGATGCCGAGACCGAATTCTTCTCCGGCGACGATGCTTTTCCCGCCGAAAAGATGGCGCTCGATATCGGCCCCAATACCGTGAAGCTCTTCTCCGGCGAGGTTGCCGAGGCCGCCATGATCGTATGGAATGGTCCCATGGGTGTCGCCGAGCTGCCGCCCTTCGCGCATGGTACCAACGCCATCGCGAAGGCGCTCGCCGCCAATGAAACGGCCACCACCATCGTCGGCGGCGGTGACTCCGTCGCTGCCATCCAAGGTTCTGGGTTCGCCGATAGGGTCACGCATATTTCCACCGGCGGCGGTGCCAGCCTCGAGTTCCTTGAAGGCAAGACCCTGCCCGGCGTGGAAGCGCTGTCTGACAAGTAAGTGACCCTGGCTGCATAGAAAGCTGTCCCCAGAGCCGCATAGAAGCTATACCCTTTCCAAAACAGCCGATCCGCATCCCAAACCTCCGGAGTCACAACCACCACCCATGCGCAAGCCGATGATCGCCGGCAACTGGAAGATGTATAAGACCCCGCGCGAGTCGCTGGCCTTTCTCGACGCCTTTTTTCCGCTCGTCGAAGGCCACGGCCGCGACGAGATCGTCGTCCTGCCCACCATGAGCTCGCTCGCGTCTGTGGTCGAAGCCACGGCCGGCACGGACGTTCGTGCCGGCGCACAGAACATGCACTGGCTGAACGAAGGTCCGTACACCGGCCAAACCTCGCCCACGATGCTCGTCTCTATCGGCTGCCGCCACGTGATGCTCGGCCACTCGGAGCAGCGGCTATATTTTTCGGAGAGCTACGAGCGCGTCAACCTGAAGCTCAAAGCCGCGATCAACCATGGTATTACGCCCATCGTCTGTGTTGGCGAACTGCTGGCCGAGCGCGAGGACGGCAAGACCGCCGAGGTCCTGCGCACCCAGGTGCAAGCGGCTTTGCGCAACATCTCACCTACCCAGGCGCGCCGTCTGGTGATCGCCTACGAGCCCATCTGGGCGATCGGCACAGGGTCCACCGCGTCTCCCGAGATCGCCGCCGAAGCGCATCGGCTGATCCGTGCCGAGCTGGGCCGATGCTGCGATGCGGCGACGGCGCAGAATACCCGCATCCTTTACGGCGGGTCGGTCAAGCCCGAAAATATCGCTTCCCTGATGGCCCAGAAGGAGATTGACGGCGCGCTCGTCGGCGGTGCCAGCCTGGTGCCGACCAGCTTTGCGGAGATCGTCCACTACGCCTCGGAGACCAGGCCTGATGTCCATGGAAGCAGCTAGGGTTAGAGGTTCGGGGTTTTAAGTTGTAGGTTTTAGGCTTTGAAGTGCGGGAGGTTGCAGGTGACGAGGTATGGGGGCTGGCTGCATCGCTTTGGATCGGTCAACCCACAACCCACAACTTAGAACCTACGACTAAACCCTGGAACCATTTCAACGTACCACCCCAGCCTGATCCAGCGGCCAGTACACCAGCGCGGCACGACCGTAGATCAGGTCGCGCGGCACAGGGCCGAAGTCACGGCTGTCGCTTGAAATAGACCGGTGATCCCCCATGACAAAAAATTCACCCGGGGGGATTATTCCCTTCGGCAGCGAGCGATCGTCCTGATACTTTTCCGGCACATACGGCTCGTTCAGTGCCACACCGTTTACAGAAACCGTGCCGTGATCGATGGACAGCCGATCGCCCGGTAGCGCGATCACGCGTTTGATATAGCTTTTGGAGTGGTCGTGGGGGTAGTAGAAGACCACCACATCATCCCGGTGAATCTCTTCAAAGCGGTAGGCAAACTTGTTGATGAATAAGCGGTCCTGATCTTCCAGCCGTGGCAGCATGCTCGTGCCTTCGACACGCACCGGTTGGTACAGAAACAGGATGATGAACAGCGAAACGATCAGCGAAACAAAGAGATCGCGCGACCATGCGCCAAGGCCTGCCCCCCGATATGCGGGTTCCAGCGGCTGCGCGCCCCCGTCGTCAATCGTTTGTCCGTTTTTCATGGGTTGCATGTGGCGCAAGTGCAAACACTTCGCTACGAAAGTTTAGACGCATCTAGTGCGATCGGGGGACCGCGTGAGCAGGTTGAGGCATTTCGCGCAGCCTCGATTGGAGTAGACTAAGGCGTACGGTTCCTAACTATGGCCACTTTGATCCAAAGTCCTGCGCTCAATGGCGAACGGCTCGTAGGGCGCTCCGGAGCAGACCTCCAGAGTCTCACAACGGAGAAGCTGAACGAGGCCTCCAGCGGCCTGGACACGAAGTCGGCTCTTGAAATTGCCCGCATCATCAACGGTGATGATGCGAAGGTCGCTTCCGCCGTCAAGAAGGCCCTGCCTGAAATCGCGCTGGTCATCGACATGGTCGCGCGTTCTCTGCGCGATGGCGGCCGCCTGATCTATATCGGTGCCGGCTCCTCGGGGCGCATCGCGGCCCTCGATTCTTCCGAGTGCCCCGCCACCTTCTCCACCGATCCGCAGCAGGTGCAATACCTTATGGCCGGCGGGCCCAAGGCCCTCGCCAGCGCGTCCGACGTGAACGAGGACTCTCCCGAGATCGGCCAGCGCGACGTCGCCAAACGCCGCCCCACCCGCAAAGACGTCATCATCGGCGTCTCCGCCTCCGGCCGCACTCCCTATGTGGTTGGGGCCGTCGAGTACGCCCGCGCCCGCGGTGCCAAAACCGCTGCAATTACCTGTAATCCAAATTCCGATCTCTCGCAGGTGGCCGATATTACCATCTGCGCCGAGGTCGGCCCCGAGGTCATCTCCGGTTCCACGCGCATGAAGGCCTCCTCCGCGCAGAAGATGATCCTGAACACGATCACCACGGGGGCCATGACGCGGCTCGGCTACGTCTACGACAACCTGATGGTGAACGTGCACATGAAGAATGCCAAGCTGGTAGAGCGCGGCATCCGTGTGTTGATGAAGCTCTGCGATATCGATCGCGAGACCGCGATCCGCACCATCAAGTCCGCTGGCAAGAGCATCCCCATCGCGGTCGTCATGCTGAAGGCTAACGTAGACAAGATGGAGGCTGTGCGCCGATTGCAGAAATCCGAAGGCAATGTGCGCCTCGCCATTGAGGACTCTCGGTTGGAGTTATAACGCGGATCAGCACTCCCGGCAGCCCAAAAAAATAGATTCCCTGCGGGAATGACAGAAACAATGGCATCCCTGTTTGCCATTCCCATAGGGAATCTGCGTTCCACGCCCGCAACATCTGCCGTGCCCTGTGTCTACATGAACAGCTGCAATCCGGAATGCAGCAGATCTTAGCAGGAGCGCTCAATGAATCGCATCGTTCTCACCACCTCCCTCGCTCTCACCCTGAGTTGCAGCGCCGTCTTTGCGCAACAGACCCCGGATGCCCAGCAAGCCCCCACAACGACGCAGGGCGAGCACCATCATCACGCCCCCGATCCGCAGAAGCAGGCCGAGCACCTCAGCAAAAAGCTGAACCTCACCCCGGACCAGACCGCGAAGCTCGAGCCGATTCTCGCCTCGCGCGATCAGCAGATACAAAGCCTTCGGGCCAACACCCAGCTGACCCCACAGGACCGTCATCAGCAGATGCGCACCATCAATGAGCAAGCGCAGCAGGGGATGAGCGGCATTCTTACCCCGGACCAAATGGCACAGCTCAAAACCATGCATCACCACGGCCACCACGGGCAGAATGGACAGGGCGAGCCCAATCAGGCTCCCTCCGCCTAACCCACTCCCCTCATGCAGCGACCAGGGCCGGAGCCTCCCCACTCCGGCCTTTTGCTTTGCATTCACGCCCAGGGTAGAGGGCGCATCTACCACGGCACCCGCTTTTCCCTGTTGCCTTTCGTACACTAGCCCCATGGACAAGTTTGTGGTGCGTGGCGGCAATCCGCTGCTCGGGACGATCAAGGTTTCAGGCGCAAAGAACTCGGCGTTGCCGTGTATGGCTGCAGCGATTCTCACCGAGGAAGAGGTCATTCTCGAGAACATCCCGCAGGTGCGCGACATTGAGACTGAGCGCAAGCTGCTCGAGTCCATGGGTGCCGAGGTCGAGCTCGGCTACGGCCGCGCCCAGCACCGCACCTCCATCCAATGCGCCGTCCTCTCCGACCCGGTCGCAAAATACGAGATCGTCAAGACCATGCGCGCCAGCTCGCTCGTGCTTGGCCCGCTGATCGCCCGCACCGGTATTGCCCGTGTGGCCATGCCGGGTGGGTGCGCCATCGGCGGCCGGCCCATCGACCTGCACATCAAGGGCCTGGAGGCCATGGGCGCGACGATCACCCAGGAGCACGGCTACCTTGAAGCACGCACGAACCGCCTCAAGGGCGCGCACATCGTCTTCGATAAGATCACCGTTACCGGCACCGAAGATCTGCTCATGGCCGCGACCCTGGCTGAAGGAGAGACGCTCTTCGAGAACTGCGCCCGCGAGCCCGAGGTCACCGATCTCGCCGCGCTGCTCAACGCCATGGGGGCGAAGATCGAAGGCGCGGGTACCTCGACCATCCGCGTCCAGGGTGTCGCAAAACTCTCGGGTGCCAAACACCGCATCAATCCCGATCGCATCGAGGCTGGCACCTTCCTCATCGCCGGCGCTATCACCGGCGGCGACCTCAACGTGGACTGCTGCAACCCGCAACATCTCAGCTCGCTGCTCAGCAAGCTGGAGGGGTGCGGCGTGCGACTCGAGGTCGGCACCGACAACGTCCGCGTGCACTCCGGCGGAAAACTCATCGCCGCCGATATGAGCACGGAGGAGTACCCCGGCTTTCCCACCGACATGCAGGCGCAGTTCATGGCGTTGATGACGCAGGCCGAAGGTGTCTCCAACATCAGTGAAAATATCTTTGAAAACCGCTTCATGCACGTTGGTGAGCTGAACCGCATGGGCGGGCACATCACCGTGAACGGCCGCACAGCGACCGTGCGTGGAGGCACACCGCTGCAATCGGCTGCCGTGATGTGCTCGGATCTTCGCGCCTCCGCAGCCTTGGTGCTTGCCGCGCTCGTAGCTGACGGCGAAAGTATTCTCGACCGCGTGTACCACATCGATCGCGGCTACGAGCACATCGAAGAGAAGCTTCGCAACGTCGGCGCACAAATTCGCCGTCTGGGCGATGTCTTCGGAAAAAAGTAGCTCACCACAACGGCCCGGCGCATACTGTTGTGAGCGAGGCACCCCATGGCGACCACACCCGCACTGCTGACCATCGACGAGTATCTGCATACCAGCTACAGACCTGACGTCGACTTTGTCGATGGTGAGATTGAGGAGCGGAACTTGGGTGAACATGACCACGGGCGGCTGCAGTACAAGCTAGCGTCCTTCTTTGACACCAAGGAGAAGCTCTGGGGCATTCATGGGGTCATCGAACAACGCATGCGTGTCAGCGCTTCTCGCGTGCGCATCTGCGATCTTGCCCTTTTGCGCGCTGATGCGCCGCGTGAGAAGGTGACGGAAACGCCGCCACTCATCTGCATCGAAGTCCTCTCGCCCGAAGATCGTCTTCCTCGCGTCCAGAAGGTACTCGCCGATTATCTCGCCATGGGGGTATGCAACATCTGGCTCATCGACCCAATCCGCCGCTCCGCGCACACCTTCGACGCGGATGGCCTTCACCACGCCGACCCCACAAACCTCACTGTATCCGGCACCGACATCCAGCTCGATCTCACTGAGCCCTTCGCCGCCCTTGATTAGCCGCCGATGCCCACCCTCCACTATGCCAGGCCTGACGATGCAGCCCTGATCACACAGCATCGCCACCGCATGTTCGGCGACAACGCCTATACGTCAGAGGCTGCTCTCGCTCTGTCTGACGCTGAGTTTGAGCCGTGGGTGAGAGCTCGCCTGGAGGACGGCCGCTATCTCGGGCTGCTGCTCGAAGAAGTGGGGCAGGTTATCGCCGGAGCCGGAATCTTCTTCGCTGACTTCCCTCCGCATTGGATGGATCCGCAACCGCTGCGGGCCTATGTACTGAACGTCTACACCGTCCCGGAGCACAGAGGCAGAGGCTACGCCAAGCAGCTTATGAACTCCGTTCTCGGGGAGTGCAGGCAGCGAAACGTTCCAACGATCGTGTTGCATGCTTCCCCTCTCGGACGGCCTATTTACGAGGGCCTCGGCTTCGTGGCAACCGATGAGATGATGCTCCGCCTGAACGTCTGAGCGGCGCATCTCCTCCGTCGAGGCAATCACCGCAGGTTGGAAGCGCCTATAATCTGATGCATGCGGCTGTTCGCGAAGCTCTCCGCAGCTTTGGCTATCCTTGCGGGACTTCCCCTCTTCGCCCACGCACAGGGCGCACCCGACCTACAGACTGCGGGCGGCCGCGTCGTTCTGGTGCTTCCCTTCGAAAACCGCTCCGGCAACCCTTCGCTGAACTGGGTCGGCGATTCGTTCCCGGACACGGTCGATCGCCGCCTAAACTCCTCCGGCTTCCTCACCATCTCACGCGACGACCGCGTCTTCGCTTACGATCACCTGGGCCTGCCCGAGGGTTTCCGTCCCTCACGCGCAACCTCGATTCGTATCGCGCAGCAGCTCGACGCCAACTACGTCGTCATTGGCAGCTTCACCGTAGGCAACAACCATATCAACGCGCAAGCGCAGGTCCTCTCCATTGATGGGCTTCATCTCTCCGCTCCCGTACAGGACGGTGCCGACCTGGACAAGCTCTTTGACGCCGAGAACGCTGTGTCCTGGAAGGTCGCGCGGGCAATCGATCCGCACTTCGGCGTAGCGGAAAGCACATTTCTTGCGGCCCCCGGGGCCGTCCCCCTGCCTGCCTTTGAAAACTACATTCGCGGTGCCAATGCCTCTTCGTCGGCAGAACGGCTACAGCGGTTGAAAGAGGCAGTCAGCTTCAGCCCCGACTTCCCTTCCGCCCTCCTCGCGCTCGGCAAGGAGCAATACGCCACCCGTGATTTCGAGGCTGCCGCCGCCACCCTCAGCAAGGTACCGCCCGCCAGTCCGCTGTCACTTGAAGCCGGATTCTTTCTCGGGCTTTCACGCTTCAACTCTGCCAACTACCCCGCCGCAGAGACGGCCTTCGCCTTCGTCGCCGGGCAGCTGCCCTTGCCGGAGGTCATCAACAACCAGGCCGTCGCCCAGAGCCGCCAGGGTAAAGATGCCGGCACCCTGTTTCAGCGAGCCTCCGCGGCTGATCCCTCCGACGAGGACTACCATTACAACCTCGCCGTCTCGCTCTTCCGGCGTGGGGATACCGCCGGTGCGCAACGCGAGGCTGACGCCGCGCTCAAGCTGAAACCCAACGACAACGAAGCCATTCAACTGCATACTCAGCTGCGCACGGCGGCAGCCGGTACACGTCTCTCGCCGGACACCAGCTCCGGCTTCAGCCCGCTTGAGCGCATCCGGCGCACCTATTCGGAGACAAGCTATCGCCAGGCCGCCTTCCAGCTCGAGCTGCTGCGATCCGCTCGTCTAGCCTCCCTGCCCCCCACGCAACGTGCCGCCGAGTACAACGCCTTGGGCCGCGATGCGCTCGCCGCTGGACTGCTTCCCGAGGCCGAGACCCGCTTCGGTGCTGCCTTCGCTGCGGATCCAAAGAGTGCCGAGGCACTGGCCGGTATGGCCGAGGTGCGCGAACGAAGCGGCAGAACAGACGAAGCGCATAACGAGGCCCTGGCCTCCTTGCGTCTGCGGCCCAACGCGCCTGCCCTGCTCGTGCTCGCCCGCCTCGATCTTGCCAAAAACGCGCTCGCCGTCGCCGCGGACGAGGTCTCGCAGGCCCTTGCACTCGATGCGGGCAATGGCGCTGCAAAGCTCCTGCGCCAGACGATCGTGAGTCGAGGACAGGCTGTTCGCTAGCCGCCTGCCGCTCCCCATGCTGGACTCCTTATCGCACAGCAGCCTTACGGCCGGTCTCGCCTCTCCCGATGTTGCGGTCGCCGTTGCGGCAAGCGGCCTTTGCCTTATCTTTCTCGAGTTGAATCGCCCCGGGCGCATCCTGCCGGGGATCGTCGGCCTGCTGCTCGTGCTGCTCGAGGCCGCCCACCTCCTTCACCTGGGAGTGCGACCCTGGGCGTCCCTGCTGCTGCTTGCCTGCGCGGCGGTTTTTCTGCTTAACGTATGGCACCGGCTCCCCGCCCCTGTGCTGATCGCCGTCACCCTCGCGGGGATCTCTGCTCTCCACTTTCTCGTCCAGCCTGACAATGCGCCTCCGGTGCACACCCCAGTCGCGCTCCTTTGCGGGGGCATCCTGGGTGGGTCGAGCGCCGCGCTTACGGGTATGGCTTACCGCGCTCGCCGCGCGAAAGCATTAGACTAGGAAGTGACACAAGTGGCTGACACGTGTGTCTGGAGCAAGTCTTCCTTTGATTCATCTTTCCAAGCTCATTCTCCCCGCTTCGCTTAGCTGCCTGGCCGCGATTGCGGGCGCACAAACCAAGCTCGACCGCCAGCTCTCCTATCTCGATTTTGGCATTCAGGGGGTTGGCCAGCTCACCGGTACCGTCACCGGCCCGGTGCCGATCCCGGCCTTCGATCAGGGCAGCAACGTTACCGAAAAACCCTCGTCTACCGTGGGATTTCTCGGCACGCTGCGTTACACGCCGCGGCCTTATCTCGGCGCGGAGTTCAACGGCAGCTACGCTCGGTACACCGAGGACTTCACCTACATTCGCAATGGGGCGAGTACGCTGTTTCAGATCCAGACCCAGGCCAATGAGTTCACCTTCGGCTATCTGGTGACGCCGCCATACGCCGTCTTCGGCTTGAAGCCTTATGCCTCGGCGGGTGTGGGCGCGGTGCGTTTCAAGCCGACCTCGGGCGGTGGTCAGAATGCGCCCACCGACGCCCGCGCCGCGTTTTACTACAATCTCGGTGTTCAAAAAGATGTCTATGGGCGCTACGGCGTGCGTCTGGGCTATCGGCAGGTCTTCTTCACCGCGCCTGACTTCTACCAGAACTTCCTGACGGTAAACAAATACACCTCAACGAAAGAGCCCTTGTTCGGCGTGTATGCACGCTTCTAGGCGCGATCCCATGCCGCACCTGCCAAGACTCCTGACCACTGTATGAACGAGCATCTTGATGAACATGACGCCGGAATGGCGCGAGGCGAGCGCGAGCTGACGCTGTCCACGGGCGCGATCCTTGGTATCTTCTTCGGCCTTGTCCTGCTTTGCGGCATTTGTTTCGGCGCGGGCTACAACATGGGCCGGAAGTCGGCTCCTGCGCCCCTCGCCTTGAATGACCCGAACACCGAGTCCGCGCCTGCCGACACAAGCAGCCTCTCCAAGCCAGCCGCCGGATCGCCGCTTGACAATGGCACCTCTGTCGTTCAGCCCGTGCCTTCTGCCGTTGCCGCGCCCCCTGCGCCCAAGGCCGCACCGATCGTCCGCAAGCCGCCTCCGCCTGCACCAGCGGAGGACACCACAGCGACCGAAGCCGGCCCGCCTCCTACAGCGCGTGTGGCGGCTGAACCCGAAAAGCCCGCCGTGCGCCCCGTCCCGCCGAGCGCTCTTCTGCCCGGAGCCTCGACTGGCGCGAGCAGCATTATGGTGCAAGTCGCCGCCGTCTCGCATAAGGAAGATGCAGATCTCCTCGTCGGTGCGCTGCGTTCCAGAGGCTACGTCGTCTCCGCCCGTCCCGGAGCGGCCGATGGCTTCATCCATGTGCAGGTCGGCCCGTTCAGCGACAAAAAAGCTGCTGAAGCCATGAAACAGCGTCTGCTCTCAGACGGCTATAACGCCATCTTGAAGTAGAGCTTTACGCCAAACCCAAGGCCTGCTCCATGTCTTCACGCACAGCGGCCATCAGGGCCTCGCGCGAGAGGAAGTCCCCCGGATGACGCGGGGCCAGAAACTCAACCGTCGCCTCGCCCGGAGTGATCCGCAGGCTGCCTCGCTTCATCATCGCCGCCGTGCCCCGGATTACCACGGGCACGATCGGTGCACCGGTCTCCGTTGCCAGGAAAAAGGCACCCTTGCGGAACGGCAGCAGCCGGCCGTCCGGCGACCGCGTGCCCTCGGGAAACACCATCAGGTGCAGCCCTGCGCGCAGCGCCTCAGCCGCCGCCGCTACGCTGCGCACTGCATCCTCACGCGAGTGGCCACGCGCCACCGGCACAAATTTGCCCATGCGCATCGCCGTTCCCAGCAGTGGGATCCTCATCAACGACTGCTTCAGCATGACGCTGGACTTGCCCGGGATCGCCGGCAAGAGTACGGGCGGGTCCAGGTTCGAGACATGATTGCTCATGACAATGCAGGGCGCCGCCGGCACATGCTCAAGCCCCACGACGCGCACGCGGATGCCCGCCACGCGTACCCCCAGCCGCATCGTTCCCATGCCCCAGCGGTACATCGTGTCAAAGCTGCCGCTAAGTGCCGACCAAGGAATGCCGATGAGCGCCGCCGGCACACCCAGCAGGGCAAACACCAGAAGCATGCGCAGCGCAGCCCACATCGCCTGACTTGCCTAGCCTTCCTGAAGTGCCGGCTGCAGCTCATGCGCACCCATGGCTGCAGGCAGCTTGGCCGCGGGCAGCTCGGCTGCGGGCAACCTGGACTGGATGGCCGCTGGGAGCTTCTCATAGATGCCGCCGAAGCCGCCGTTGGAAAGAATGGCCACAACATCGCCTGCGCGTAAGCGCGGCGTGATCTCCGCCACAATCTCATCGGCGTCGGCACACAACCGCGCCGGCACGGAGAGCCCGTGCAGCGCACGCACCACATGCTCCGGCGTCAACCGTTCCGCCGCTGGGATGGCCTCGCTCCTGAACACATTCGCGACCACGACCTCATCCGCCAACGCTAAGCTCTCCACGAGCTCACGCTCAAATATATTGCGTCGCAGAGTATTCGAACGCGGCTCCAACACCGCATACAAGCGCTGCCCAGGATACGCCGCCCGCAGCGCGCGCAGCGTCTCGCGAATCGCCGTCGGGTGGTGCGCGAAGTCATCGATAACAGTGATGCCCCCCGCTTTGGAACGCACCTCCAACCGCCGCTTCACGCTTCGGAAGGTACGCAACGCCTCTACAATCGCCGCGGCGGGTATGCCCTGCCCCGCCGCTAAAGCCGCCGCCGCTGTTGCGTTCAACGCATTATGCTCACCCGCCATGGGCAGCTCGAACTTCGCAAAGCTCGTGCCTTGGCGTAACAACGTCCAGCGCGTGAGCGACCCCTCCTGCGTCAACTCCGTCATGCGCCAGAACGAGTTTTCCCCAAACCCGTATCGCTCCACAGGGCAGAACGCCTTGGCGCAGCACTCCGTCACCGCCTGGCTGCCATCGAAGGCCACCAGCCGACCACGCCCTGGCAGCAGATTGACCAGCCGCTTGAACGCTGTCTTCACAGCCTCGAAGTCCGGATAGATATCGGCATGATCGAATTCGACGTGGGTTAGGATCGCGGCATCCGGAAAGTAATGAAGAAACTTCGGTCCCTTGTCGAAGAACGCCGTGTCATACTCGTCGCCTTCCAAAAGGAACGGCCGCGTCCCCGCCTGCACCTGAAAGCTGCTGCCGAAGTTTTCTGCCACGCCCCCGATTAAAAAGGATGGTGTCCACGGCGAAATCGCACGATGGCCATTGCCGTTTGCAACGCCCGCATCCATCGCCGCCGCAGTCGCATAGATCCACGCCAGCATGCTCGTGGTCGTGGTCTTGCCATGCGTTCCGCACACCACCAGGCGCTCACGTCCAAGCAGAAACTCATCATGGATCAGCTGAGCCATTGAGGTCATCGGAATACGCTCGTCAAGTACACGCTCCAGCTCCGCATTGCCGCGCGAGATGGCATTGCCGACCACCACCAGGTCCGGCACCTCGTCGAGATTGCCTGGGCTGTACGGCTCCATCACCGTGATGCCCATCGCCACAAGCTGATCGCTCATCGGCGGATACGCCGCCGTATCCGACCCAGTCACCCGATAGCCGCACCCTCCCAGCATTCCCGCCAGCGAGGCCATCGCCGTGCCGCAGACCCCGATCAGATGAATGTGCTTTGGCATAAAACTCCCTCTTCCCCCCACCTTTGCTCTTGCCCTTTTGTTTCATTCCCAAAGGGAATCTGCTCTTGCTGTTTTTGTTGTCATTCCCGAAGGGAATCTGCTGTTCGCACTTCCTCTGCGCAAACCCGCAACGCCACACTTCCCTCGCAATGAAACTCCGCCCAAGCACCCAGCACCAGCGATCGATTGCCCCCGCTTACATGCCCACAGCGCAAACCAATCGCAATCGGCCCTTTGAAGTTGCGCAACGCATGCATACAGGCCGCTTCCAGCAGCGTCATATCAGCCCCATCTACGTTAGCGCTCATGTCGCCCAGCACGATCCCCTGCACCTGCTCCATCAGCCCCGCGAAACGCAGGTGCTGCAACATCCGGTCCCACTGGTATGGCTTCACGCCGATGTCCTCCAGGAACAAAACACACGGCTCCTCGATGCGCAGCGCCCAGGGCGTTCCCAGCCCCGCCTCCAGAATCGCCAAGCACCCGCCAAGTAAACGACCCTCAGCATGGCCGTCTTGTAGGGCGCGCAAACCATCGTCATGGCAAAACGTGTAGTCCTGATCATCCTCCAGCGCGGCACGCCACGAGCGCTCATCGACGCCCCCGTCCTGAGACCAATCCGCAGCCACCATCGGCGCGTAGAACGCGGGCATCCCGCACTCATTCCAAAACCACGTCTGCAACGAGGTGTGATCGGAATAGCCCGCGAACACCTTCGGGTTCGCCCGCAGCAACTCGCGATCCAGCAGCGGCAGCAACTCCGCCGAGCCCCATCCGCCGCGCGTGCAAAGGATACCCTCTATGCTCCTATCCGCAAACGCCGCATGCAGATCCGCGACCCTCTGTTCAGCCGTGCCCGCGTAGTAAAGCGGCCCGCGCAGTAGCGCATGGGGCATGAGCACAGGCTCGTACCCAAACGCGCGCAACTGCGCCGTGCCGCGGTGTACCAGCTCAGCCTTTGCGGCGGAGGCCGGCGATACCACGGCCACGCGGCTTCCCGCTCGCAACCGCATACGCCGCGCCCTCACAACCACACCTCGCCTGAGCAGACGATCTCGGCCGGCCCTGTCAGCAGCATCTCCGCATCGTTCGCCGGCCAACGCACACCCTGCATTCCACCGGGAGACGCCGCGATCAGCTCCCGCGCCGCATCGCGCAGCACCATAGCCGCAGCCGCCGAAGCGCAGGTGCCTGTGCCCGACGACATCGTCGGTCCACAGCCACGCTCATAGATGCGAAACGCGATCTCTGTCGAAGTATGCAGCCGCACAAACTCAACATTGGTTCCAAACCGAAACACCGGATCGACACTGATCTTGGCCCCGAGCTCCTCCCACGTCAGCCCTTGGCTGCCGAAGTCCTCCTGCTGCGGAAAGATGACGAAATGCGGGTTGCCCACGTTGACCATCGCTCCCGAAATCTCGCCTTGTACGCCCTCAATCTGAATCGTGCGCCGCATCACCCGCGGCACCCCCATGCCTGTCTCGATCCACCACGCGCCGGCCTCTTGCCGCACCACATGGCATTGCCGCACGCCGCCGTGCGTGCCCAGTTGCACCGTGCGACGGCCTTCGCTCGCCGCCAGCCAGGCCGCCACGCAACGCGTACCGTTGCCGCTCAACTCGGCCTCGCTGCCATCGGCGTTAAACAGCCTCAGAAACAGGCTTCCATCTGCACGCCGATCGAGGAACTCGATCCCATCCGCGCCCACGCTCGTGTGGTGCGCACATAGTCTTTGCGCCAACTCCGCATGCCGGCGCTCCGCAGTGCCGTCCTCCAGAATCAGGAAATCATTGCCGCACGCATGCGCTTTCACGAACGGAATCTTCCGGCTCAACCCTTGCTCCTAAAACCCAAGCATAAACGTCCTGCGTAAGGGCTCACCCGCGCGTGCAGCACAAAAGGGAGGCCCGCACCAAAGAAGGTGCGAGCCTTGCCCAACAGGAACGTATTGCCTACGCCACAGGCGCTGCCACGTTGATCTGCTCAGAAAGCGCGGTCAGTACCTTGTCTGCGTTCTTTTCCTCTTCCAGGGTCTTTTCCAGCAGCTTGGCATGTTCCGTCTCACCCAGAATCATGGCCCAGTTGCGCAGTGTGCCGTACATCGCAATCTCATGGTGCTCGACCTGATTGCCGCAAGCGATTAGCACCACATCCCGTAGGTGCTTATCCTTGGCAGAGCTGATGTCCGAATTTGCCCCGCTGATCAACGCAGCGGTAATCTTGCACTTCGAGTCACCGGATTCACCGGTGTTCTCATCGAGTATTCGCTCCAGTCGCGCTACCTGCATCTTCGTCTCTTCGAGATGCTGACGAAATGCACTGGCCAACTGCTGCGCCGTCGACTTTTCAATCATGTCGCCAAGCGCATCCGTAATTTGACGCTCACTGCTCAGTTGCCGTTCGAGTCCGGTGATGTACAGCTCACGAAGATTTTCAAAGGTCGGTGTAAAAAGTCCCATGGTGCCGCTCCTGGAAGCCGAGGCCGCATCGCCCCGCTTCGATTACTGAATGTTCTTGTCTTGAGTGTTCCAGATGACCTCAGGCCTCGTGCATCGAGCGCCACCCGCGCTTTACAGCACCTTACGATGCGTCGCCGGGCGCGGGCGTGGCTTGCGGACCGTGGCTTCTCTAGCGAATACCTTCCACCGTAAAGTGTTTGCTTTTTGTTGTCATTCCCGCAGGGAATCTGCGTCTTCGGTGCCGGAGATGCAGGGAGCGCTCCCTTGGCCCTTCGATTACGCTCAGGGCTCCGGTTGAGAGTGACAGCTCTATGAGCTATGGGCAACTTGGAATAGCTTACGGCTTGAACGCCGAGGACTGATACACCCGCGCAGTCGGCTGCCCAAGGGTGCGCACGACCTCAATCTCACCCAGCCCCTCCGGATGCGCGATCACGGCCTTGGCCACCGGATCCCCCTCCAAGGCAATCACGTAAGCGGCCTTGTGCGCGGGATCGGAGAGCGCTGCCTGCCACGCAATCTCATCGTTTTCACTCACCACCGTGCGCAGGGCTCGCCCGGCATCCTGCACCGCACCCACATGCGCGGAGACCGACATCAACACGGGCTGATCCGCCGGCATCGTCAGGAGCACGTTGGCCAGCGAGCGCTCAAAAGGTACCCGCGTACGCGCGTTCACGATGCCCTCTTGCAACACCAACGGAACGCGGTACATCATGGCCGCCGAATTCAGGACGCAAAGCACGGCGGCCACCGGCGGCCAGAAACGCGCTCCCCAGCGTTGCCATGAGGCGGAGCCCCCACGCAACCACACATCCAGCTGCTCCCCGGCCAACGCACCATAGAGGCACAGGGCCGGCAGCAGCTCCAGGCCATAGCGCGCGTTGTAATACGCATGCGGCCACAGCTGCGGGATAAAGATCGGCACCGAACCATACGCCACCGAGTAGACATAAAACGGCAGCGGCAGCCAAAGCAGCATCACCAATCGCTCGCCCTGCGGAGGAAGCGGGTGCCCCATCTTCGTGACAGCTTCACCGTCGCTAAGGTGGGTATGGCGCCACGAAAGCCAAACTCCATACCAAGCCGCCAGCATCACCCCCCAGCCCGTCTCCCAAGCCGACGCATCGACCTGCGCGGTGCGCAAATAGAACAGCGTTGACCAGCCCGGGTTCAACCAGCCGCGGTAGTGCTGCCCCGGCGGCGCCGTACGCCGCTCGATCTGCCTGGCCGAGTACGGCCCGCGCATAAAGTCCAGCCAGTCGCCATCGAAGTGCGCGTTGTACCAGAACCACAGGCACGGCCCGGCGACGCACAGCACGGTGAAGATCACGAAACTCGGCATAAGCGTTCGCCGCAGTTCTGCCCCTGTTCGCCAGAGCTGCCATGCAAAACAGCACCACACCGCCGCGCCGATCACCCAGCCGTCATAACGCGTAAACACCATCGCCAGCACCAGCAGGCCCGCCAGAAACAGCTTGGCCCGCGTCGCCAGGACGTTGCCCGCCCGCATGGCCGCCACCCCTTCCACCGTGGCATCGACTGCCCAAACGAACAGCGCCAGAAACAGCGTTTCGGTCATCGCGGTCGTGGCGAGATACAGCAGATTCGGGTTCAGCGCATAAAACAGCGTCGCCACCAGCGCCCAGCGCAACCGCATCATGCGCCGTGCCAGCCGCCATATGCCCACCACACTGGCGGCGAAGCTGATCATCGACATCGGTGCCGCTGCCAGGCCTGTCTGCCACATTGCCATGTTGCCGATGAAGGGCAGCATCAACACATGCGGCAACGGCAGCCACGCGCCGCCCAACTGCGAGAGCCCAGGGTAGTGCGAATCCAGAATGCGCCTTGCATTGCCAAGGTGCGCCACGGCATCGCCATACAGCAACGTGTAGCCGTGCCGGTAGCAGACACCCAGCGAGATCAGCGCCAGCAGCACGGCCACCACGAAGACCGGCATGCCCTCCCCGCGCACCAGCGGCCGCACCGCCTCCGGGTCTCCGGGCACCCAAAAGTCACCGCGCTGCCGCTGCGGCCCCGCTTGTGACTGCAGAGCCCGCCGCGTCACCGCTGGCTTTGCCTCCAACGCATGAGGACGGCGCAAGCTAGTGCCTTTCTTCTCCACCATTCCTCAATCGTCGCTTCGTATTGTCATCCCGAAGTGGACCTGCTGTTGCTCTGCTCTTTTGCTGTCATTCCCGAAGGGAATCTGCTGTTGCTCTGCTTTTTTATTGTCATTCCCGAAGGGAATCTGCGTTTCGCGCCGCGCCTCGACCGTTCACAAATGCGAGATCTCCCGCAACTGTCCCACGCGCTCCTCGATCTCCTCACGCGTCGTCGCTTGCAAACGCTCGGTCCCAAACCGTTCCACCGCAAACGAGCCCATGGCGCTGCCATAGAACATGGCCTTACGAAACACCTCGGGGGTAAGCGCCGACTGGGAGGCCACATAGCCGTAGAAGCCACCCGCAAACGAATCACCCGCGCCAGTCGGATCGACAACTTCACCCAAGGGCAAGGCCGGTGAACGGAACGGCAGCCGCTTCACCCCATCGCCGAAGCTCTGCGCGGAGAAGTAGGCCGTTGCACCATACTCGCCATGCTTCACGATCAGCGTCTTCGGCCCTAGCGCCAGAACCCGCTCCGCCGCACGTACGCCATTGCTTTCGCCCGACAACATGCGCGCTTCGCCATCGTTGATCAACAGCACATCCAGCTCACGCAACACTGCCAACAGATTCTCACGATGCGCGCTGATCCAGTAGTTCATCGTATCGCCGGCAACCATCTTTACGCCGGACATCTGCCCACGCACACGACCCTGCAGCACAGGATCGATGTTGGCCAGAAACAGAAACTCCGAATTTTCATACGCCGCCGGAATCTTCGGTGAAAACTCCGCAAAGACATTCAGATCGGTCGCCAGCGTATCGGCCGCATTCAGATCCTTCAGATAACTTCCTGTCCAATGAAAGCTCTTGCCGTTGGCCCGCTCAATGCCGCGCGTGTCTACCCCTTTGCCGGTCAGCACACGCTCGTGCTCCGGGAGAAAATCCTCACCCACCACGCCGATCACACGCGTAGGCGTAAAGAAACTCGAGGCCAAGGCAAAGTGCGTCGCCGCCCCACCCAGAATGCGCTCCCGCTTCCCGCTCGGCGTCTCCAAAGAATCAAACGCCACCGAACCCACCACCAAAATCGACATCCAACTCCTAAACGTGCTTCCTTCTTTATTGTCATTCCCGAAGGGAATCTGTGTTTGCTTTTCTTTGTCGTCATTTCGAAGGGAACCCGCGTTTCGCCCGCAGCGCCACCGCGCCCTTAGCGTCTTTACCGTCTTTCCTTAGCGGCCTTTGCGTTCGCCTTCGCCTTCGTCCTTGTTTTTCTAGTTGTCATTCCCGAAGGGAATCTGCGTCTCGCCCGCAGCGCCACAAAGCCAAGCGCTTACCAATACTTCCCATACAACAAATCCAACTTCCGCTTCGTCGCCTCGGGAATTAACGCACGATCCGTCATAATCGCAAACTTCGCCGCACTCTGCGCCGGCGCCCCACTCAAGTCCCGCGGCATCAACCGCACTGCGGCCTTCACCACCTTCTGCGCGTTGCCGGAGTTCTGATGCATCACCGCGATCACCTGCTCCACGCTCACATCATCATGGCCCTCATACCAGCAATCGTAGTCGGTCACCATCGCCAGCGTCGCGTAGCTGATCTCCGCCTCCCGCGCCAGCTTGGCCTCCTGCAAATTGGTCATGCCGATGATGTCCGCGCCCCAGCTGCGATACAGCTTCGACTCCGCGCGCGTGGAGAACTGCGGCCCTTCCATACACACATACGTTCCGCCCCGCTTGCCGACGACCCCAACCTCTTCACAAGCCATCGCAAACACCTCAGTCACAACCGGGCACACCGGATCGCCAAACGCCACATGCCCCACCACGCCACCGCCGAAGAACGTGGCGTGGCGGTCAAACGTCCTATCAATGAACTGATCCGGGATCACAAAGTCCGTAGGCTTATGCTCTTCCTTCAAGCTGCCCACGGCACTCACACTTAGAATGCTGGTAACCCCCAGCGCCTTCATCGCATAGATGTTCGCGCGAAAATTCAACTCACTGGGCAGGATGCGATGGCCCTTGCCATGCCGCGCCAGAAACGCCACATCGCGCCCCTCCAGCTTCCCCAGCACGAACACCTCGCTCGGCTCACCAAACGGCGTCTTCACCAGCTCTTCACGAACTTCAGTCAGCCCGGCCATGTCATACAAGCCACTGCCGCCAATGATGCCAATCTCCGCCTTCGCCAATCTACTCACTCCCAGCGCCTACATAGGTATAGTCACCAGGGGCAAGTATACCGGGCTCAGGACGAATCCACCTCGGTTGTATAGACGACCGCCTCTCCGAGCCGTCATCCTGAGCGCAGCGAAGGATCTCCGTATCCGGCGCGGCTGCAAAATCACCTGGAGAGTCATGGCCCAGTACGGCTACGTATACATCCTCGCAAGCAAAGGCAAACGCCTCTACGTCGGCGTCACCACGCGCATCGAGCACCGGATGTGGCAGCACAAGTCCAAGGCACACCCCGAATGTTTCACCGCGAAGTACAACATCAATCAGCTGGTGTACTTCGAACGACACCCGCTCATTGTTGCCGCCATCGCGCGCGAAAAAGAACTGAAGGGGTGGTTGCGCCAACGCAAGATCGCACTGATCGTTGCACAGAACCCGGCATGGAAGGACCTAAGCCTCGAGTGGGGCAAACCTGTGGGTCCGGTACAGTGGACGCCGCCGGAATCGAAAGTGTATGAGTTGCATCGACTGAAGCTATAAAGGCCGTCATCCTGAGCGAAGCGAAGGATCTCCGTATTCTTCGAGGTCGCCTTAACTCCCGACGGAGATCGAGTGCACGCAGCATCACTGAAAGGTTGTCCTCTGCCCCTCACTCGACCTTTGCGCCAAATACAAAGATCCTTCGCTGCACTCAGGATGACGGCTTGGGATAGCGGATCGATGTCGGACTGAGTCGGCTGCCTTGACGACAGCCTGATGTGACTGAACTGACGAGGACCTGATGTGAATGGCCCCTAATAGGATTGTTGTGCCGCTAGATCCCCAACTTCTCACAAATCCCATCCACCCGCTTTTTGACCTCATCCGGCATCGCCAGCATCTGCGGCCAAGGCCTTGTAAACCCCTCCGCCGCCCACTTGCGCGTCGCATCGATCCCCATCTTGCTGCCGAAATTCGGCAGCCGCGACGCATGGTCCAGCGAATCCACCGGCCCCAGCGTGAACTGAATATCCCGCTCCGGATCGATATTGTTCGCCGTGCGCAGCGTCACCTCACCGAGATCCTGCACGTCGCAATCCTCATCCACCACGATGATGCATTTGGTAAACATCGCCTGCCCCAGCGCCCAAATCCCGCTCATCACCTTGCGCGCGTGGCCCGCGTAGCTCTTGCGAATGCTCACGATCATCAGGTTATGGAACACGCCCTCTGCGGGCAGATTGATGTCCACGATCTCCGGCAGCGTCAGCTTCATCAGCGGCAAGAAAATCCGTTCTACGGCCTTACCCATCCACGCGTCTTCCATCGGAGGCTTGCCCACAACAGTGGCCGCATAGATCGGGTCCTTGCGATGCGTGATGCAGGTGATGTGGAAGACGGGATAGTCGTCCGGCATGGTGTAGAAGCCGGTGTGGTCTCCGAACGGCCCTTCGCTGCGCAGCTCGCTGAGGTCGACGTAACCCTCGAGCATGTACTCGGCGTGCGCCGGCACCTCAAGGTCGAGCTCGTGCGCGCGCACCAGATCCACAGCCTTGCGGCGCAGAAAGCCCGCAATCAGGTACTCCTCCACCTCGGGCGGTGCGGGCACGATGGCCGAAAACGTCGTCGCCGGGTCGGTGCCGATCGCCACCGCGACCTCCATGCGATCCCCGCGCACCTTCGTCAATACCGTCTGCGGCATGCCTGATCCATAGGGCGCCGCTACCGTTCCGCCGGCCGTCGCGGCCATTACGTCCACCGCGCCCACAGTGTCCGTCGCCGCCGCTCGGATACGATCCCGCAGCTGCTCCGCCGCATTCTTCTGCCGCTGCCAATGCATTCCCGTCGTCTTCGCGTCATAGACCTGCATGCGGTACATGCCCACGTTGCGCTTTCCCGGCTGGCCGTCTGAACCGCTGGGACCGCGCGTCACCACACACGGCAAAGTGATGTAACGCCCACCATCGCCGGGCCACGTCTGCAGCACGGGAAATTTCAATACATCGACAGCATCGCCCTTCAGAATCACTTCCTTGCAGGGAGCACGCTTGGCGTCGATGCGCTTGGGAAAAAATGAACCGATTTCGGCCAGCTTGGGCAGTAACTTCAGTTTGTCCATCAAGCCATTGGGCGGCACCGGGTGTATTAATGAATCGATGCGTCCCGCGATCTCATCGAGCGAATCCACTTCAAGCGCCAGCTTCATGCGCCGCTCCGAGCCGAATTGGTTCATCAGCACGCGTGAGCCCTTGTAACCCGCGACATTGTCAAACAGCAGCGCCGGGCCGCCTGCGTCTGCTGAGTTACTTGTACCCCGTCCCGCCTTGGCCGCCCGGTCGGCGATCTCCGCCATCTCCAGGATAGGCGAGACCTCGGCCTTCACCCGCTTCACTTCCCCTGCACGTTCCAACGCACGCAACCAGTCACGCAATCCGTCGTAAGCCAAGAAACATCTCCGATCCGTGTAGGAATAAGAGAGGAGACGATCCCTACAACTTCATCATCGCGCGATCAGAGGCTGAGCGCCACACATTGGGGTGCCCCATTCATCGCATAGTTTCATCGTGCGATGAGTGGGGATAACGATTGCCGCAGCGTACGACGGGACTGGCCTACTACTCATCACAAGAGACCGTGATGAATGGGGCACCCGCATCCGAGTTCGTCTACGCCGCGGTCTATGTCGCGATCTACGCCACGATCTACGCCGCCACCTGCACCGGTTCCAGCGCGTAACCCGCATCGCGCCAGCCCTGCAGGCCGCCGCGCAGCGGGCGCACCCGCCGTACACCGAGCCGCCGCAGCTCCAACGCCACCTTGGCACTGGTCTCTTCGCTTGGGCACGTGCAGTACAGCACAATGTCCCGGTCGCGTGGGATGATCTCGTGCCTTTGCTTCAACTCATCGGGCCCGATGCGCAAGGCATGCGGCAACACGAGCGGATCGGAGAGGATATCGAGCGGATGACGCAGATCGACGATAAACGGCATCTGCAGCCCCTCGCGCTGGGCATCCTCCATCATCGTCTTTAGCTGTGCCGGCTCAAGACGAAGCCCGCGCAACTCACGCAGAAACTTCAGCCGCCGCACGTAGCGCACCACCAGCACCGCTATCACCGTCAGCAGCACAAGCGCGACGGCCGAGTGCGCAAACACAGTGAACCACCGGTTGCTGCGTTCGATCAGGTCGCCGAGAAAACGGCCGCCAAACAGCCATACGCTCGCCCATCCCAGCGTTCCGGCTATGTCATACAGCAAAAACACGCGATAACTCATGCCGGCCTGCCCGGCGAGTGGTGCAGCCATGGTGCTGAATCCCGGGACAAACTTGGCAAACAGCAGTGTAAAGGCACCACGCCGGGACAAACTACCCTGCGTGCGCGTCACGCAGCTTGCCGCTTCAAGCGACATCTTGCACAGAAGATTCACAATGCGCGTGCCGTAGAGCCTGCCCAGCAGATACCAGGTGGAGTCCGCGATCAAGCACGCCAAGAGAATCAGCGGCAACACCAGCGCGATGTGCAGATGATGCGCCGCGCTCATCGTGCCTGCCGCAACCAGCACCGGCACGCTTGGCACCGGTAGACCCGCCTGCTCAATCAGCACCCAGCCAAAGAGAATCGCGTACGCATGGTGCGTAAATGCTCGCAGCAAAAATGCCATCGCTGAGGTCCTCCCTTTGGGCTGTCTATGGCATAGATGTAGCATGGACGCCGTTTGCTTCGTCCAACGTCCGGAAATAATCCTGGGAAAGAGAAGAGGCGACTCCGAAGAGCCGCCTTTCCGTCCTCAGGTACCAGAGAGCTAATCCTTGATGTGCACAGCCGGCTCGACCGACATGCCCGCCCGCAGCGCGGCATCCTTGTTTTCATCCCCAAGATTGGTGAAATCGATACGCACGGGGATGCGCTGCACCACCTTCACATAGTTTCCAGTGGCGTTTTCCGGCGGAAACAGGCTCAGCCGCGATCCGGTCGCACCGCCAATTTCCGTGATCTTGCCGGTAAACTTGCGCCCACCCAGGGCATCGACCTTGATGTCTACCTTTTGCCCCTTCTGCACGCCTTTCAGCTGCGTCTCCTTGTAGTTGGCCGTCACCCAGAGATCTTTCAGCGGGACCACGGTCATCAGCGACTGGCCCACGCTCAGATTGTCTCCCACCGCCACGCTCTTGCGGCTGACGATCCCGTCGATCGGCGCGACGATCTTGGTGTAATTCATGTTTAGCTGGGCCTGGTCCACACGCGCCTGCGCCTGCTTGATCGAAGCGGCCGCGGCTGTCGCGCGAGCTTGCTGCACGGCAATCTGCTTGGGGGCATTCTGCTGGCTCTGGGACTGTTGCGCCTGCGAAGAAGCCAGCCGTTGTTGTGCCCCCAGCACCTGCTGCTGCGCCGCTGCCGCATCACGCTGGGCTTCATCCACCTGCGCCTGCATGGCCGTGGCCGTGGCCACCGCCGCGTCGTACTGCTGTTTGGAGATCACATCCCGTTTCACCAGAGGCGTGTAGCGATCCACATCCGTCTGGGCCTTCAACGCGTTGGCCTGGGCCTGCAGGATGCGGGCCTGCATCGCCTGGGCATTCGCTTGTGCCTGCGAGACCGAGGCCGCGTTGCCCTGCACATCCTGGCCGGAGGTCGTCACGGAGGTGCGCACGCTCGTGCTGGTGATGGGCACGTTGGCGGTGGCCTGGACATACTCCGCCCGGGCGTTGGCCAGGTTGGCCTGTGCCTGCTCGAGCGCCACTTCGTAGTCGCGGGAGTCGACATCGGCGATGGGCTGCCCCGCCTTTACCGGCTCCGTCTCGTCGACATACACCTTGGTGACCTGTCCGGCTACACGCGCGCTCACCTGGTACAGGTTGCCGTCCACCTGGGCATCATCGGTGTCCTCAGTAAAGGTCGAGCGCCAGTACAGGAAACCCGCGACCACGATCAGCAAAATAAGGACTGTCGCCACGATGATGTTGCGCCGGGTTTTACTCGCAGGCGAATCCTTCTTGTCGTTTTCATTGCTTTGCCCCTTGCCGCCATCCTGGGCATTGCCCTGGGGCGCGGATGGGCCATCGCCGCCCTGCGGCTTGATCTGGACTGTGCCCGAGATCTGCGCGGTTTGCCCGCCGCCTTCACCGCCGCCCTGATTTCCCTGTGCCTGGTTCTGATCGGCCACCGTTACTTCCCTCCGAGGTAATCCTTATAGTTCGTCGTCGCGACCCCCAGCGCCCGCGCCAGCTCCAGCTTGGCCACGTTGTGCTGGTAAAGTGCCGCAATGTACTGATCGTTCGCCTGCTGGTCCGTCGCCAGCGCCTGCGAAACAGGCAAGTTATCCGCTATGCCTGTTTGGAACCGTTCCTGCGCCTCATGCAACGCCTCATCGGCGAGATCGACGTTGCTGCGGGCCGCCCCCACCAGCTTGGCCGCCGATTCAATATCCAAGATCGCATCGCGCACATCGGCATTTACCTGCTGGACATCATTGACCAGCTGCGCTTGCACCTGATCCCGTTGTGCAGCCGCGGCCTGCTCATCGCCATGCGTCTTGGCAATCTGCAGGATGGGCGCGCTGATTTGTCCGGTTGCCGTGTACGTCCCATGCGAGTGCCCGAAGGTATCGCCCAGGGCACCGAAGTCCCCCGTCGCGTTCAACGTCGGCAGCTGCTCATCAAAGGCGGCCTTTTGCCCGGCCTTTGCCGCCTCCACCCGCTCCGCATCCGCCGCCAGGTCCTTGCGCCCCTTCAGCGCCCGCTGAAACGCTGCCTCCGCCTCGGGCGTGTCTAGCGCAGCGTAGGGGACGGTATCGACCAGATTCAGCTTCTGCTCAAGCGGTAAACCAATCGTCCGCGCCAGCGCGATCTTGTCCTTCTCAAACTGATTGGTGGTCGAGATAAGGTTTTGCTGCTGGGTTTGGTAGTCCACCTGCGCTCGCAATACATCCAGCCGCGGACTGGTGCCCGCCTCGTGCGCCGCTGTGGCCTGGTCGAGCGACAGCTTGGAGGCGGCAATCTGGGCTTCCACAGCCCTGATCCGTGCCTCATCCGCCGAACACAGCAGGTAGGCATTGCCGACCGTCAACACCACCAGATCGCGCGCGTCCTGCGCGGTAAGCTTTGCGGCCTGAAAATTGTGCTTGGAAGCCACATAGTTCTGCAGCGACCGCAGGTTTACCAGACTCTGCGTCAGATAGAGCCGCGCATCCTCTGTCTGGAAGGGCCCAACGATCGGGTTCAGGTTCGGTATGCGCAGGCCAAAAGCCGCCAGGTTGACCTGTTGCACCTCAATGGCCACGGCGGCCGTTACCGTCGGCAGCAGGTTTTGCAGCTCGCTCAACCGCTGCCCGTTGGCACTTGTGATGTCCGTGGTCCGCAGCACGAGCCCAAGATTGGTGCGCAAACCACGCTGGATAGCGTCGTCGAGCGTCAGGGACAATACCCCCGCGGTGGCCTTGCCCTCCGTGATCGATCCACGGTAGTCCTGGTTGAAGCCGCTGTTCGGCGTCACCGTCGGGCCTGGCTGGGCGAGCTGCTGCTGCACCTGCGTCACCGCGTTCAGATTGCTCGTGGAGCTGGCACCGGAGGCGCTATTACCCGCCGCTCCACTCTGCGCCCCGGTGGCCTGCGCGTGGGCGGATAGCCCCGCAACCAGTGCCCATGTGCACAAGCCCAGGTTCAGGGCAGGCACCTTTGCCTTTTGATTCATAGTCTCCATGCTACCGAACACTCAGCCGCACCACCGGCGGCGTGCGGGAGTTCTGGATAAGCTTTTCCGAGTTTCGATGCGCCGCTCTCTCTTTTGTATGCAAAAACTCACACCGTCTCACCCAAAATGGGCATGAAGGTACCCCGAAAGAGACAAACGCCGCTCCGTCTCTCTACACTCTTCCCCGTTATCGCTAGCCGGGAGGGAGGGAGGTTCTTGGGTACGGATGTCGGCACGGGCGGTACCCGCGCCCGCCTCTCCCTCAAACTTCGACACTTTGCCCCCTC
>CAXTUW010000032.1:0-47547 GCA_964247595.1 uncultured Acidobacteriaceae bacterium | reverse complement strand
CCATTAGCCCCGGTAGCCCCCGTCGCGCCCTGGGGTCCAATAAGTCCCATGGGGCCAGCTGGTCCGGTGAAACCCGTAGCCCCCGTGGCCCCGGTAGCCCCGGCCGCTCCGCCCGTCGCCCCGTAACCTGCCGCCCCTGCGGCGAGCGCGATTTCCAGCTGCGGCAGATGCGAGGTTTCGTCATTTTCCTTGCTGTCGAACTGCACCGCAGCCGCCGGACTGCTGAGCGCGATGCCATTATTGGAAGCCGGCACCGTGACCCAGCCCTGCACCAGCGCCGTCACGTCGAACGTCACAAAGGCTCCGGCCGTGCTCACGTTGGCCGAGCCGATGTTGGTGCCCAGCTTCGGCAGTGTCGCAAACGTAACGCCGGATTCAGTCCAGGAGCCATTGACCGCTTGCGCGCCAACTGTGCCCGGGGTGTCCACACGGTTGCAGAAAAGACGCAGCGTTGCCCGTGTGATCTGCGCAGACGTGGTCCCGGCCGGCAAAACACCCAGATCGAACTGCACAAGGGACGTGTAGCCGTTGCCTACGTTCAGATTGCTGAGGCTACCCGCATTTACGGTCGATTGCGCCGAGGACACGTGCGCGTCCCCGACGAGGGTCGCCTGCACCGCCCAGGCATGCAAACCTGGCAGAACGGAAAGCCACAACAACAGCGCACAGCAGCGCCGCCCATAAGGGAAGTGCTGTTTCAAATCCTCCGCTCCCGACAACGATCACAGCTCAGCGATGCACATTGCCGCTCGCGTCGAAAACTAAAACGCAGCGGACACCCAAAACAGGAAAGCCTATTTTGCTCCCCTTCGTTTTATGGGACGACTTGGCATGGTGCAATCACCCAAACGGGGGTAACTGGTCCTGAGAGGTGTCGAGATATAGGTCTGCTCGGCCAAACGTGTCCTCTCGACCGGAGGGAGGCGGCTTGAGAACGACGAGTAACGAGTTAACAACGCTAAGCGATATTCAACAAATCTAAGAAACACAAAGCTAAGCAACACAAAGCTAAGCAATATGTAGATACGCTAGGACTGTCCGCCTCCGAACGTGTTGCAAGCCGCCGGATCGCCTGACTGAAAGCCGCGCTCAAACCAGGTCTGGCGCTGCTGCGAGGAGCCGTGCGTCCAGCTCTCCGGGCTGACCGCGCGCCCGCTCATCTTCTCCAGGTGATCGTCGCCCACCGCCGCGACCGCGCTAAGCGCCGCCGGGATGTCGCCCGGATCAAGAATCTTCTCCGCCTGCGCATGGTGGGCCCATACGCCGCCATAGCAGTCCGCCTGCAACTCCACATCCACGGAGAGGTGGTTGCGCTGATCCGGTTCGGTCTGCTCCAAACGCCGCACCTCCGCCTCCGTCCCGAGCATGTTCTGCACATGGTGCCCGAGCTCGTGCGCGAGCACATAGGCCTGCGCAAAATCTGCGGTTGAGCCGCCGAACTTCCGCAGCTCATCCCAGAAGCTCAGGTCGATATAGACCTTCATGTCCGCCGGGCAATAGAACGGCCCGGTCGAGGCCTCCGCGGTACCGCAACCGGCATCGGTTTCTCCGCGGTAGAGCACCACATGCGCCTCGCGGTACGGTTTGCCCTCAGCGGTCAAGGTGCTTCGCCAGAACTTCTGCACATCGCCGTTCACAAACGAAATCAGCTGCGCATCGCGGTCGCCGCCCGTGCCGCCGCCCGGCCGTGGCGCACCGCCGCTCTGCATCGACTGCGTCTGGCCTTGATTCTGGGGCTGCGGTGCGGAGCCGCTGCTGCCGCCTAGAAAGCTGCCCAGGAAGTTGTGCCCGGTGATCAGGCTGATGACCAGCAGCACCACAAAGCCGGCGATGCCCAGGCCACCACCGCCACCGAGGTTGAATCCACCGCCTCCACCGGAATCGCTGCGGCGATCCTCAATGTCACTACTCAGACCGCCAGGCTGCCATTCCATTGGTTCATTCCCCTCTCGACATGCGGCGCACATCTGCATGGTATTCGATATCCTGAAACGGCATCGCAACTCCGCTACGATCGCGGCATAGAGGGAACAGGATGGCCACGCCAAGCAGTTACACAACCATAACGATCGATGGCAACAAGTTTTATGCGATCAGTACCCAGGTTGGGGTGAGTACCATCCACGACCACACGGGAATGCCGGTGATGGGCGCACAAGCATGGTCCATCGCGGTCACAGTCGACATACACGATACAGAAAATATGTCTTTCGCCGCTTTAAGTGCCCTGTTCGGCCTAGCGCACCAGCTGACCAAAGATAAATTAAAGACATCAAGATCGAATACTGGGTTGATGAGGATAAGCAGGACGCAGTCTGCGTTTACAGCTTTCGCGGCTGGATCTCAAGCTTCGTTACAAGCAGCGGTGCAGATGGTAATCACATCCTGGATCTCACGCTTCAAGCTGCTCTGGATGCAAGGCAGTACGTGAACATCAGTATGTCCAATTGACCGCGGAGTCCCAAACATGGCTCGTCCTTTTAACTCGTTCGGCTCTAGGCCATCATGGAGCCCGGCAACCGGCTGGACCCAACAAGCAGAGACGGAACTCCCATCGCGTATAGCTGCGTTTGCAACGGGAGCACCTGCAGTACCAGAACATTTCCCATTGCGACCCCCCATCGGGGTCTTGCCGCTCATCCCACCCCCGCCGGGGACGCCGCTAGTTTTGCCGCCAAGAACTGGTTTCACACCGCTCAGCGACGACGACTACGAGGCCGCCGCGAGCAGGATAGGCTGTGAAATGCGTATGGTTAGAGCTGTAGCAAAACAAGAGTCAAATGGCGTCGCTTTTGATCGATATAACCGTCCCGCCATCCTTTTTGAGCCGAACAATTTCTTTGCTCTAACTGGCCGACAGCCTCAACTCCGGAGTAAATATCCGGATGTGACCATTCTGAATATGGTGGAGAAAAAGCCGGTTTACGGGGATAACAACGTACAGTGGCATCGCCTTCAGAAAGCCTACCTCATTCATTCACGAGCTGCTCTAGGAGCGTGCTCCTGGGGTGCTTTTCAACTCATTGGCCAGTACACCACAGACAATGGATATGCCAGTGTCGAGCAGTTTGTGGCTGCGATGTGTGTCTCGGAGCAAGTGCAATTAAATGCATTCACGACCAAAGTACTACAGAGGAAATTACAACAAGCAATGTTGCAGAAAGATTTTGACGTCATCGCGAACCGTTATAACGGTGCCAAGGGTAAGAACACCGATTATGCGGTCAATCTAAGGAAGCGCTATGAAGATGCTGAGAGGTAAGATGATCTCCATCGTCGTTTTGTTGCCGTTCAGCTACTCTGCAGCGGCCGTGGGGCAAGCTGTTCTTGCGCACCTTCCCTCTAGCGAAAGTGCGCGGTTACGTTCCTCTGTAGACCGTAAACAACTCCCTAAAGGAGCAGAAGTAAAATTTCTTTCTGATCAGGAGTTCGTCCTTAAAGCGCGTGGGCAGGAAAATTTAGCTGTAATTTCGGTTGCGTTCCGGTATAGCCCCGTTGTTACCGACCTGACCCAGTGCGGACTTTACTTCATAGGTGCAGACAAGATCACCCATTATGTCGCGGTTAGTCTTGGTGCTCCAGAGGGCTGTACCGCCATCACAGGCGTCGGCCTCGCCTCGGAACCAGGGCCACGGCCTCGACTCATTGTCGTATATGAAGCTCCGGCCTCCAGAAATGGAATTTTTATCGAGCCAGTTGTACTGACTTGGGATCGCTCGAAGAACCTGTACGCGGTAGACGATCCAGCAACAGTGTGGATTTCGCTACAGGAGGGGGCTGATACTGTGCCGCAAATCCGTCATCTACTGGCAACCCGGCATTAAAAGCTCGTACCGCGTCAGCATAGCTTCTCGTTCCATCTTCTATGCTCTCTGTAGAGCATTCTTGTAAGTCAGGCAGTTACTTGAAACGTAGCGGCACCAAACTCGGCCAGAACTTCCTCATCGACGAGGCTGCCTGTCTACGTATCGCCGAGGCGCTCGGCGACATCCGCGAGCGGACCGTTGTGGAGATCGGCCCCGGACACGGAGCCATCACGGCGCACCTCGCCTCGCGTGCGGGCCGGCTGCATTGCGTCGAGTTCGACCCCGCGCTGGCTCGCGAACTGGCGTTCCGTTTTCGCAACGATCCCCACGTCACCGTGCACCACGCCGACATCCTGCAAACGGATCTCCTCAAACTGGTCGCGGGAGAAAATGAGCAGCCCGCACCCGAGCCGGCGACACTGGACGTGGTCGGCAACCTGCCGTACTACATCACCTCCGACATCCTGCTTCACCTGTTTGTCCCGGCCAGGGCGGGCCTTCTGCGCCGCGCCGTCCTCATGGTGCAGCGTGAGGTAGCCGAGCGCGTCACGGCCGCGCCCGGAACCAGCGACTATGGCGCGCTCTCGGCGATCACCCAACTGCATGCGGAGGTCGCATCGCTGTTTGTGTTGCCGCCGGCCGTCTTTTCTCCGCCGCCGGAGGTGTACTCGGCGGTGCTGCGGATGGACTTCGCGCCCCGCTTTGCCGAACTCGGCATCCCGTTTGAAGGCTTCAATCGCTTTCTGCGCTCCACCTTTGCCCAGAAGCGTAAAACCCTCGCCAACAACCTTCGTGTGGCAGGCTACAGCGCGTCGGCAATCACAGCCGCCTGGCCGGAAGGGCTGTCTGCCCAAGCGCGCTCAGAGACCGTTTCCCTGGAACAGCTCACGGCACTTTACAGAGCGCTCGAAGGCGGGACGGCAACCACCTGAGCCGCGGCCGGGGCGGGCACGCCGGCACCTTCCAGCAGGTGGGCAGCCTTGCGCCGCACCCGCTCCATCACCCGATCGTCGTTCTGAATCGCCTGCAACACCGGTGCGATATTAACGATTTCGACGGCACGGCTATCATTGAGCGCGCTCATCAGGTTATCCATCTCCACGTCCAGGCCGAGCCGGTCGAAACGCAGCTTGGCGGCCAGACGATCACCGTATTTCATGGTCTCGCCAAGAGCCTCAAACAACCCTGTAGCGGCGTTCAGGCGGTCCTCATCGGAGTAGTTGTAGCTGCATTGCGTTACAACTCCCGCGCGGTCATAGCGCAGGATCTTCACCCCTGTCTGCGCAATCTTTTTGTTGTGGGTCTCGCACCGTCCGGCCTGCACCAGCGGCACCACGGCAAAGAGCTTCTTCAGCACCTCTGGCCCAACCGCAAGGGGGGTCTCCACGGCGGGGGCGTTATGCTCCGTCCCTGCAACCTGCGCGGCTGCCTCGCCGCGGTACGTGCCTTTTCCGGTCTGTTGGTCGACCCGAATGGTGTAGCGAACGGGCGGCACACCTGCGCGATCGAGGGAAAACGAAAGGGATTGCCCCACTGCCTTAAACGCAAAGCCGGAAGCAGACAAGACCGTCAGCACGAGCGGCAAAATCCGGAACCGCTTCAACGTCGAAGCCCCTCTGCTGTCTGTGCGTGGTGAATGTGGCAGATGGCCACCGCGAGAGCATCGGCAGCATCGGCCGGCTTGGGCGCGGCCTCCAGGTCGAGCAGGCGAGCCACCATAAAGCCCACCTGATCCTTCGCTGCCAGCCCATAGCCGACCACGGCGCTCTTCACGGCCAGCGGAGCGTACTCCGCAACGGGCAGACCACAATTTGCCGCGGCCAGCAGAGCGACCCCGCGCACCTGCCCCAGCTTCAGCGCGCTTTTGGCATTGGCGGCAAAGAAGACCCCCTCGATGGCGACGCATTCAGGCTCCCATAGCGTCATCATGGCCGTCAGCTCGGCATAGACCTGCGCCAGCCGCACCGCGGTACAGTCCTTCTTGTTCAGCCGCACCGCCCCTGCGCAAAGGTGGTGCAGGCGCGGCGACCGGGATGCGGCGTCGGTCTCCACAACACCGTAGCCGGTGCACTCCGTTCCGCAATCCACGCCGAAGACCCGCATGGCGTGAGTCTACCGCGGCTGCGAGGTGGGCGGGGCTCCTGACCCGGTACAATCGTTTGGACCTTCGGACATCGAAGCTGCCAAGGGAACCCGGTTGAGAAAGACTTGCCTGTGACGCTGACCGAAAAAGCTGCTTGCGCCACCGTCGCAGGACTCGTGTTCTCAGCGGTCATGCTGCCGGGCGCGCCTGCTCAACAGGCCCAACAGGAGACCCAGCCGCCTGCGCCCGTGGTGCGCGTTGCACCGCCGCAGACTCGCCTGCCCCAGGTTTCCCCGCGAACGGCCTCGCCAAGCCCGCGAACAGCGACGCCAGACCAGACCCTTCCCGAGATAGCGCAGCCCACACGTCGCCCCCGCCCCGTAATCCCGAGCCCGAGCCAGAGTTCGAGCCCAAGGGAGGCTGGTTCTGCTCCGACCGCGCCTCGCCCCGCTCTCACCGGCGTACCCGCTAAAGCAGCAGGAAGCCCCGCAACTGGGTACAGGGCAACCAGCAACCCAGGAACAAAACCGGCTGCAACGGTCGTGTCCCCGACAACCAAACCTACCGTGATCGAGCACAAACCGAGCGCGTCCGCCTTCTCGGCCACCGGCCTCAACCGCAACATCATCCTGCTCGACCCTGCCCACGGCGGAACCGATGGCGGTGCCCGCATCGGGGACACCACGCTTGAGAAAAATGTCACCCTGGCACTCGCGTTTCGGCTCCGCTCGCTGCTCGTAGCCCGCGGTTTTACGGTCGTCATGACGCGCGACAGCGATGCCGCCACCGAGCCGAACGCACCGTCCACCCCACTGACCCTCGATGACCGCGCCGGCATCGCCAACCACGCCCGCGCTGCCGCTTGCCTGCTCCTGCATGCGACCGGCCGCGGCATGGGGGTGCACCTCTACCACTCCGAACTCGAGCCGACCCCCGCCGAAGCCGCCCTCCTGCCCTGGCTCACAGCGCAGTCCGCCTGGATCCCGGCCAGCCGCGCCTTTGAAGGGCAAATGAACGCGGCGCTGGGACGGTCAAAGATTCAGCTCGTCAGCAGCACCGCCTCCGTCCGTCCCGTGGATTCGCTCACCTGCCCTGCGCTGGTCGTCGAACTGGCCCCCGGCACCGACACGCCGAACAGCATCAACGATGCCGCCTACCAAAGCCGTATCGCGGCGGCGATTGCCGGAGCCCTGGTCGTCTGGAAAGACGCCGTGCAGCCACCCTTCCGCGTGCCCGCACCGGCCTACGTGCCCCATCCTAAGAAACAGCCTGAACCGGTAGGGGACTCCCCGCTGGAGGTGCAGCCGTGAGCCCCCGGCGTATGCGCATCCTGTTCTGGGTGCTGTTTCTCTCGGTTCTCGCCATGGCCGGTGTCCTCATCGTGGAGCGTCAGCGTGCCCGCGACCGCGTCCGCGATCTCGCCGACCAGACACCCATCGATGCGCCCTACACCGACACCGAGCCTGTAACGCTGGATCTGGCCAACGACGACGAAGGCACCGTAACCGGTGGAGAGCGCCAGATCGCGCTGCCGACCGAGATTACGGCCCGCGCCCGTGCCCTCCTCGACCACCTCGTCACGGAGTACGCTCTGCCCGGCTCGCCGCACCCGTTGCCGAACGGTGCCATGGTGAACGAAATCTTCTTGCTGCCGCTGCCGGTAACGGGCCATGGCGTAGACACGAGAGCACCGGCCTCGGCCGATGGTCGTGTGCAAACGTCGCCCGTACCCTCTAGCGACCCGAATGCCTTACAACCGCGAACCCCGGGTGGCGAGCTCGCCGTCATCGACCTGCGCGGCACCTTCGTCAACAGCCATCCCTCCGGTGTCGAGGTCGAAGCCCTCACCATCGCCTCCATCATCGGCACGCTGCACGCTAACCTCCCGCAAATCGAGCAGATCCGCTTCCTCGTTGACGGCCAGCCACGCGAAACCCTCGCCGGCCACGCCGACATGCTGCGGGTCTACGCCTCGCACGACACCACCGTCACCGGGGCCGGCACACCGTGAGGCGCACCGTCGGCGTCTTCGACTCCGGCTTCGGCGGTCTCACGGTACTCCGCGCCCTCTTGCCGCGCCTGCCGGGAACCCATTTTCTCTACCTCGGCGATACTGCACGACTGCCTTACGGCGACAAATCGCAAGCGACCGTCGCCAGATACGCCGTGGAGGCCGCCCAGTTCCTCGTCGCCCGCGGAGCCGGGCTGCTCGTCATCGCCTGCAATACGGCTACCGCCCTCGCTTTGCCGGAGATCCGTGCCGCCGTTGCCGTCCCTGTCATTGGCGTTGTAGAACCGGGAGCACAGGCCGCGCTGGCCGCCGCAAGAGAGCACGAGGGCCGCGATGTGCTGGTGCTCGCCACCGCCGCCACTGTTCAATCCCATGCCTACCGCGACACCTGCGCGGCACTCGGCCTCACTGCGGCGGAAAAGCCCTGCCCGCTGCTGGTACCGCTGGTCGAAGAGGGCTGGACTGACCATCCCGTCACCCGCGACGTGCTGCGGATCTACCTGCGCGAGGCACTCGCCCTCACCAAGCCGCATGCCGTGCTGCTGGGCTGCACGCACTACCCACTTCTCGCCTCCGGGGTGGCAAATATGCTAAGAGAGCTCGGCTCAAAGGCAGCTGTGGTCGATTCTGCGGAGGCAACCGCCGAAGCCGTCTGCCAGGCCCTGCCCAGGCAGGTCAGTGAAATCAACGAACCCGCCACCTTCGCCTGCTTCGCCACAGACTCGGTCGAAAAGTTCGCCCGCCTCGGCAGCCGCTTTCTCGGCCGTGAGATCCCCCACGTCACGCTACTCGATCTCGGCGGCTGAACAGGCTTCGCGTTGCCGCTCCCTAGCTTGTCATCCCCGCAGGGGACCCGCTTCTCGCTTTTGTCCGTCTTGCTTGTCATTCCCGAAGGGAACCTGCGTTTGCCTTTGCCTTTTTGCTTGTCATCCCCACAGGAGACCCGCTTCTCGCTCACCCACAGACCCGACCGCTTACACTGACTCCAAACCCATGCCCTACCTGCTCAAATCCGAACCGGACAAATACTCCTTCGACGACCTCCTGCGCGATGGCGAAACCACATGGGACGGCATCAAGAACCCCCAGTCCCTCATCACCTTGCGCAACATGAAGCGCGGCGAACAGTGCGTGATCTATCACTCCAATGTCGGCAAGGCCGCGGTCGGCACGGCAAAGGTCGTTTCCGTCACGCTTGCCGAGGACGGCAAGACACCGCTCGTCAAACTGAAGGCCGGCAAACGCCTGAAGCGCGAGAAGCCGCTGGCTGAAATGCGCGACGCCGCTGTCTTCGCCGGCTCCCTTCTCTTTCGTCAGTTCCGCCTGTCCGTCGTTCCGCTCACAGACGAGCAGTTGGACTGGCTGCTGCACGGTTCGTGATGAAGCCAGCACGCACTTCAAATCCCTCACATACCGCGATCCTCAATATGAGCCGCTTCCCTCGTATCGCTTGTGCGTGAACTGGTATCCTAGGCACCGTTCACATTCCCGGAGTTCACCGCACCATGAGCAACACGATCGACATGCAGGGTCAGGTCGCCATCGTCTTTGGCGTCGCCAACAAGCGCAGCATCGCGTACTCGATCGCCGAGTCCTTTGCCAAAGCCGGTGCCACGCTGGTGCTCTGCTACCAGAGCGAGCGCCTGAAGCGCGAAGCCGAGGGCCTTATCGCCGAGCTCGGCCAGACAGGCAAGGCACGCGCGATCCAGTGCGATGTCTCCAGCGACGGGGAGATCGAAAGCGCCTTTGCACAGATAAAGGAAACGTTCCCCATCATTCACACCGTCGTGCATGCCGTTGCCTTCGCCACCGCGGACGCTATGCACAATGACTTCCTGGAAACCAAGCGGGATGATTTCCGTCTCGCCCACGACATCAGTGTGTACTCGCTCATTGCCATCGCGCGCGCTTCTGCCCCACTCATGACGACCGGCGGCTCGCTGCTTACGCTTACCTACTACGGCGCCGAAAAGGTCTTTCCCAACTACAACGTCATGGGCGTTGCCAAAGCCGCTCTCGAAGCCACGGTACGCTACCTGGCCGCCTCGCTCGGCTCTAAACATATCCGCGTGAACGCAATCTCCGCCGGTCCCATCAAAACGCTCGCCGCGCGCGGCATCGGCAATTTCAACCTCATTCTCGACAAGGTCACGGAGCGCGCCCCCCTTCACCGCAACGTCGAACAAGCTGAGGTCGCCGGCACCGCGCTCTTTCTTTCGAGCAAGCTCGCCAGCGGCATCACCGGCGAAATCACCTTCGTCGATTGCGGCTTCAACATCACCGGAATCTAGACCTTACCTATCACCTGGTAGAAGAGCCGCACTCATAGCTCGGTCCCTCGTCGCTCACAACTGAACATAACCCGCGCATCGCCTAACGCCAATGCGATATGCTCGGCAAACAATGCTTCGTCTCTGCGCTCCGCTTGTCGTGCTCGCCTGTGCGCTGTCGTCCTCTGTCGCGAGATCACAGAGCGGCGTCACATCCACACAACTCACCGTCCTGCACGCGGCGCATCTGCTTGACGTTGCCGGCGGCAAGCTCGTCTCCCCCGGCGAGGTGCTGATCGAAGGCACCCACATCCGCGAGGCCGGCGAGCACGTCACCCGTCCTGCTGGCGCGCGTGTGATCGACCTTGGCTCGGCAACGTTGATGCCCGGGCTCATCGACGCGCACACGCATCTCTTCCTGCACGTCGGCGACGAGGCCTTCCAGACCGTGAAGGAGTCCGTTCCCGAACGCACGCTGATCGCCGCCGACGCCGCCCGTACCGACCTGCTGGCTGGCTTCACCGCTGAACGCGACATGGGCACCGAGGGCGCGGGCTGCGCCGACGTGGCCGTGCGGGACGCCATCGAGAGCGGCCTCATCCTCGGCCCGCGCATGCGCGTCAGCTGCAATGCAATCGATATCAACGGTGGCCACGAGGACAACAGCGGCCTGAACCCCGCCGAGAATCTACTCTCCAACGCCGACCGCGCGAACAACGCCGAGGAGATCGTCGCCGCCATGCGCGAGCAGCACAAAGAGGGTGCCGACTTCACCAAGATCTACGAGACCGGACGCGACCGCCTCGAAGCCGATCGCTTCACCACACCCTTTCAATACACCGAAGCCCAGCTCACTGCCGCCGTGGCCGAAGCCCAGCGCACAGGCTCACGCGTCGCCGTGCACTGCACCGGCGAGCCCGGCGCTGCCTATGCCGTAGCCGCGGGCGTTGTCAGCATCGACCACGGCTACGCTCTATCGCCCGCGACGATGAAAGCCATGCGCGACAAGGGGATCTACGCCGTGCCGACATTCCAGATTGCGGAATACTTCGCCGACCACGCCGCAACGCCGGCGATCGCTGCACACGGCCGCGCCGAACAGGCCTTCCACGCCGCCGAGTTCAAGAAGCAGATGGCCGCGGGTGTGCCCTTCGCTGTCGGCTCCGACGTTGGCCCCTTCCCGCACGGCACCCAGGCCCATGAGTACGAGTTGATGGTGCAGTACGGCATGAGCCCCGCGGACGTGCTGCGCGCTGGCTTGCTCAACGGAGCCAAACTGCTCGACTGGACGGACGCCATCGGCCAACTGAAGCCCGGCTTCTACGCCGACATCATCGCCGTCCCCGGCAACCCACTCACCGACATCGCTGTACTCAACCATCCGGGCTTCGTGATGAAGAACGGCGACATCATCCGCAACGACGCCCACTAATTTTGTTGTCATTCCCGCAGGGAATCTGCGTTTGCTCTCTTGTTGTCATTCCCGCAGGGAATCTGCGTCTTCACAGCCCGGCACCAACGCCCCCACCGTCAACGCCGCTCCAAACGCAACCGCACCGGCCCTTTCGGCCGCAGGGTCACCGAAGGCTTTACAGCCAGCGTACGCGGCGCATCTTCCGGCAACACGAAACGCCATGCCTGCGCCATTACGGCCAATGCGAGCACGCCTTCCATCCACGCCAGGCCCTCGCCGATGCACTGCCGGCTGCCGGCACCGAATGGAAAGTAAGCCAGCTTCGGGCGGCCCGCCTTCGCCTCCTTGGTAAACCGGCTCGGATCGAAGCGTAGCGGATCGTCCCAGAAGCGCGGATCGCGGTGCACGACGATCTGCGGAGCCAGCAGAAACGTCCCCTTGCGCACCGGCACACCGCGATACTCATAGTCATCGGCGGCCATGCGGCTCGTCACCCACACGGGCGGATACAGGCGCAGCCCTTCGGCCACCACCTGTTCGGCAAACGGCAACTGCGCGTAGTCATCCGCATTCGGCAGACGCCCATTCAAAACGCGCTTGGCCTCGGCGGCAAGCTCCTCCTGTACCGCTTCGTCGGCTGCAAGCTGCCACAGGATAAAGCTGAGCGCATTGGCCGTGGTCTCGTGGCCGGCGAGCAACACAGTCAGGCACTCATCGCGCACCTGTTGGTCGCTCATGCGGTTGCCGGATGCCTCACTGGTTGCATCGGAGGATGCATCGGAACCCTCCCCGGCGTCGACCGAAGCCAGCAGCATGCTCAGCAAGTCGCCACGATCGCCTGGATCCGCGCGGCGCTCCGCAATCACGCGATAGATCAGCGTGTCGAGATCCTCACGGCCCTTGCGGATGCGCCGCATCACGGGAATCGGCAGTTGCTGCACAAGCTCCGGCATGGGCAGAAAGGCCAGCGGCAGAAAGCTCTGAAACGCGTTTACGGCGGCTGCGATCGACTCGACATCCTCCTCGAAATCCATGTTGAAGAGCGTCTTGCCGACGATGCGCAGCGCCAGCAGCAGCATGTCCCCATGCACCTCGATCTCACTTTGCCCCGCGTTGCGCTTCCCTTCCCAAACGGCCGTCGTCATCGCCGTCGACGCCGCGATGATCTCGCCATAAGCGTGTATGCGTGCACGATGGAACGCGGGCTGCGCAAGCCTGCGCTGCCGCATGTGCAACGGCTCTTCGCTGGTCAGCAAACCCTCGCCCAGGATTGATTTAGAGCGCTGCATCACCAGGTTGCGGTGGTGCAGGCGCTCGTTGCGCTGGAGCATATCGCCGATCAACTCAGGGTGGTTGAACTGCAGCACCTCGCGGCCTACTGCCCGAAACCGCACCAAGTCGCCATGGCGCTGCGCGTTGCTCAGCAGGTAGTCGCAGGCGTTTTCTTTGAATAGCTCGCCGCTTGTAACCCGCGGCAGAAACTTCGGCCCGGCTGGGCGGCCAGGGGAACGCCAGCGGAGATCAGGAGCAACACTCATCTCCCCAGACTAGTGGGCGACTCCTGTTTCAGAGGGGATCTGTGCACCAATCCCACACACCTTACTTTCCCGATTGTCATCCCATAGTGCCGCGCAGGGATCGACTTTTCGTGCGGCTGCACAGGCTTGCATCATGCCCAGCAAGAACTCGCCCTAGCTCACCTTCTCGCTCAACTCCACCCAACGCGCCAGCGCCGCATCGTGCTCCGTATGTGCCGTCTCCAGCTCCGCCAGCGCTTTGATCAGCGCATCCGCATCACTCGCCACGTCACCCACGTGCTCTTCGGCAGCCGCCAGCTTGCCTTCAGCTGCGGCCACGCGGGCATCCATGCCCTCCCACTCACGCTGTTCCTTGTAGGACAACTTCTTGCGGGTCGCAGCTCCTGTTGCAGGCAGGACGGGGGACACACCGTTCTTTTGCGAGGCATCTTTGCCGGCGAGGAAGGGCTCTGAGCCCTCGTTGCGCCACTCCTCCCACTGCGCATAGTCAGCAAACAATCGGGCATCGCCCCGCCCGTTCAAACCCAGCACAATGTTCGACACGCGATCGAGCAAATAGCGATCGTGCGTCACCAGCACGAGGGCACCGGGGAACTCCAGTAGCGCCTCCTCAAGCACCTCCAGCGTGGGGATATCGAGATCGTTGGTCGGCTCATCAAGCATCAACACATCGGCGGGCTGCAGCATCAGCCGCGCGATCAACACACGCGCACGCTCACCACCGCTCAAGCGTTCCACAGGCTGATTCAGCTGCTCGCCCGTGAACAGAAACTTCGAGGCATAGCTCGCCACATGCACAACGCGCCCTTGGTAGATCACGGAATCGGAATCCGGCGCGAGCGCACGGCGCAGGCTGAGGGAGGTGTCCAACTCACGCATCTGGCTCAGGTACACCACGCGTAGACTTGCCGCACGCTTCACCACGCCGGCGCTCACCGGGAGCTCACCCGTCATGGCACGCAGCAGCGTGGTCTTACCGGAGCCATTCGGTCCCACCAGCCCCAGCCGTGCGCCGTTGAAGAGCGCAAAGCTGATATCCTTCAGAATCGTGCGGTCACCCAGCGTGACCGAGACTTCTTCCATCTCAATCAGCCGCTTGGTCTGGCGATCCGTGGCATCGAAGCCGATACCCGCATTGGCCGTGCGCAGGCGGCCTGAAACATCCGCCAGCTGCGCGATCAGATCGTGGGCGCTGTCGATGCGCGCCTTGGCCTTCGTGCTGCGCGCCTTGGGCCCGCGGCGCAGCCAATCGATCTCCGTTTTCACCCGATTTTGCAGACCCTCCTGCATGCGCTGCTGTGACAAAAGATAGTCAGCTCGATCCTCAAGAAAGCGCGAATAACTGCCGCGCACACGCAGCAAACCTTCTGCGTAGACACGACTCAGTTCGACTACTTCGCTGGCCACATTCTCCAAAAAATACCGATCATGCGTGACCACCACCACGGCAAAGTTCGCGCCGCGCAACGCGGCTTCCAGCCACTCAATGCCTTCAAGATCCAGATGATTGGTCGGCTCATCGAGCAGCAACACATCGGGCCGCAGCACCATGGCTTCGGCGATCGCGAGCCGCTTGCGCCAGCCCCCCGAAAGGCTCGCCGCCTCGGCGTCCATGTGCAGCGCGGCATCCTCCGCGGTGTCTACGAAGCCAGCGCGGCCGAGCGTCTCACGCAGCCGCTGTTCGTGCTCCTCCGCGGGTACACCTGCCGTCTTCAGGGCAGCCTCGATCACACCACGCACAGTGATCCTTTTAGGGTATTCGGAGATCTGCCGCACATAGCCCACACGGGCGCGCTTGCGGACTGCAAGGTCGCCACTGTCGGGCTCGGTATCCCCGGCAAGGATCGCAAGCAGCGTGGACTTACCGGCACCGTTTGGGCCAATGAGCCCGATACGGTCACCATCATTGACGGGAAAGGAAATATCTTGAAACAGGGGCACCGCGCCAAAGCGCTTGGAGACGCCCTGGGCGTTGAGAATCGGCGGCATACGTTTAGTTTACGGGTTCGCTTGTTTTAGCCGTTCGGCACGGCATTACTCCAGATCGAAGTCGCGCAACGGCTTTTCGGTCAGCGGCGTTTCCTTAGCCTTCTTCAACGCCTCCGCGAAGCGCTTATCGAGCAGGTCATCGCGATGCTTCTCCGCCTGTACCGACTGCGCAAACAGCGAGTCCCTTCGCGCCTCCTGCTCCTTCAGCGCCCGCGCCGCCGAGCCAAGATCCTCAAAGGTGCGCTTCTTGGGTGCGGAGGTATGCGTGAGAATGGAGCGCGTCACAGGATCGACCTTGAGCACACCGCCGCAGTCCGGGCAGGTCACCTCAAAGGTCTCATCCGCTGCTCCACGTTTCGCCATCGCACCGCGCTCCCGCAAGCCATTCTAGACCGTGCTCAAACAAAGATCACGCGATGGCCCGGGCACTCCTGCCCGGCATGCTCAACGAGCATCTGCGGCAGGCTCTCGCCCACGCGGGCCAGAAACCATATCCCGGCGAGCAGACGTTCCTGCAGATGCTCCTCCGGGTAGAGGCTCAGCATCACGGCTGTGGCGTGCTTGCGCAGCGAGGCTTCGCGCTCCAGCTGAAAGCGGGCCGCCATGCGCCGCAATCGATTCATCTGGTAGCGCATCTTGCTCGCACTGACACCCGCCGCGCGGCCCAGGTCCGGACTTATTGAAGTCATGTACGCGAGCAGTGTGGAAAGCTCTTCGTCGAGCGCAGTACCGGCAGCGGCCAGCTTACGCTTGCCCTCGATCGGCATAGCTCGCGCACCCAACTTCGTGCTCAACTCTTCGGCGGTACGTGCCGCGAGCACGTCCGTCAACTGCAACTCGTGCTGTCCCAGCACATGGGCGATCGCAGGCTCCACCAGCGTTGCGGAGAGCCGCGGCAACACGGCGGTTACGCGCCCAAGAATCTGCTCATACACCACCGCAGATTGCGCAAAGTAGGCGATCTCCGCCGGCCCCCCAATGTAGGCGGCGGTGGGCAGAATGGCATCCTGAAACACGGGACGCAGAAGCGCGTTCGGGCTCAGGCGCTCGGGCTCGGCTGCAAGGATCTCCAGCAGCTCCGGCGTGGAATAGCTTTGCGTGCCCGCCTTCCATAGGCCGTCTTTGCTGCGGCGCAGGGCACGCCGCTCCTGCAAACCATCATGCGTCGAAGAGATAAGAAACAGCAGGCTCATCTCCGGCGCAACCTTTACTTGCGCATGGTAGCCCGCTGCTTCTAGCTCAGCGGAACGCTTCGCCAATAGAGTTTCAAGCGAGCCCGCCTCCTCAAGCGCCGCACGCAGCACGTCCGCGCCAAGCGCATGGAAGGCGCGCAAGGAGGCGTCCATCACGATCAGGCCCTGCTCTGCGAAAACGTGCGACAGCAGCCGGCCAAAGGCGCTGGCAAGCGTTGCCCGGTAGCCGTCCTGATCGGTATACGCGTCGCGGAGCACCTCGCAAATCGGTGCAAACCCGAGCCGCTCCTCCGCCCATGCCAGGGCAGTCTCGATCGCATCGCCGGTCGGAATGTTGCCTACCGGCATGGAAATGCCATGCGTCTCGAGCCGCGCGCCCAGGCTCTCGATACGATCCTTCGTTGGCAGATGTACCTGATCCACCTCAGGGAGATCGTGATCCTCGCTCGCCAGCCAGAAAACCGGGACGTGCTCACGGCCGGTGAGGCGCGTCGCATCCCCCGCCTTGCGGATCGCCGTTGCGGCCTTGAGCAACGTCAGCAGAGGTCCACCAAACAACCCCACCTGCTGGCCTGTGACCACCGCAGCTGCTCCCGCGCGTAGCCGCTCGATATTAGCTCTGGCCGCATCACTCGCCTGGAATAGATCGGCCTCGGCAAGCAACGCGTTCGCCAACGCCTCACGATGGCCTTGCGCCAGCGCGGGCGCGCTACCCGCCCAGCCCATACCAAACGGATCGGACGGATACCAACGACGCATACGGCGCACCGTCTCTCGATCTGTCGCTTCCGCAAAGTCACGGAAGAGCGCAGAGGTACCGGGCAGCGTCGAGATGGGATAACACTCAGTTTGCATAAAAATTGGTCAGGGGCAGTGATGCGAGTCTTCGTTCTCTTACAGGCCGCCCTATTTGGATGCCGCTTCCCGCCCCCTGATGCAGAAATCGGCAAGCGGCCCCGGCTCGTGTACCTTGGGGCCATGGCGACTGAAAAGACCTCCAACGAGCTCACCGGCAAAGCCGAGATTCTCTCCTCAGACACCGTTTATCAGGGCAACATCTTCTGGGTGACCCGCGATCAGGTGATCGAGCCCGGCAATGTGAACGCCCGCCGTGATGTGGTGCGGCACAACGGCTCCGTCGTCGTGCTGGCCGTCGACACCGCCACGAATGCGACAGATCCCGGCATCCTGCTCATCCGCCAGTACCGGCACGCTGCCGGCAAGTTCCTGCTGGAACTGCCCGCCGGCCGCATCGAGAAAGGCGAGGAACTCATCCCTGCCGCCCAGCGCGAGCTGATCGAAGAGACCGGCTATCGCGCGAAGAAGTGGTCGAAGCACACAAGGTATTACGCCAGTCCCGGCTTCCTGTCGGAGGCCATGAACATCGTGCTGGCCGAAGAGCTCACCCTGGGCGAGGCTACCCCTGAAGAGGACGAGCGCATCGAGATATTGATGACCCCACTCTCCGAGGTCATGCGCATGATCCATGCCGGTGAGATCGAGGACGGCAAGACCCTAATCGGGGTTCTGTTGTACGCGTCCCAACGCAAGGCGTAAGGAAGGCTTGATTGAGAATATGCGCGGTACACATTTGAGCAACCTGCAACTTTTGAGAACACCATGGACAACATCACCCTAGCCCGCCTGCTCGACGAAACCGCGGCGCTGCTCGAGATCGACGGCGCGGACCCCTTCCGTGTGCGCTCCTATCGCCGCGCGGCGGAGGCCGTCGAACAGCAGACCACGCAACTCGAAACACTTACGCGCCCCGAGGCCGATCCCAAGGCCCTGCTCGAGATCGGCGGCATCGGCAAGGGCATGGCCGCCAACATTCGCGACCTGGTCGCCACCGGCACCATGCCGCTGCGCGAAGAGTTGCTGACGCGCTACAAGCCAAGCATGCTCACGCTGTTGAAGCTGCCCGGCATGGGCCCAAAGACGGTGGCGCTCCTCTACGCCGCGCTGGGCGTGGCCGATATCGACGGGCTCGAGGAAGCCGCTAAGCGAGGCGACCTGCTCACGCTACCGCGCATGGGGCAGAAATTTACAGAGAAGCTGCTAAAAGGCATCGAGGACCATCGCAAGAACACGTCACGCTTTCGCATCGATGTCGCCCGTGGTCATGCCGAACGCATCGCCGAGCTCATCCGCGCGTTCCCGGGCATCGACACGGTTACGCCCGCAGGCAGCTTGCGGCGCGGCAAGGAATCGGTCGGCGATCTCGACCTGCTCGTCACCGGACCGGCTTGTGAGCCCGACGTGGTTGCCGCCGCGGTGGAACACGTGGCCGCTCTGCCGCTCATCGATAAGCTGCTCGCCAAGGGCCAGAACAAGGTGAGTTTTACGCTGCGCAACAGCCTACAGGTTGATGTGCGGTTGTTGCCGCGCGCAAGCTACGGTGCGGCGCTGCAATACTTCACCGGCTCCAAACATCACAACGTCACACTGCGGCAGCGCGCGATCAAACGCGGCTACACGCTGAGCGAATATGCTCTATCGCGCATTGAAGATAACAGCATGGTCGCGGCAGCGACGGAAGCCGAGATCTACAACGCGCTCGGCCTTGAGTACATTCCCCCGGAGCTGCGGGAGAACTGCGGTGAGATTGAAGCTGCAGCCAAGCAGGCTCTGCCGCACCTGATCGTCCGGGGCGATTTGCGCGGCGATGTGCACATGCACACCTTTGAGTCCGACGGTACAAACTCCATCCGCGAGATGGCCGAAGCCGCCATCGAGCGTGGGCTCGAGTACATCGCCATCACCGATCACTCAAAGAATCTCTCCATGACCAATGGCATGGATGACCGCCGTGCCCTCGCGCATGCCGCGCGCATTCGCGAGATGTCTGCCAATCTTGCGGACGAGTTTGCCGATGGGCGCGGCCCGCAGTGGAGCCGCTATGAACGGCGTTTGCGCGAAGACGAAGCGAACGCGCGCAAGCCTGAGTCCGCCTTCCGGTTGCTCGCTGGCATCGAGTGCGACATCCTGCTCGACGGCGCGATGGACCTCGACAGCGAGACGCTCGCGCAGCTCGATATCGTGATCGCCAGCGTGCACTCCGGCTTCGCGCAATCAGGCGAAGAGGTTACGGCCCGCATTCTACGTGCGTGCGAAAACCCATATGTGCAGATACTTGGCCATCCGACCGGGCGCAAGGTACTGAAGCGCGAACCGTATCGCGTCGATCTGGAGCAGCTGCTGCCCACGGCTGCGAAGCTTGGCATCGCGGTGGAACACAACGCCGCGCCGGCGCGTTCCGATCTATCGGATCTTCATCTGCGCCGTGCCAAACAACTCGGCTGCAAGATCGTCGTCAACACCGACGCGCATGCCACCGATGAACTCGATCTGATCGACCATGGAATCGTGCAGCTTCGTCGCGCCTGGCTGGAGCCGGGTGATGTGCTGAACACGTTGAGGGTGGAGGCGTTTCTAGCAAGCTTGCGGCCTCGTTCGTAACCCTGTCTTGCTTTCTTTTAATCGTATCCGAGTCGTCATCCCGCAGGGATCTGCTTTCCTTTTGAAGGGCAGATCAGGCTGGCAGAAACAGATCCCTTCGCCTCACTACAACATGAAGAGAGATGAATGGAGCATAGCCATGCCCCTCATTGGGCCGCACGCGCTATCCTGTGCACCATGGCCGACCTCCAGATCGCTCCGCCGCGTGAAAAGAATGTGCTTCCCGCCATCCTCATCGCTTTGCTTGTTCTTGGCATCGTGGCGTTTGCTGTTTTCTACTTCAACCCGCACAAGGTAGCGGACCTGCGTGTAGCCGACGTGCAGACCTTTGCTCCGCATACGGAGATGAAGTCTCTCGAGACCGGCCGCACAGGAGGCATGCGCGTGCTGGGCGGCAAAGAGGTGACAGCCGAAGATGATTTGTATGTTATTGCGACGTTGAATTTCACCGACCGTCTGCGCCTTCCCCTCTACCTGGAGGGTGCGACGGCACACGCCACCTTCGCGGATGGATCCGAGGCACAGGCCCAGATGATTCCTGTGATGAATATCAAACGGCTGGAAGGGATCTTCCCTGCGATTGCGCCGCTGGTGGCGAACCCCATCGCAGATGATGAGGAGATCGACCCCCAAAAGACGCGGGTCGGCGTGATGGTGTTTGCGTTTCCCAATCGCGATGCCGCGGCATGGAAGGGCAAGCGCGATGCAACGATTACGCTGGAATTACGCGATCAGGGGCCGCAAACGACGCGGCTTCCCTGATCGCGCAAAATGTTTACCACAGCAGCGTGCATGGCTTGTTGTGGTGCGCACGACTACGGCAGCGCGATGGGTCCTGCCACCGTCTTCGGTGTGCTCAGGTAGCCCGTCACCTGATTCTTTGCGATGTTGTTCACAACAATCTCAAACAGCGCAGGCGACTTACCGGAGTAGAACTGCACGGGCTCGTCGAGATTCTTGTCCTTCTTCTCAATGTTCTTGTCATCCGCATTGACATATAACGTGTACTTGGAGCGCTTTACATCGACCTTTCTGAGCGAAAGCTTGACTGTACCGACGATCTGCGGCTCGCCGCCCTTGTGCAGCGTGAACTCGTAATAGTTGCGGTCGCCCTTACGCTTGAGCTCTTCCAGTTCATCGTGATTGGTAGCGATCAGGCCGCTCATGACGCCCTGGTCGCCAACGACGCGGGTGAGCTGCGATTTGGTCGCCGCCAGGTCAGCCTGGGTCGAGGCCACATCTGTCTTCACGCCGCCGACATCGGTCTTCACGGTCGACACATCGTTCTGGACCGCGCCAATCTGCTGCTCGTTGGCCTTGGTCTCACGCTGCACGCGTGCCGTGGCTGCAAGCGATGTGCGCTGTACTTGCTTCTGTGCTGCGGTCAACTCGGTGGCGCGCTCTTCAAGCTGCTTCTGCGTCAGGCCGACGCTCTGGCCCAGGGCCTCGCCCTGCGCCCGCAGCCGCTCATTGGTGTCGTCAATCTTCTCGGCCAGCGCGGTGCTCTGCCCCGTTGCGGTGTTCAGGTTGCGCTCCGCCGTGGCCAGATGGTTCTGCAGCGTCAAGGCCCAGCCGAGCGCGCCCAGCGCTGCCAGCAGTGCCACAATGGCTACGCCCACCAGCCAGTTGGGTGCCCGGTGTTCCACAAGTACATCGTTTCGTTCGTTCATGCCTGCTCCTTTGCTCTCCCCGCTCATCGGAAACCGCTCCACGTGCGATGAGCAAAGCCTTCCTTATCTTGATGCTTTTTCCCCATGGACGTGGGATGCGCCCGGCTGTTTTCCCGTGCAAAGCGCACCATCTGCTGAGCTTCAGTCAATAATAGGTACTTCGAGGGCCCTCGCCATTGCCGCACGTCCAGACGTTTTGATCTTCGGTGCCGGCGTCATTGGCCTTAGCCTGGCGCTGGAGCTACGTATCCGCGGCTCCAGTGTCATCGTGCTGGACCCCCGCCAACCGTTGTCTGGGGCCTCCGCTGCCGCTGCCGGCATGCTCGCAGTAGAAGACCCGCACAACAGCGCGAAGTTGCTGCCGCTTTCACGGCTTAGCGGCTCACTTTACGCTGCGTTCCTCTCCCGCGTCAAAGAATTTTCCGGTCTCGATGTACCGTTTCAGACAATGATCACAAGGCAAACGATGCCGGATGGCACCGTTCGCCCGCTCTCTGAACGGTCTATCGACCCACGGCAACTCGCCCCGGCTTTGTTGCACGCCGTAATGAGTTCGGGAGTTCGCGTGCTCACGGGTGCGCAGGCAGAAAGGGAGGCAGCCGGACTCAGCACACGTACCGGTGCGGTGGTGCGCACCGCCGGAGCCTGGGGGCATCACGGCTTGCCGGTCACGCCGCGCAAGGGACAGATGTTGCGCGTACAGATTCCAAGAGGACTCACACTGCCTGTCGTGCATCGCAACGAGCACGTTTATGTGGTGCCGCGAACCACAGGTCCACAAGCGGGCACCGCTCTGCTGGGTGCCACGGTGGAGGACGCCGGCTTCGATACCTCGACATCCTCCGAGGATTTGCGTGACTTGCGGCGTCTTGCGGCGGAGCTGGTTCCACAGCTTGGCGACGAGGCTGCGGCGCCGGCAGTGGAGGCCTGGGCCGGGCTGCGTCCGGCGACCCCGGACGGCCTTCCAATCTTAGGGGTTATGGAAGAGATGGGAGTCCTGCATGCGGCTGGGAATGCGGCTGAGCACCCATTGGAGAGCCCCGCTGAGCATCTAGCTGAGCCAAGCCGGGCCGAAACGCGGATGTTCATCGCCACCGGACACTTCCGCAACGGCATCCTGCTCGCCCCGGCCACAGCCGTTGTGATGGCAGACCTGCTTGAGGATCGAACGCCGGCGATCGATCTAGCCCCGTTTACGCCCGCGCGATTTGCCGGACCACGCCGGGGTTAACACGTTTGTTCGCCCAAACACTTCGATTATCGTTCTCTTCGCCGTGACAACCCTTTTGGCAATCTCACATAATCGTTGCTGCTGTTCGATAAGCAGCCCTGGAGCCGGAGCGCATGCCCCCTACCACCACCGCCACACCCAAAGGATTGCAGGACGTCGTCGCCAACGAGTCAGCCATCTGTTTTATTGATGGTGCCCGCGGCATCCTCTCCTATCGCGGCATCGATATCCATGCGCTGGCCGAGCGGTCCACCTTTGAGGAGACGGCCTACCTGCTGTGGCTTGGCTCGCTGCCCAATGCAACGGCGCTGAAGGAGTTCTCCCAGCATCTGGCTGCTTCACGAAAGCTGCCGGCACCGGTGGTGGATTTTCTGAGGAGCTTGCCGAAGTCTGCTTCGCCGATGGAGGTTCTGCGCACGGCGGTCTCCCTGCTGGCGATCTACGACACCGACGGCACGTCTACAAGCCGTGAAGAGAATGTACGCAAAAGCTTCGACCTGACCTCGCAGATCGCCATGCTGGTCGCGGTATTCGACCGCATCCGCAAGGGCAAAGAGGTGGTCGAGGCTGATCCATCGCTCTCCCACGCCGCCAACTTTCTCTGGATGCTCAACGGGGAGAAGCCGTCGGAGACCGCAGCCAAGGCGCTGGATGTGGCGCTGATTCTGCATGCCGATCATGAGCTGAATGCGAGCACCTTTGCCGCGCGTGTTATTGCGGCAACGCTCTCGGACATGCACTCGGCGATCACCGGAGCGATCGGCGCATTGAAGGGCCCGCTGCACGGGGGAGCCAATGAGGCTGTGATGAAGCTGCTCTATGAGGTGGACGCTTCAGGCGAAGATCCTGTCGAGCATGTGCGCGGCATGCTCGCGGCCAAGCAAAAGGTTTCGGGCTTCGGCCATCGCGTGTACACCACGGAGGACCCGCGCGCGACGCACCTGCGCCAGATGTCGCACGACCTCGGTGAGGACGCGAATCCCAAGTGGTACGCGATGTCGCGGGCAATTGAATTGTTTGTAAAGGACGAAAAGAAGCTCAATGCCAACGTTGACTTCTACTCCGCCAGCACGTACACCACGCTGGGCATCGATACCGACCTGTTTACGCCCATCTTCGCCATCAGCCGCATCGCGGGCTGGTGCGCTCACGTCCTCGAGCAGCACGGGGACAACCGCCTGATCCGGCCGCGCGCGGAGTACACCGGACCGGCATACCCCGCGCCGTACGTGGCGATGGAGAACCGTTCGTAGAACGGGGTGGTGAGTGGAAGAGTTGTCAGTGAGTAGTTGTCAGTTGATAGTGGTCAGTGGTCAGTTCTAAGTGATAGGGGCCACCGCTCATAGCCTGAGCACCGCAAAGGTCACTCACAACGGACAACCCACAGAACTTACAACTGAGAACTTACAACTTACTTCGACCCCGGCGGCACCACACCATTCATGCGCAGGTATTCAACCATCTGGCCGTAGTGGTCGAAGCCGTGCGCCACGCCAAAGCTCGCCACTGTCGCCCGGGTGTTCATGCCATCCGCTCCCTTGATGGTCAGAAAGACATTGGCAGGCGTGATGGTGGCCACCGCCTTGTGTGCGAATGCGAAGGAGGCCGCCAGCGCCGGCACGATCTGGTCCTTGGTGGTCATCGCGCCGATGGACTTCATGTCGACATCCGGCTTGGTGCCGCTGATCAGGCTGTAGAAGTAGTAGTTCGCCGAGATCACATGCGTAACCTGCCCCGCAAAGGTGCGTACCCCATCGAATTTCGCCCCCTGCGCGGGTGTAAAGGCCGCGGCGCTGGGTGAAAAATTGAACTTGTCGGCCGGCATCGCCTTTACAACGGCAGTCATTTCCTCTTCGAGGTTGGACAACATGGCATCTTCGGCCTTCGCCGGATCCATCGCCGCGCCGACTGCCGCACCCGCGCCGGCCGCCATCTGGGCTTTCACGGTCGCTCCACCCAGGCCACTGCCGCACACCCACACCGTTACCGCCAACCACGCTTTCAAACGCATATGTTTCTCACCTGTCTCTTAAAGAAGCGTTTTCAGCGTAGCAGAGCGCGTTCTCGCCGCCTCGGCAATTTGAAGAAGGTGCGGCGCGGGGTACCCTAAAGGTGTGCGGATCTACCTTGATGCCAATGCCACCACACCCGTGCTGCCGGAGGTGCTCGCGGCCATGCAGCCGTTCTGGACCGAGCGTTTTGGCAATCCAAGTTCGGCGCACGCCGGCGGCCAGGGCACACGTGCGGCGGTGGAGCAGGCTCGATCCTCGGTGGCTGCCCTGCTGGGCTGCACCGCCAAAGAGATCGTCTTTACCTCCGGCGGGACAGAGGGGGACAACGCCGCGCTGATGGGCGTGCTGCAGCCCTACCTGGACCGGCGTGAGCCTGTGCATCTCATCACCTCCGCCATCGAGCACCATGCCGTTCTGTATGCGGCAGAGGCCTTTGAGCGCCGCGGCGGAGCCGTCACGTACTTGCAGCCGGACCGCGACGGTTGTGTATCTCCGGAGGAGTTTGAGGCCGCGCTGCAGCCGCACACACGGCTGGCCTCGGTCATGCTCGCCAACAACGAGACCGGTGCCATACAGCCTTTAGGCAAGCTGGCGCGGATCGCCAAAGCCCACGGCGTGCCAATGCACACCGATGCAGTGCAGGCTGCCGGCAAGCTGCCCATTGATCTTGCGGGTGAGTTCAGAAACATTGACCTGCTCACGGTCTCCGGCCACAAGATGTATGCAGCCCAGGGAACCGGGGCGCTTTTCGTGCGCAAGGGCATAGAACTCGCGCCACTGTTCTACGGCGGCCCCCAGGAGCGGCAGCGGCGCGCGGGCACGGAGAACGTGCCGGGCATCGTCGGCCTGGGCTGTGCGGCCGAACAGGCCCGCGGGTGGCTCGCCGAGAATGGCCTGGCAGATGGGCCTGAGTCCGTCACTGGCCCGGCACCGCTGCGTATGCTGCGCGACCGCCTGGAGCAAGATCTCCTGGCCGCCATACCGGGATCTGCGGTGAACGCCGCCGCTGCCCCGCGGATGGACAATACAACGAATCTCCGCATCGCAGGCATTGACGCCGAGCGCCTTCTTATCGCACTCGATCTGCAAGGCATCAGTGCGAGCTTCGGCGCGGCTTGCCAGTCCGGTGCCACGGAGCCCTCGCACGTGCTTCTTGCAATGGGACTGGGTGCCGCCGAGGCACGCGGCAGTCTGCGGCTTTCGCTATCGCGCCTCACCACGGAGGAAGAAATCGATCGCGCCCTCGAGGTAATTCCGGCAGCGGTCGAGCGGATGCGATCGCGCGCGCAGAAACCACCGGTGGCCATCGACAAGTAGAGGCTGCGTGTTCTCGCGACCAACGGCGCAGCCGCTTGTTTCCTTCTTTCGCTATAGGTACCACGGGATGTTGACGACGATAATGCGCTGATTGCCGCGTAACAGCAGCAGTAGTTTCAGCAACTGCACACGCTGGTTGTGCAGGAAGTTCTCCCACCAGTGCCGCACCACGAGTTCCGGCACGACGACCGCAACTTTGCGCCCGGGATTGGCATCTTCGAGCTGCAGGATGTAGTCCATTAGCGGCCCCAGGATGGTGCGGAAATTGCTGCTCACAGCCACCAGCTCCGGCTCGGGCATGCCGTGGTCGCGGATGGGTTTCATCACCATGCGCTCCCACATCTCGCGATCCAGCGGCTCCGAATCGCTCTCCACATTCACGACCTTTACCTCGTGGCTCATCAGCAGGCCGAAGCGCAGGGCCTTTTCGCTGATCTTGTCCCAGCGCGCAACCGGCACGACCACCAGGGGCGGTTCCAGACCGGTCAACCGCATGGGCGAGGGATCGGCCGTCTCCAGGTGCACCCGGGTGTAGTGGCGCTTGATGCTGTGCATCGTAAGGATGATCAAGGGCACCAGCAGCACCGTAATCCATGCGCCAGAGGTGAACTTTGTAATCAACACGATGAAGAGCGTTATGCCCGTCGCGGCAGCGCCCAAGCCATTGAGAAATAGCTTGATGTGACGATGTGGCGCATCCAGCGTCTTCATCCAGTGCTTCACCATGCCGGCCTGGCTCAGCGTGAAGGCAAGAAACGCACCGATGGCGTAGAGCGGAATAAGGCGGTCGGTCACGCCCCCGAACATGATGAGGATCAGCGCGGTAAAGCCCGTCAGGGCATAGATGCCGTGCGAGAACAGCAGCCGGCGCCCGCGCAAAATGAAGACATGCGGCAGATAGTCTTTCACGGCGATTGCACGCGCCATGCGCGGGAAATCGGCGAAGGCCGTGTTGGCGCTGAAGCTGAGCGCGGCCAGAACGCTGCCCATGGTTAGGAAGTAAAACCAGCCGCGCCCGAAGACGGCGGCTACCTGAATCGACAGTACACTCTGGTACTTCGGATCGTTGGGATCCATCGCTGTGATCTGGTAAGCCTTCGCAACGTAGGCCAAGCCGGCCAGCAACATGATCAGGATCGCAATGATGACCGTGAGTGCCTGATTGGCTTTGTGCGATCGCGGCTCCTTGAAGGCTGTTACGCCATTGGATACGGCCTCTACGCCGGTCATGGCGGCGCATCCATTCGAAAACGCCTTCAGCAACAGCCATACCAGCGCAAAGCCTATCAGGTGCTCACTTGACGCCAGCGGCGGCGGCGGCGGCGTCACCGCATGCGGTGCCCCCCCTGCCGCTATCGCGCGCAGCACACCCACCACAATCGTGATCGCCAGCGTACCGACGAAGAGAAAGGTCGGCAGCATAAATACAACGCCGGTCTCTTTCACGCCACGCAGATTCACGGTAACGATGATGATTAGGATCAGCAGGCAAAGCGAGAGCTGGTGATTGTGCAGAGACGGAAAAGCGCTTACCAGCGCTGTAACACCGGCCGAGATGCCGACAGCCGCTGTAAGGATGTAATCGATCATCAGCGCCGCGGCGGCCAACAGTCCCGCTCCATCGCCGAGATTTTCGCTGGCGACGGTAAACGATCCACCGCCATTCGGGTAGGCCTCGATCGTCTGCCGATAGCTGAAATACAAAATCGTCAGTAGTGTAAGAATCGCAATAAATATTGGAATCAGGTGCTGCTGTACCCCGATCAAACCAAGCGGGATCAGCAGTGCCATGGCGGCTTCAGGGCCGTAGGCTGCGCTGGTCAAGCCGTCCAGGCCAAAGATCGGGATGCCGGCGGCTACACCGATATGCTCATGGGCGGCGTCGCTGGTCGCCAGGGGCTTGCCAAACAAAACATCAAAGAAACGCATGGCCAAAATCTGTCCTTGGCGCAGGAGGCGCACCGTGCACTATCCTAACGCGCCTTAAAACTCCGTAAAGAACATGGGATGCAGAAACCCCGCTTCCAGTCCTGCCGAACTCTCCAGCAGGCCGTTTGCCGGACCCTATATCCTCTAAGGTAGGAGAGGAACTTGAGTTCCCTCCCTGCGGAGAGCTCCCCCTATGTGGATCGTCCGGCTGGCGCTCAACCGGCCCTATACCTTTGTCGTGCTGTCGATCCTTATCCTGATCGCCGCGCCGGTGGTGATCCTGCGTACGCCGACGGACATCTTTCCCTCCATCAACATCCCTGTCGTTTCCATTGCCTGGCAATACACCGGGTTGAGTCCTGAAGAGTTGGAAGGGCGGCTCACCACACCGTACGAGAAGGTGCTGACGACGCTTGTCGACAACATCGAGCACGTCGAATCCACGACCCTGAACGGGCAAGCGATCCTGAAGGTCTATCTACAGCAGGGGGCCTCGCTCGATACGGCCAACTCCCAGGTGTCGGCCGCGTCGGAGTTCATGCTGCGGCAGCTGCCGCCGGGCATCCTGCCGCCGCAGATCATCAACTTCTCCGCTTCGAGCGTGCCCATTCTGCAGCTCGGCCTTTCCGGCAAGAATCTCAATGAGCAGCAGCTGAACGATTACGGTCTGAACTTTGTGCGGCCGCAACTGGTCACCGTTCCGGGCATCGTGGTGCCCAATGTGTATGGCGGCAAGCAGCGATCGGTCATGATCAACCTGGACCCCAAGCAGCTGCAGGCCAAGCACCTGTCGCCGATCGACGTGCTGAACTCCGTAGCGGCGCAGAACGTTGTGGAACCGGGTGGCACTGCAAAGATTGGCGGAACGGAGTACGACGTGCGCTTGAACAGCACGCCAACCTCGGTGGAGGGTTTAGCGAATCTGCCCATCCGGCAAGTGAACGGCGCGATTGTGTACCTGCGCGACGTGGCCTCCGTTACGGACGGCGCCATTCCGCAGACCAACATCGTGCGTCAGGACGGCCACCGCGGTGTGCTGATCAGCATCCTCAAATCCGGCACGGCTTCCACGCTGGACGTGGTTAAGGGGGCGCTAGGGCTTTTGCCGCGGATTAAATCCGGCCTACCCGCGGACCTTAAGATCACACCCATCGGCAATCAGGGGACGTTTGTGCGCGGCTCGATCAACGGCGTCGTGCGCGAGGGTGTGATCGCGGCCTGCCTCACCGGCCTGATGATCCTATTATTTCTCGCCTCCTGGCGTTCCACGCTGATCATTGCGGTGTCCATCCCGCTCTCCATCCTTAGCTCGATCATCATCCTGAGCCTGCTCGGCCAAACGATCAACATCATGACGCTCGGCGGCCTTGCCCTCGCGGTCGGCATTCTCGTCGACGACGCCACAGTGGAGATCGAGAACACCAACCGCTATCTCGAGGAGGGCTACGGCGTTCGCGAGGCCATCCTCGCCGGTGCCGCGCAGATTGCTATCCCGGCGCTGGTATCCACGCTTTGCATCTGCATCGTGTTTCTGCCGATGTTTTTCCTCTCGGGCGTCTCGCGTTACCTCTTCGTGCCACTGGCTGAAGCCGTGGTCTTCGCCATGCTGGCCTCCTACATGCTTTCGCGCACCCTTGTGCCCACGATGGCGATGTACCTCCTGCAGCCGGTCGATCATCACGCCGTTCCCTCGCGCAACCCGCTGGCTCGATTTCAACGCGCCTTTGAGCGCGTGTTTGAAAGCGTGCGCTCCGCCTATGAGACTTTGCTGACGCAGCTGGTCAAGGCGCGGCTGCTCTTCATTCCAATCTTCCTGGGTTGCTGCTTGCTCGCCCTCTTCCTGATCCCATTCCTGGGCCAGAACTTCTTTCCGGCCACCGATAATGGCTCATTCATCCTGCATGTGCGCGCCAAGACCGGCACCCGCATCGAGGAGACCGCGCGCCTCTGCGATGAGGTCGAGAACACGATTCGGACCGTGGTGCCGCCCGCGCAGATGGACAATATCCTCGACAACATCGGGCTTCCCTACTCCACGTTGAACCTGCAACACGCGACGAGCGGACTTTATGGCGCGTCGGATGGAGACATTCTCGTCTCACTCAAGGAAGATCACACAGCAACCGCGGACTTCGTGCGGGAGTTGCGCGAGCAGCTGCCCCGCGAGTACCCGGGCACAACCTTCTACTTCTTGCCCTCCGACATCGTCACGCAGATCCTCAACTTCGGCCTACCCGCGCCACTCGACGTACAGGTGGATGGCCGCGATGATGCGGGCAATCGGGCGGTCGCCGACAAAATCATGGCCGAGATGCGGCAGGTTCCCGGCCTCGTAGACATACGCCTGCAAGAGCCGGACGACTACCCCGTGCTCGACCTCACCGTGGACCGCACCAAGGCGCAGCAGGGCGGCTATTCGGAACGCGATATCGGCACCTCCGTGTTGAACATCCTGTCCGGCTCCACGCAGCTCAACCCGCAGTTCTTTCTCAACACTAAAAACGGCGTCGTCTACAACATCGTCGCGCAGACGCCGCAGTACCAGATCAACTCGCTCGGGGCGCTTGAAAATATTCCCGTTACAGCGGCCGGCGCACAGACGCCGGAGATCCTGGCCGACGTGGCCTCCATCTCCCGTTCGACAGAGATGCCTGTGCTGCAGCACTACAACAACCGCCGCACGCTGGATGTGTACGCCGCCGTGCAGGGCCGCGATCTGGGCGCGGCCGCAACCGATGTGCAGCGCATCATGGATCGCAATCGAGGATCGCTGCACAAGGGCAACTTCGTGCAGATGCGCGGCCAGATCACGGCCATGCGCAGCTCCTACACCGGCCTGCTCTTCGGCCTCGTGTTCTCAATCATCTTGATTTACCTGCTCATCGTGGTGAACTTCCAATCCTGGCTGGACCCGTTCATCATCATCACCGCCCTGCCCGCGGCCCTGGCCGGCATTGCCTTGTTGCTGTTCTTCACCCACACGACGTTATCGGTGCCTGCGCTGATGGGTTCGATCATGTGCATGGGTGTTGCCACCGCGAACTCCATCCTGGTCATCTCGTTTGCAAAAGACCGGCTTGCCGATACAGGCGATGCCCTGCGCGCAGCCGTCGAGGCGGGCGCGACCCGCTTCCGTCCTGTGGCCATGACGGCGCTCGCCATGATTATCGGTATGGTGCCGATGGCGTTAGGGCTGGGCGAAGGCGGCGAGCAAAATGCCCCGCTGGGCCGTGCCGTTATAGGCGGCCTGCTGTTTGCCACGGTCGCTACACTGGTCTTTGTGCCCACGGTGTTTGCCCTCGTCCACGGCCGCGCCGGGGCATCGCGCGAGATGCCCACCGGCGTCGCCGAAGGCTCACTGGCCGATCACGCGGTCGCATAGGAGAGCCTTGCTTTCGTTGACCTCCCAAAGGGGTGGACTTCAGTCCCGCCGTGGGCCCAACGGCTGTAAGGTGGCTTTAGCCGTTGAGGGAACGTTGAAGGCCTCATCAGACTGCCACGAGACATACCCAGATTCCCGTTTTAGAAAATTATGGCTATCGAACCCAACACCCAAATGACATCGCCTGCGCTGGATCGCGGAGAAGGCGTCCACGCCGCGTACCCTTCGCCGCATCCCGACCCGGCTCACGCGTTACCTGCGCCGCACCGCAGCTTCATGGGCCCTTGGATCGCGCTCGCGGTGGTAGCGCTGCTGTTAGTTGTAGGCATCATCGTGGGCATTCTGTCGCGTGCGGCCACGGAGCATCATCTGGAGCAGACCACAGCCCGCGATGCCGTGCTCAGCGTCAACGTCACGCACCCCACGGTGACCGGCACTGCGGCGGAGATCGCCCTGCCCGGCAACACCCAGGCCTTCGATGACACGCCCATCTATGCACGTACGAACGGCTACCTGAAGGCCTTCTATGTGGACATCGGCCAGCATGTCCACAAGGGCCAGTTGATGGCGGTCATCGAGACCCCGGAGGTGGACGAGCAACTGCAGGTCGCGCAGGCCAATCTGAAAAGTGCGCAGGCTGACCTGAATCTTGCAAAGACCACCAGCGATCGCTATCAAAATTTGCTCAAGGAAGACTCTGTCTCCAAACAGGAAACGGATGTGGCGGTAAGCGGAGCAGCGGCCCGCCAGGCCGCCATGGAAGCGGCGGAGGCCAATGTGCGGCGTTTGCACGAGCTGCAATCTTTCGAGCGCGTGTATGCCCCGTTCAGTGGCGTCGTGACTGCCCGTAATACCGACATCGGTGCTTTAATCGACGCCGGCTCCGGTAGCGCGCAACCCCGCGATCTGTTCCGCATCTCCGCCATCGGCCGTTTGCGTGTGTTTGTGCCGGTGCCCGAGGTGTACGCACCCGCCATCCAGGATGGGGAGACGGCAACGCTGACCCTCGATGAATACCCCGGTCAACAGTTTCCCGGCACCGTCGCTCGCAACTCCAGCTCCATCGACCTGAACTCGCGCACCCTCAACGTGGAGGTCGATGTAACCAACACCGGCGGGAAGCTCTTGCCCGGCGCCTACGCCTTTGTGCACTTCAGACTGCCGCAAGCCCGGCAGATGGTGTCCGTGCCCGCGAATGCGCTGCTGTTCCGCGCCGAAGGTCTGCGGGTTGGCCTCGTGCGCAATGGGCGTGTGCACCTGCAACCCGTCACCATCGGCAAGGACAACGGTTCCACGTTGCAGATCGCGACCGGGCTCACGGGGGGCGATACGGTGATCCTGAATCCGGCTGACTCGCTTGCCGAAGATCAACCGGTACGCGTTGCCAACGCGGCCCAACCCACAGCGGCAGGAACGGAATGAGTTGTAGGGACACAAAGCTGAAGCAGCTGCGCCCATCCCTCCCCTACGGAGCTCTCCCCCTTGCCGGCTTGCTCGCGGGCTTGCTGGCAGGTATCACGGGCTGCAAGGTTGGGCCGAAATATACCGTGCCCTCCGCGCCGGTACCGCCGGCGTATAAGGAGCTGGGGCCGGATGCCTTCAAGGAGAACGGCAACTGGTCCCGCGCCGTGCCGCTCGATGCGATTCCACGTGGTGCCTGGTGGACTATCTTTGGAGATAACGGGCTCAACGAGCTCGAGCCCAGGGTCGAACAGGCCAATGAGACGCTCCGCGAGGCCGACGCCAACCTGCGCGCTGCCCGTGCCGAGATCCGCGTGCGGCAGGCGGACCGCATACCGACGATCGGCATCAACCCGTACACGACCGGGGGACGCTACTCGCCGAACCTGCCCTACTTCAATCCTGCACAGCCCTTGAGCAGCGGGAGCAACGTGCAGTATCCGTTGCAGTTCACCTATGAGGTCGACCTTTGGGGACAGGTGCGGCGCAACATCGCCGCCGGCAAGGAGGAGGCGCAGGCCTCCGTAAGCGACCGCGTGAACATCCTGCTCTCGCTGCAGACTGAACTTGCGGTGGATTACTTCGAGGTGCGTTCCGCGGATGCGCAGCAAAAGCTGCTGAACGATACCGTTGCGCAGTATCAAGATGCCCTGCGCATCGCGACAAACCGCTACAACGGCGGGATTGCCGTAAAGTCCGATGTCACGCAAGCGGCAACGCAGCTGGAGTCGGCAAAGGTCGCGGCCTCGGATGTGGCCATTGCCCGCGCACAATTCGAGCACGCCATCGCCAACCTGATCGGGCAAGCCCCGGCTTCGCTCAGCCTTCCATTTTCGCCGTTGCCGGTGGATACCACGCCTCCGCTGGTTCCTACCGGGCTGCCTTCACAACTGCTGGAACGCAGACCCGATATAGCCGCAGCGGAACGCCGAGCACAGGAGGGCAATGAGGCCATCGGCATCGCGCAGGCGGCGTTCTATCCTTCGCTGTTGCTCAGCGGTTCGGTCGGCTTTCAAAGCACGGCGGCACTGCAGTCCCTGTTCTCGGCGGCAAGCGTTGTCTATTCGCTCGGGCCTGGAGTCGCGTACACCTTTGTCGATGGTGGTCGCAGGCGCGGTGTGAAAGAAGAAACCCTTGCGCTGTTCGACCGCAATGCGGCGGTGTACAAGCAGAGCGTGATCGATGCCACGCAACAGGTGGAAGACAGCCTGGTATCCCTGCGCGTGCTGTCGGAGGAAGCGGTGCAGCAACGCAATGCGACCTCCTCTGCGGTCGAGTCGCAGCGCATCTTCAACAACCGCTATGTCGGCGGCGTGGACACCTACCTGCAGGTCATCACAGCGCAGACCACGGCGCTTAACAATCAACGCAACGACATCGACATCCTGCGCCGCCGCATGGACGGTACCGTCAACTTGGTGAAGGCGCTGGGCGGGGGCTGGGACCGCTCGCAGCTTCCCCCGCAATAGTGTGGCCGTGCTACCCTCAGCCGCGAGGATGCTTTGCCGTTGCGATCGCCGCCAGTTCCTCGCCTCCGCCGCATGCTATGCGGCCGAGCGAGTTTTTCACGCCCAAACACCGTCTCTGGCACACGTCAACGTCGGTGAGTTGGAGCGTGCGCGTGTGCTCGCCGAGGCGAAGACGGCCCTTCTTGCGCCAATAGCTCCAGTAACGGCCACACGCGCGCCGCATGGCACGGCGAACACCTTCTTCTCGGAGGCCGAATCGGACGTTCGCACCGCCGGGGGGACGAATGCGCCGGCACTTTTCTGTGCCCATGCGCGCGCCTTGCGTGAGTTCTCCGCAACCGTGGCTTGCCTTTGCGCGGCCGCGCTGCTTACAGGGGAGCCGCAGTACGCGGCACGCGCCGTGGAGCACCTGCGCGCCTCCTTGCTGACTCCCGCAACCCGGATGGAGCCCAGCTTCAACACCGCCGGCTGCGCGCCCGGCACAACCACCGGCGCACCTATGGGCGTGGTGGATCTGGTGCCGCTTGCGGAGCTTGCTCGCGCGCTCAGCTTCATCGTCGATGGGCCCGCGATGAGCGCCGGGGAGTGGGACGCCGTGCGCTCGTGGTTCAAAGCCGCAAACGATTGGCTGAACAACAACCGTGCCGCCGGCGTCGCGCGCGACAGCAAGGATCATCGTGCATCGGCATGGCTGCTGACGGCCTCCGCCCTTGCGCGATTCCTTCGCGACGAGAACGCCTTGGAAGACTGCCGCAAACGCTTCCGTTCGCCCACACTGCGCAACCAGATTCGCTCCGACGGCGTATTTCCGCAGGAGGTCGCTACGCCGCTGCCCTTCCGCAACACGCTGCTTAACTTCGATCTGCTCGCGGGCGCTTGCCAGTTGCTGAGTTCCGCGTTCGATCCGCTGTGGAGCTTTGAACTTGGCGACGGTGTGGGGATGCGCATTGCCGCGGCGTATCTCTACCCGAAGATCGCCCACCCGGAGCAATGGGGCTTTGTCGCCGATGCCGTTGGCTTCCGCGATCTGCCGGGCAGGCGGCCCGGTTTGCTTTTTGCCGGCCGCGCCTACGACCGGCCGGAGTATGTGGCCGCTTGGCAAGGGGCGTCGTTGGATACGTCGTCGGCAGCCATTGCTGGAAGTTTTCCCATCCACGAACCTCTATTGTGGACGGCGCGTGCACCGCACGGGCTCTAGGCGATGCACTTGGGTGCTCTAAGCCCTCAAGCCCGCTTCATGCTGTCATCCCTGCAAGGCATATGCTGCTCGACAGCCGATGAAATCAAATCTCTATTATTGTGAAACCTCCCAAGTCCGGAATGCTTAAATAGCAGGTTCCCTTCGGGAAGGTATAGAAAGACAGAGGCCCGACAGGCCATCTAGTCGATCGAGATCTTGCGCAGCAGCCGGAAATCACTCAGCATCTTGCCCGTGCCCAGCACCACGGAAGCCAACGGATCATCCGCGATTGAAACCGGCAGCCCCGTCTCTTCGCGAATGCGCTTGTCAAGGTTCTTGATCAGCGCACCACCGCCGGTGAGCACCATGCCGCGGTCGGAAAGATCGGCCGAAAGCTCCGGATCCGTGCGTTCGAGCGCCACCCGAATGGCATTCATGATGGTGGCGATCGATTCACTGAGCGCCTCACGAATCTCGGAATCCTCAATGGTGATGGTCTTCGGCACGCCTTCAATAAGATTGCGGCCCTTGATATCCATCGTGAGCGGTTTGTCCAAGGGATAGGCCGAACCCAGCTCGATCTTGATATCTTCCGCCGTACGCTCGCCGATCAGCAGGTTGTATTTGCGCTTGATATACGTCTGCACGGCGTCATCCATCTGGTTGCCGGCCATGCGCACGGAGCGCGAATACACGATGCCCGCGAGTGAGATCACCGCGATATCTGTAGTCCCGCCGCCGATATCGACGACCATGTTGCCGCCCGGCTCGGTAATGGGCAGCCCCGCGCCGATCGCGGCCACCATGGCCTGTTCCACAAGATGTACCTCGCTGGCTTTGGCGCGGTAGGCCGAATCCATGACGGCACGCTTTTCTACCTGCGTGATCTCGCTCGGCACACCGATGACGATGCGCGGATGCACCATCATCTTGCGGTTATGCGCCTTCTGGATGAAGTAGTTCAGCATCTTTTCGGTGTGCTTGAAGTCTGCAATCACACCGTCCTTCATGGGCTTGATGGCGATGATGTTGCCCGGCGTGCGGCCGAGCATTTCTTTGGCCTCCTTGCCCACCGCCTCAACCTCGTTCGTGATGCGATTCACCGCGATAATCGAGGGCTCGTTGACGATAATGCCCTTGCCCGCGGCGTAAACAAGCGTGTTGGCCGTACCAAGATCGATAGCCAGATCACTTGAAAAGAGCGAGAAGATCGACCGCATGTTGCTGACGCGGCCGGTACGCGATTGAAAGTTTTTCGAGGACATGAAGCCGATCGGTTCCCGTTCCGAAGAGATAACTTCATTGTACGGCTTCAGTCCGACTGCGGTTCTCCCCTTACCCCGTAACGCCCTCTCGGAATCGCTGCGCTATTCTGCGAATCTCATGCAGCTTCGGCCGAAACCTACCGCAACCCCCTTCCAGGACCTCTCCGCCTCCGCCCGGGAACATGTTCTGGGCCCGGTGGAGACAGAAGGGGCAAAACTGCCGGCGCTTACACGCCATCGCCGTCCTTTGCCGGCGTTAACGGGACTGCGGTTTTTTGCGGCGAGTTATGTCGTCATCTTCCACACCCGGGTCGCCACGCTGCTGCTTGACCATGGACATCGGTTCGCCGGCCGCTTCTTCCGGAACGGCTACCTCGCCGTGGCACTCTTTTTCATCCTCTCCGGGTTCATTCTGGCCTACACCTATCGTGGACAGATGGGTGCCCAGCGTGCGGCAACGCGCTTCTGGGAGGCCCGTTTTGCGCGCCTCTGGCCGGCCTATGCGCTTTCCCTGCTGTGCAGCAGCCTCCCTGGCATGGGGCTGCCCTCGCTGGGGCTCGGCCTGGCGACATTGTGCATGGTGCAGGCCTGGAATCCGTGGCACCCGGAATATGCCGGGGCCTGGAACTTCGTGTGCTGGACGTTGTCGGTCGAGGCATTCTTCTACCTCGTCTTCCCGCTTGCGCAGCGCTTGATCCAACGCCTAAGCCGGCGGTGGTTGTGGCTCTTCGGCGCTGCGGTCTTATGTGCGGGCGTACTCTGCAACGTATCCGCGCGCACGCTGGGCGAATCGGTCTACCCGGCCCCGTGGAACTGGGTCCCGCTCCCGGTCATCCATCTGCCCGAGTTCCTGATCGGTGCCGTGCTCGGCAACCTTTTCGTGGAGCATGAAAGCCGCGAGCTGCAACCCTCGCGAACGAACTGGCCGATCTTGACGAGCCTTGCCTTGCTGCTCTCGGTCATCGCTCTTGCCACGCTGCATGGACGCGCGACCAGCCTGGTTCTGGTCCCATTCAGCCTGCTCGTCGCCGGACTGGCGATGGAACCGAGCGCTGCCGCAAGACTCCTGTCCACGCCGCTTCTGCTGCTGGGCGGAGCGATCAGTTATTCGATGTATCTGCTGCAAACGCCGGTGCGTCTGGTGACGCATGCGATCCCCTCCCTTCCCGGAGGTGTGGCCGGCCTGGTCGTCGTGCCGGCCGTGCTCCTTCCCTTGGCCTATGGAGCCTACCGGTTTGTGGAAGAGCCGGCGCGATTGGGCCTGCGCCGCTTATTTGCCCGCCTGGCTGCCGAGTCTGTAAAGGCCGCCAAGGGAGGCTGACCTTGGCTTTGCCGCCTCGGGTATCGCACAGTCGTGGGATCCAAGAACGCAGGTGTAAACCGATAGAATAGGTGCAGGACCGGAGAAGAATTTGCATGATTATCGGCGTACCCAAGGAAGTTAAAGATCACGAAAGCCGCGTGGGCGTAACACCCGCGGGCGCAAAGGCACTCACAGAGGCCGGCCACAAGGTTCTTATCGAGCACAACGCAGGCGAGCTCTCGTCCTTTCCTGATGACGATTACCAGGCGGTCGGTGCGGAGATCGTCGGCGAGGCTTACAACGTTTGGCGCAACGCCGACATGATCGTCAAGGTGAAGGAGCCCACCAAGGACGAGTATTACCATTTTCGTGAAGGGCTGACGCTGTTCACCTATCTGCATCTCGCGCCCTTGACCGAGTTGACGGACATGCTGCTGGACCGGAAGGTCACCGGCATCGCGTATGAGACCGTGCGCGACCGCTTCGGTTCTCTGCCCCTGCTGACGCCGATGTCGGAGGTAGCGGGAAGGCTCTCCGTGCAGGTCGGGGCAACCTATCTCGAAAAGGAACATGGCGGCCGCGGTGTGCTGCTGGGCGGTGTGCCGGGCGTGCCCCCGGGCAATGTGTGCATCATCGGCGGCGGCATCGTTGGGACCAATGCGGCCAAGATGGCGCTGGGTCTGGGTGCCAAGGTGACGTTGGTCGACCTGAACCTGAATCGCCTCCGTGAGCTTGATGACATCTTCTCCGGCCGCGTATTTACGCTCGCTTCGAACAGCTACAACGTCGAGCGCGCCGTCGGGGAGGCCGACCTTGTGATCGGTGGTGTGTTGATCCCCGGTGCGGCAGCTCCAAAGATCGTCACGCGTGCCATGGTGAGCAAGATGAAGAAGGGTTCGGTGATCGTGGATGTCGCGATCGACCAGGGCGGCTGCATAGAAACCGCCAGACCGACAACGCACTCCGACCCCAGCTTCGAGGTGGACGGCGTGGTGCACTACTGCGTCACGAACATGCCGGCGGCGGTGCCGAACACCAGCACCCTGGCGCTGACGAATGCGACCTTCCCCTATGTGTTGAAGCTTGCCAACGTGGGCGCAAAGGCTGCCATCGCCAATGACCCGGGTATCGCTGAAGGCGTGAACACCATGGAGGGCAAGCTCACCTACAAGGCCGTGGCGGACAATCAGCGCCGCGAGTTCACGCCCGTCGACGTTCTGCTCTCATGAGCACAGCCGGTTTCCCAGCCTCATACAATTGACGAGAGAAACGCGGATGCTGAGGACGCGAAGAACGCAACGGTTCGCAGCGTTCGCGTTCTGGCCCACAAGGGACTACCAGCCCTGAGGCGTAAACTGCTTTCGAGGAGCCTTGGTCCGATGGGTGAGACTACGAGTCGAAGGGCGTGGATCGTTGTGCTCCTCGTCAGTCTGCTCGCGCTGTTTCTCGCGCTCGCCGCGCTGAATGCCTTCAATCTGCGTTTGCTGGACCCACAATCGCCGATTGAGACTTTGGTGTTTCTCACGCTGTCCATCGTTGCCTTTCTACTTTTTGTCAGCGTGCTGGTGATGCTGGTACGCAATCTGCTGAAGCTTTATGCGGATCAGCGCAGCCGTGTGCTCGGCACGCGGCTGCGGACGCGCATGCTGTGGGGTGCGGTGCTGGTCTCGCTGGTGCCGTTGGTGTTCATGCTCGCGTTCAGCTACCTGCTGATGAATCGTGCCGTGGACCGCTGGTTTTCGCAGCCCGTGACGGCAATGCGCGACGATGCCAACAGCCTGTCGGATGCCCTGGCGCGCTACGCTACCGCCAACGCCCGCTCAGAGGCTGACGTAATCGCCGTGGAGCTCGGCGCTGTGCCGGCCGTTGCGCCAGCGGACGACGCACGCGCACGCCCCGGCGAAGCGCCGGCGATCGCCCACACGCACCGCATCATGCAGGCGCATGAGTTGACGCTGCAAGGCGGTTTTGCCGTGCTGTACCGCGAAGGCGCGCCGATTGCTTCCTTTCACGTCCCCGGAGCCAGCGCGCTCAACACGCCATCCGTCGGCACAGAAAATGCCATTCTGGAAGCAGCGCAACGCAACGAGGGTTCGCTGTTCTCCGTGGGTGGCGTGGACTACAGCCTGGCGATGGCCGGACTGAAACGTGGGGGCCTCCTCGTGGTCGGGCTGCCGCTGCCGCGTGAGGTGGCGATCACCAACCTGCGGCTGCGCAAGGCTACGGAGGCCTACTGGACAATCTTTCGTGAGCGTCGCCAAGTTCGCAGCTTGTATACCGGCGTACTTGTGCTGATCACGGCTCTGGCGCTGTTTGCCTGCTGCTGGCTGGCCTTGAATACGGCTAAGCAGGTGACCCGGCCCATGGAGACCCTCGCCGAAGCCATGGCGGCGATCGCGGCCGGCGACTACTGCCGGCGCGTGGAGCAATCCGCCACGGAAGAGTTGGGCGAACTGGCCGACAGCTTCAACGCGATGGCAGCCGATCTATCTTCGGCCCGATCGGCCGCCGAAGCCTCGGCCGCCCAGCTGGGTGAACTGAATACAGCGCTGGAGCGCCGCCGCACCGAACTCGAGACGATCATCGAGACGATTCCTACCGGCCTGATCACGTTGTCACCCGATCGCCGCATTGTGCTCGTCAATCGCGCCTTCTCCGAGATGCTGGACCCGGGTGGTGAGCGCCTCTTCGTCGGTGTCTTTCTCAAGGACGCATTGACTTCAGAGGCGTTGGCTTCGGACGCGCCGGCTTCGGACGCCATGGATGTCCTGGAACGCCTCATGCAGCGCAGCCATCGCATGGGCAAAGCCTCCGCAGAGCTGCAGATTCCATCGGCGTCCGGCGTGCTGCATGTCTCTGCTGTTGTCGCTCTGCTGGAGCGCGGCCCCGTCGATGTGCGCGAGCACCTTGGCTACGTGCTTGTGCTCGAAGATATCTCCGAAGTATTGCGGGCGCAAAAGCAGAGCGCGTGGAAGGAGGTCGCCCAGCGTGTGGCCCACGAGATCAAGAATCCGCTCACGCCGATTTCGCTCAATGCCGAACTCATCCGCCGCCACGCCGATCGCATGCAACCCATGCTTGCAGCGGGAGGGCTGTCGACCCGATCGGTGGAGGTCATGCAACGCTCCACGGATATCATCGGAGCCTCGGTAGAAACACTGCGCGCACTGGTCGACCAGTTTGGTTCGTTAGCCGAATTCCCGGCCGCGCATCCCAGGCCAGCGGACCTTAACACCGTAATCGGCAGCGCGCTTACGCTCTTCACCGGAAGGCTGGGCAACATCCGTTTGCGACGGCGGCTGACCCCCGGGCTTCCGCTGGCGATGGCGGACCCGGAGGCCTTGAAGCGAGCGATCTCCAACCTGATCGACAATGCCGCTGAAGCCATGAGCAACAGCCTGCTCCGCGAGCTGGAGATTGCCACGCGCCTCACCGAAGCCGGCCTGCTGGAACTCACCGTCTCCGATACAGGGCCAGGCCTGACAGACGAGATGCGCGAGCGCCTCTTTCTTCCATTCTTTTCGACCAAGCAGCGCGGCACGGGGCTGGGACTTTCGATCGCCGCGAAGATCGTGGGGGAACACGGCGGCAACATCCGTGCGGAGAAGAACCTGCCCTCCGGTGCCCGCTTCATCGTGGAACTACGCCCGGCACCCTCTACGGACAACGACGATCCAGAAGTGGCAGCACCGCGCGGCAATGGAGTCGCCACGCAGCCGGGTGAGCGCGTGCTCGCATGAACCATGTGCTCATCGTCGACGATGAAGCGGGTATCCGCGCCTCCCTCGAAGCCATTCTGCGCGAGGAGGACTACCTGGTGACCACGGCGAGCAGTGCCGGCGAGGCGCTTACCCTGCTGCACGATGCGGACTTTCAAGCCGTCCTGCTCGATATATGGCTGCCCGATGGCGATGGGTTGGATGTGCTTGCCGAGATTCGCCGGGGCGAGCGGGGTGAGGATGGCGTACGCTCTGCCGGCGCACCCGAGGTCATCATGATCTCCGGCCATGGCACCATCGAGGCCGCCGTACGTGCGACCAAGCTAGGGGCCTTCGATTTTCTGGAGAAGCCTCTCTCGCTGGAACGCACGCTACTGGTGCTGCGTAACGCGATCCAGGCGCACCAACTACGCGAGGACAACCATGAGTTCGCGCGGCAGTTGACGGCCACCGGTTCTGTCACAGGCCAGTCGGTTTCCATCAAAGCGCTGCGTCAGCAGATCGGCCTGATGGCACCGACCAATGGACGCGTGCTCATCTTTGGGGAATCCGGCACAGGCAAGGAGCGGATCGCGCGGCTGATCCATGCAGAGTCGGCGCGGCACGATCGCCCGCTGGTGGAATTGAATTGCGCGGCCATCCCGGAGGATTACATCGAGACCGAGCTCTTCGGCTACCGGCACGGCGCAGGGCCGGGAGGACCGAACCAGCCTACGGAAAAACGCGGGACGTTCGAGCGAGCAGATGGGGGCACGCTGTTCCTCGACGAGGTCGCCGACATGAGCCTGAAGACCCAGGCCAAGGTGCTGCGCGCGCTCGATGAGCAGCGCTTCTACCCTGTCGGCGCTTCCCGCGCCGTGCATGTGGATGCGCGTGTGATCGCCGCAACCAACAAGGATCTGGAAGAAGAGATTGTGCGGGGCAATTTTCGCGAAGACCTCTTCTATCGACTCAACGTGATCCCATTTTTCGTGCCGCCGCTGCGCGACCGCAAGGAGGACATCCCACCCCTGGCGCGCGAGTTCTTGAGCGAGTTCGGCCAGCAGTACGGGCGGCCACGCGTCGAGATCTCCGAGTCCGCACTGGCGCAGTTGCGCGCCTACAACTGGCCCGGCAATGTACGCGAGTTGCGCAACGTCATGGAACGTGTGCTGATCCTGAATCCGAAGGTGATGCGCATCGAGGTCAAGCATCTGCCCACGCTGGTGCAGCGAACGGAGGGTCGCGGCAATGGCCGCGAGGGACGCGAAGAGTTCTCCACCCTGCAGCAGGCGCGCGAGGCCTATGAGCGCGACTACATCCTTAAAGAACTCGACCGATCGCATGGCAACATCAGCCGCGCTGCGGAGTCGCTCGGGCTGGAGCGCTCCCACATGTACCGCAAGATGAAGGTGCTCGGCATTCAGTTGAATGATTAATGGGAACCGCAACCAGCCAGAGACAGCATCCAGCTCAGCGCGCCAGGACGTGGGGCCGCGCTTTACCACCATCATCGTTAACTACAACGGGCGGGATACCTTGCTGGGTGCCGTGCGCTCCGCCCTGCAGGAAGGCGTTCCGGCGGCCCAGGTTGTGGTGGCGGACAATGGAAGTGCGGACGATTCGCTGCTGCAACTAGAGCAGGCCGTCCCGGGAACGCCCATCCTGCGCAATGGCTGCAACGCTGGTTTTGCGCGTGCCGTCAACCGCGGGATACGGGTCGCCCAAAGCGAGTTTCTTCTGCTGCTGAATAATGATGCCGAGTTGCAGTCCGGCTCGCTCACGGCCTTTGCCGCAGCCTTTGACCGGGTGCCTGCGCTGGCCATTGCGGGCGGGCAATTGCGGTACCCAAACGGCCGCTTGCAGAGTGCCTTTGCGCCCTTGCCCACGCTGCGGGAAGAGTTCATCCCAGTAAACCTTCTCAAATGGGCAAACCCCCATCGTTACGTGCGCTCCACGACCTCGGTGGAATCGCGCGAGGTGGAAAGTGTCTTCGGTGCCTGTCTTGCCGTGCGTGCCGCTGCCCTGCCAAGCATTGGCCTTCTCGACGAGGACTTCTTCTTTTACTTTGAAGAAGTCGAATGGTGCCGCCGCGCGCGTCTGGCCGGGCACAAGGTCTACTACCTCCCGCAGGCGCGTGCGATGCATCTGCTTGGCCATACGGCGAACCGCTACCGCGGCGATGCACGCATTGAACTGCAACGGTCCAAGCTGCTTTATTTTCGCAAGTGCACCACGCGACCTAGGTATTGTTTGCTCTCGGCCTATCTTGTGTTTCGTACGTTTGTGAATGCGTTGTTCGGAAGCTTGGCTTGTGTGTTCACGTTGGGTTTGCAACGCAAACTGCGCGCGAACACAAGAGCGTACTGGCGCATGTTTCTGTGGCATCTCTGCGGAAGGCCTGTGTCATGGGGTTTGCCCGGCAAGTGCACCGCATCGCAGATGAAGCCGCATTGGTGATGGGCCACATAAGTGATGGGCCACATATTGTCATCCCGCAGGGATCTGCTTTTCTTTAAAGGTGTAAGGACAAAAGCAGATCCTTACAGGATGACAATTCAGAAGGTGTGTACAGCACATCAGTGGAAGTCAGCTATAAGCGGCTGGACGCGACACCACTAGCCTTGCGGCTTATCGAGTGCCCCGCGCCAGCGCCGGTAGCGGACCGTGCCGGGCTGATCGCCCTCCCCGACGCGCTGCATGCCGCAACGTTGCATGATGCGGATCGACCCCGGGGCGGTCTCGAAGGCCTGCGCGCTCACGGAACGCACCTCCGGCCGCTGCAACAACCACTTCATCAGGGCGCACGCCGCCTCGCTGCCGAAGCCCTGCCGTTGCGACGAGGCAGCCACCGAATAGCCCATCTCCGCATCGCCGTGCGCGCCGGGAAAGCCACCCAAACACCCCACCAGCCGCCCAGGCCCTTCCTCGGCGACCATATAACGATGCCACCCAAAGGTCGCGGGCGATGCGCGATACTGCGCCAGGATGTGCGCCCACACATGCGACTCCCAATGCTCGGGTGGCCAGTCTGCCGGGATCTCCGCCTGCAGCAATGCACCCAGTGCCGCATGCGTGGTGGTTTCGGCGGCAAACATCTCCGGCGTGATCGCAATCAGCCGCAGTCTCTCCGTGCGTATTGGAAGAGCCTGCAAACCCCAGCGCCGAAAAAGGGCGGAGATCACTCAGCGTCCTCGGACGTAACATTTGGGGCAGACACATCACGCAGCTCGGCTTGCGTGGAAAGGCTCCGCGCCAGCTGCCCTTTCTCGGCGATCGTCTCCAGCTGACGCCGCCAATCGAGCTCATCGACGAAGCCCGCGGAGGCACGCCAATCCTCGCGCACCTTTACAAACAGCTCGAGAAACACACGCGTGCCCAGTACAGCTTCGATGTCCTTGCGCGCGGTCGTGCCGATACGCTTCAGCATCGATCCCTGTTTGCCGATGAGAATGGCTTTCTGGCCCGTGCGCTCGCAGAAGATTGCCGCGGCAATCTTCGTGAGCGGCAGCTTGCCGTCCTTGCCCTTCTTGCGGGTTGCCGGTTCCTCGAAGCTCTCCACGACAACGGCCGCAGCGTAGGGGACCTCTTCGCCGGTGAGCATGAGGATCTTCTCGCGGATGAGCTCGGCCACAAGGAAGCGTTCCGGCTGGTCGGTGAGCTGATCCTTGGGAAAATAGCGTTGGCCTTCGGGCAGCTGCGCCACAATGCGGTCAAGAAGCAGATCGAGGTTGTCACCCTTTTTTGCCGAGATCGGGATCACCTCGGCAAAGTTGTGCAGCGCCGTCCAGTGCGCAATTAAAGGCAGAAGAGCGCTCTTGGGCAGCGCATCTGTTTTGTTCAGCACCAGCAACACAGGGCAGTCTATGCGCCTCACAAGCTGCAGCGCGAAGTCGTCTTCGGCCTTCGACAGCGCACGCTTGTGCTGGCCGAGCGAACGCACGGGGCGCTCACTGTCTCCGTCCTCCGTACGTTTCGTTTCCGGCTCGGCATTGGGCAAACGGTGGGTTACGTCAACGATGAACAGCACCGCATCGCGAGCCTCCAGCGCGTCCTGCACCTCCTGCAACATGCGGCGATCCAGTTGCGTTTCGCCCTTATGCACGCCCGGCGTATCGACCAGCACGATCTGCGCGGCGGAGCGGCCCGCGTCTGTCTTTGTCTTTTTGCGCAGGGGCAGCTCGAGCACGCCCTGGATGCGGGTGCGGGTGGTTTGCGGCTTATGGGTCACGATCGCGAGCTTCTGCCCTAGCAGCGCGTTCAGCAGCGTCGACTTGCCCGCATTGGGACGGCCGACGATTGAAACGAAACCGGAACGCAAGGCCATGCCCTTATTCTCGCACCCACTGCCCCAGCCTCGTCCCCGTTGCGTCCCTTTGCATTCTCCGCGTCCGTTGCGTTTGCTTCTTGCCGGGGAAAGCGAACGCAATGGACGCAATGGTCTTGGAGGTTATGCAATGGATGTGCGGCGCCTTAATCGACCGCCATGTTCACTCCGGTTCGGCGGTGTTCATCGTGCTTTGCAAACCGACACGCACACGCTCCACCAGCCGATCGGTGGAGGCCAGAACCTCCAGGCGCAGCGGGCCATCCTCAACCACCTCGCCTGGGAAGGGAATATGACCGGCAATCTCACTGACGAGGCCCCCCACTGTCGTGGCCTCATACCCGTCCAGCAGTTGCGGCAACGCCTGCTCGGGACCCTCGCCCCGATCTGCCGCCGCTTCTTCATCGTCACCGGAGGCACCGTCCTGTGGGTCTTCCCCCTCGAAGAGCTCACGCAGACGGCTCACCTCGAAACTGCCGGGGATGAGATAGGTTCCGCCCGGCTCGGCAATCGGCTCATCACCAACCTCTGTGGTGTCGTGTTCATCGGCGATCTCGCCGACAAGCGCTTCAAGCAGATCTTCAATCGTGACCAGCCCCGCCACGCCGCCGTACTCGTCGATGACGATGCTCATGTGCTGCTTGCCGCGCTGCATCTCACGCAGCAGCTCATTCACCTTCTTGGTCTCCGGTACAAAATGCGCCTCGCGGGCGAGCCCGGCTACGGTCCGAAATGTGGCATCGGAGTCGTTTACCCCCAGCAGATCGCGGGCAAACGCGATGCCGGTGATGTTGTCGAGCGAGCCGGTGTACACGGGCACGCGGGAGAGACTGTGCTCCTTCACCTGCTCGGTGAAGTCGGCGAGGCTCATGGTGGAGGGTACGGCGAAGATATCTGGCCGCGGCGTCATCACCTCGCGCACCACCTTGTCGCCGAACTCCACGACGGAGCGCACCAGTTCACGATCGCTCTCCTCGAAGATGCCCTCTTCCTCGCCGGCCTCGAGCAGCGCATCGACGGCCTCGCTTTGCGGGCGATCCTCCTCGTTGAACTCGGGCTCGGCCAAGCTGACGATCGACAACACCAGAGAGATGAGCAGTGTGATGGGCAGCACAGCATACAGCAGCACCCGCAACGGGAGCGCAAGCCGGCGAACCCAGGTGGCCGGTGTGCGCGTGAACAGCAGCTGCGGCAAAAGGCGGCCAAAGAGGAGCACCGCAATGGCCAACTCCAAGATGGCCTCGCTCGCAAACCGGATGGGATGCGGCCCGCCCCACGGCACACGGCTCGCCAGCAGCAACGCCAGTCCGCCCAGCGCGGTGTGCGAGAGCACCGAGGCGGAGATCGCCGCGGAATCGCGCCCCAGCTTCAGGCGCGGCTCAACATCGTTCTCCCAAGTCTTCAGGGCATCGCTGGTGTCGCGCGAGAGAAAGCGATCCATCTCCGCATACATGCGCTCGGCGTAGGCGGCGAGCGTCATCAGGATGAGCAGCGCGAGGATCCCGCAGTCGAAGAGAATCTTCATCGCGCCCTTCCCTGC
>CAXTUW010000031.1:0-48610 GCA_964247595.1 uncultured Acidobacteriaceae bacterium | reverse complement strand
GTGAAGGGGCGGGCGAGGGCCTGCGGCATAAATTTCCATTCTAGGGGGTTAGCTGGCTAGTGCGGTTCCATGATGTTGAGCGGAGTTGAAGCGGACCTACAAGTCGGTCTCGTGCCGGGAAAAGCGAACGCACTGGGCGCAAAGGGTTACGCGAAGGCCGCCATGGGTTGCGGGAGAAAGATGAGAGCCGTGGTGCGCCTCAGTAGCCGTTCGCGAGCAGATAGGCACCACTCAGCCACTCGGCGTGGAAGGCGGGCGACGTTATTGCGGCGGATTGGCGGGCGGCGTACTTCGCCAGCACATCGGCCTCGATATTCACCATGGCTCCGGGAACCAGGGCGTGGAGATGCGTGCTGCGGTAGGTATGCGGAATAACGGCGACCTCGATCCGGGTACGGCCTGCCGGGTCGCTGGGGTGCACTTGGGCGACGGTGAGGCTGATGCCGTCGATCGTGATCGAGCCTTGGGGCAGCACAAAGGCCGTGAGTGCGGGCGGGAGTTCGATCGTCATGCGCCAGTCGGTGGTGTCGAGATTCGCCGAGAGGGCCAGCATGGAGACGAGGGTGCCGGTGCCGTCCACATGCCCCTGCACCACATGGCCGCCAAGGGGAGCGCCCGCGGGCGTGGGAAGCTCGAGATTCACCGTTGCACCGGGTTGAAGTTGCGCGAGCGTGGTGCGTTGCACGGTCTCTTCGGCGAGGTCGGCGGCAAAGCTGTTGATTTCGCCTAGTGGAATCGCGGTGAGGCAGACGCCGTTGACGGCGATGCTGTCGCCCTGCTTCCAGCGTCCGGTGAGGTGTGGGGCCGCGATCGTCAGGCGCATTGCGCCGCCAGTCGATTGCAGGGAGGTCAGGGTGCCGGTAGATTCGACAAGGCCGGTGAACATGCTCTTAGCCTACCTCCGCGTCTTGGGCGTGGACGGGATTTGTTCAGGTTTGAGGTGTGAGGGATCCAGGTTTGAGGGGAAATGCATTTTGCGGAGGTCTGGACGGTGAGGGGTGTGATCACGCCTGGGCAGGGATCCCCTGCCATGGATCGTGGAGGTACCCCGCGCTGCGGATGTCCTCTCCAGAGCCGTGGGGAAAACCCTTGCGGCTGACGTGCGTCAAGGTCCGGATCAGGCTGGACGGAGCGGGCTGGCCCAGTGCGAAGGGCAAGGCCTCTGGCCCCAGTGCGTTTGGGCCGGTGTAGAGAATGAGTTGATCGACGAGATCCTGGGCAAGCAGGGCTCCATTCAGCGCCGGGCCGGCTTCGACCAAGATGCTGTTTAGGCCGTTCTGGAAGAGGAAGGCCAAAATGGGCAGGATGCTGCGTACCGTGACTTCTATGGGTGCTGGCTGCGGTGGTAGCCGGTAAATCTCGATTCCCCGCGCCCTAAGGGTGCGTTCGTTCGCCAGGGGAGCATCGGCGGAGGCGATGAGCAGAAGGTCCTCCGTGGCGGAGCGAACCAGTTGCGAGTCGAGGGGCATACGCAACGCGGAGTCGAGCACGACGCGCAGCAGGCGGCGACGGCGCGGCAGGCCGGTGCGGTCGGTGAGTGCCGGATCATCGGCAAGCACCGTGCCGATCCCGGTGAGCAGGGCGTCGGAGCGGTGGCGCAGAAGCTGGACGTCGGCACGGGCAGCCTCGCCGGTAATCCAGTGGGGTGTTTTGTTGGTGCGGGTGAGGGGGTTCGGGGCGAGTTTGCCATCGGCGGAGACAGCGGATTTCAAGGTGACAAAGGGACGGGCGTGCCTGATGGCGAAGGCGAAAGCGTCATTCAAACGACGCGCAGCCAGGGCTATGGCGGAGCCGGGCTCGGCGAGGACCACGTCCATACCCGCATGGCGGAGCTTGGCCAAACCTTCGCCGCGAACCTGTGGATTGGGGTCTACGGTGGCGACAACACAGCGAGCCATGCCGGCAGCGATCAGGGCATCGGCACAGGGACCGGTGCGGCCGTGGTGGGAGCAGGGCTCCAGCGTGACATAGGCGGTGGCACCCCGGAGATCATGGACGTCGTGGCCCCGGGCTGCGGCGTCCTTGAGGGCGACGATCTCGGCGTGGTCGCGAAGATCGTAGCGATGCGCGCCCTCGCCGAGAAGTTCGTCGCCGCGGGCGAGCACGCAACCGACGGCCGGGTTGGGCGAGGCAAAGGCAGCCGCTTCCTCGGCGAGAGCTAGCGCGCGATGAAGGAGACGCTCGTCGTCTGGCAGGATAGGCATGCTGACCCAGCATAGCCGGGTTCGGAGGCCGTGCGGGCGAGGTCCTGGCGGTTAGGGAAGGAGAGCACCGGGTTGGGCTTGGTGCTGTCGTAGACGTTGGTGGCCTCAAGCGAATGCGAGGCCGTGGCGTGGTGGCAAAACGAGAGCAGGACGGAGAGAAGAGCAGCGAAGAGATGAGGCACGGCGGCAAACCCTTTGTGAGTGCAGGGAATAAAAGCAATGGCTCATGATTGCCTTTCCTATTGCCGATGAAGATACCTCTTTTGTCCCAACTTGCGCACTGGAGGCAGTGGTAATGCTGCAAAGCGGCCATTACGTTCGTGTTTTCCGAGACCTTTGCGATCCCATATTGGGAAAGAATTGCGCGAGTCAGAGTTTTGCCGCCGACCTCTTCTTCGTCTTTCCGCCTCTAGTCCCAGGTGCAGACGCGATTGCGCCAGAGCGGATACGTGCAGCGGGACGAGCCTTGCCTGCAGCCGGAACAGGGTTGATGAGTAGATCCGCAGAGATGCCCAGCCCCCTCCTCAACCGGCGCACCATGGCCAGGGTCAAAGGCCGTTTTCCTGTCAAAACTTCCGATACCCGAGCTCGGGTACCAATGAAAGGTTCGAGATCGCCGCGGCTCAGGTTTTGCTGTTCCATACGGAACTGAATGGCAATGATGGGATCGGGAGCATCTATGAGGTCGTGCTTTGCCTCGTAAGCCTCGACGAGGGTCGCAAGGACATCCAGTTCGTCCCCTTCAGGGCTGCCCGGTGTGGCGCTCATGAGTCGTTCTATGCGAGCCACAGCGGCTTTGTGGTCCTCTTTCGTCCTAATTGGATGGATGTGTATACCGGTTTTCGTCATAAACCACCTCTTCTACATGGTTGTTGTCGTATTCCTTATGCGTTCCCAGCCACTTAAGGAGGAGCACCTGATAGGCATAGTTGATCGACACAATGAGCCTGTACTCGTTACCTTTGATATTGAATACGACCCGCTCTGCCGAGACAATACTCGCAGAGCTGTAATGGCTTTTCAGCTCCGCTGATGTCTTCCATTCGGCCTTTTTGATTTCGGCATACCACGCGTCCAGATGAGCCTTTACAAGCTTTTGGCGCTTGGGATCTACCCTGTTTCGGACGAAACCATTCAGGGTGCCTCGCGCGATGATTCTCACTCTGGCAATAGAGTACCGCTCCCGATTTGGGAGCGAGCTGGCCTGGTTCGTGGCCGTTGTGCCGCGCGGAACAACAGGTTCCCTTCGGGAATGACAGCAAGAAATGCAGAGCGAAGGGCCGCCGCTAGACCTTCTGGACGCGGTGCACGTCGCGGACGCCGGGGACCTTGCGCAGGTTTTGCTGAAGACGCGTGAGGTGGCGGAGGTCGACGGTTTCGATGACGAAATCGACGTGGACGCCACCGTCTTCGGTGGGGCGCGTGTCGACACTTTTGATGTTGGTGCCGTCCTCGGAGATGATCGCGGCGAATTCCTTCAAGAGGCCGGAGCGGTCGTCGACGAGCACGGTGAGCTTGACGGGGTAGGTGGTCGGCTTGGGGCCGTGCGCGTGGCCGTTGGCGGCGGTACCTGGGGCGGCGGGCGCGGCGGCCCACTCGACCTCGATGCGGCGGTCGGCCTCATAGAGCAGATTTTGCACGTTGGGACAGGAGCGCGCATGGACGGCGACACCCTTGCCGCGCGTGACGTAGCCGATGATCTCTTCGCCCTTGATGGGGTTGCAACAGCGGGCGCGGTAGACGAGCAGATCGTCCTGGCCTTCGACCTGGAGGCTCTCCGAACCTTTGCCGAAGAAGACGCGTTTGACGGCCTCGCTCATGTGCGAGAGGGTGTTGGCGACGGTGCCGGGCTCGGCTGGCTTCTCTTCGGGGAAGCCGCCGTTGGTGGTGCCGGGCTCGAGTTTGTTGAGCACCTGGCGCGTGGAGTATTTGCCGAAGCCGATGCCGGCGAGCAGGTCCTCCTCGTTGCCGAGGCCGTACTCGCCGGCGATGCGGTCGAAGTCGGCGGTGGCGAATTTGGAAAGGGCAAGTTTGAATTTGCGGGCTTCGCGCTCGAGGAGTTTCTTGCCGATCTCGATGGCGCGGGCACGCTGGTTTTCGTTCAGCCAGTGCTTGATCTTGTTGCGGGCGCGGGAACTTTTGGCGAAGCTGAGCCAATCGCGCGAGGGCGCGTGGCCGGGCTGCGTGGTGACCTCGACGATGTCGCCGTTGCGCAGCTTGGAGCGCAGGGGCACGATGCGGCCGTTGACCTTGGCGCCGGTCGTCGCGTGGCCGACGTCGGTGTGGATGGCGTAGGCGAAATCGACCGGGCTGGCATCGCGGGGCAGCACGATGACCTTGCCCTTGGGGGTGAAGGTGTAGACCTCCTCGGGGTACATGTCCATCTTGAGGGTGGACATGAACTCGTTGGGGTCGGGCATCTCGCGCTGCCATTCGATGAGCTGGCGCAGCCAGGCCAAGCGCTGCTCGTCGTTGGCGGAGACGGCGTCGGAGGCCTTGTACTTCCAGTGTGCGGCGATGCCCTCCTCGGCGACGCGGTGCATCTCGGCGGTGCGAATCTGCACCTCGAACTGGTGGCCGCCCTCGGCGATGAGCGTGGTGTGCAGCGACTGGTAAAAGTTCGGCCGCGGCATGGCAATGAAGTCTTTAAAGCGACCGGGGACGGGACGCCAGGTGGAGTGCAGCAGGCCCAGGACGGCGTAGCAGTCGGGCTCGGTTTCGGTGATGACGCGCACGGCGAAGAGATCGTAGACCTGATCGACGGGGATGGCATGGCGGACGAGTTTTTGCTGGATGGAGAAGAGGCGCTTGATGCGGCTCTCAACGCGGGCCTCGATGTGGGCTTCGCGGAGCTTGGCTTCGAGGGTGCCGACGATGCGGTCGAGGAAAGCTTCGCCCTCACCGCGAAGGAGATCCACTTCTTCGGTGAGCTTGTTGTAGCTGAGCGGATCGACGTAGCGGAAGGCGAGGTCCTCGAGCTCGCCGCGTAGCTTGCCCATGCCCAGGCGATGCGCTAGCGGAGCGTAGACGTCGAGGGTCTCCTTGGCGATGCGCGCCTGCTTGTCGGGCCGGAGGTGCTCGAGCGTGCGCATGTTGTGCAGGCGGTCGGCCAACTTGATAATGACGACGCGCACGTCATCCACCATGGCGAGCAGCATCTTGCGGATGTTCTCGGCCTGGGCGTCCTCGCGGTTGGCAAACTTGATTTTGTCGAGCTTGGTGACGCCGTCGACGATATGCGCGACCTGGTCGCCGAAGCGTTTCGCGATCTCGGGGGTGGTAACAGGGGTGTCTTCGACGGCATCGTGCAGCAGGCCGGCGGCGATGGCGGTGGCATCCATCTTGAGCTCGGCGAGCAGCTGCGCGACCTCCAGCGGATGGATAATGTAGGGCTCACCGGAGGCGCGTTTCTGGGTCTTATGCTGCGCCTGGGTGAAGGCCCAGGCCGAGCGCACGAGCTCCTGGTCGTCGCCGGGGCGGTTGGCGCGAAGGGTGTCGAGCATGCCCTCGAATCGGGCTTCGAGGTGCAGGGGATCGGCGGGGTCCGGAAGAGGATCTCCGACGGTTTTATCGGTACCTGCGGAGTCAGCGGGAAACGCGCCGGCGGGTTCGTCCAATGCTGTGTGGAGCGGGACGGTTGGCGGGGTAGGAGGCACATCCGGCAATGCGGCTTCCAAACCTAAGCCGGAATCCGTGACCTCAGCCGACGACAGGATTCCCGGGCCGCCTGGTGGGGCGTGGGGGGGTGCCGGTTCTGAGGAAAAGGTTGCCATGGTTCATTATAGCTAGCGTTTAGAAGCTGTTCGTGACTGCGTCATGTTCGGATTACTTGTTATGCTGCGGGTTTGCGGGGGAGACAGGGATGGCCTGACGCGGCTATAGCCAATGTGCCCAGCTATGAAGTGCGTTAAATTTTCTGTTTGTCATGCCCGGAGGGAATCTGCGTTTCGGCCATATCACTACAGGTCTCTCCACTGCGCCCTTCGACTACGCTCAGGGCTCCGGTCGAGATGACATCTCGATAGCCATGGGTAATTTGCGCTTGCGAAAGCAGGTTTCCTGCGGGAATGACAGAAAGAGAGGCAAACGCAAACGCGGATTCCCTTCGGGAATGACAAAAGAAGGGCAGAGGCAAAAGCAGGTTCCCTGCGGGAATGACAACAGAGAAGAGCTTGCTTCATGCACGTGCCTTCTATGGCCGTACTTCCGATGGCCGCACTTCCGTTGGCCGGGAGTCAGGCGTGTGCTCGTGCAACAAGCCGGGTATGGGACGTGCCCCGCCGTGGGTCCAGGCGACAAGCTCGTCGAAGGAGCGGCCAATCTCATCGGGGGTGATGGAGCAGTGGCCGTCGTGCGGCACGTACTGCTGCACGAGCCGGTCGCCGAGACCCGCGCTTTCTACCTGTTCGTTGTAAAGCGTCAGCAGGCTGGGCGGGATGTACGGATCATAGATCGTGTGCACGGCCAGCATGGGGCGGCCCAGCCGTCCGGTCGGCGTGTAGTGCCGGACCAGATAGTCGCGCGCTTTCTTGTCGGCGGCGTAGCGGTGAACGGCGTCATTTAGCTCCGTATCCGAGGCGGAGGTCGTGGGATTCGCACCGGTATAGATCCAGTTGCGGTTGTCGAACGGATTGCCGCCGCTTCGGCGCTGCATATCCGCGATGACAAAGGTGAAGTAGGCGATATCGCGGGCGACGTTGGCGTCGGTGTGCAGGCCCATGAGGCCCCGCAGCAGTGTGGCATTGGCCGGGTTGGCCTTCAGGGCATTGGTGATGCGCTCGCGGAGGGATGCCGTGTCGTCGTAGTCGAGCGATACGGGTACCAATGGACCCATGATGCCGGGGAAGTACACATCGAAGGCGGCGCGCATGGCGAAGCGGCGGTCGAAGGAGACAAAGGTCGGGCCCACCGCACCGCAGAGGTCAAGGCCGCCCATGTAGGGCTTTGGGTTTAGTTCCAACGTGATCATCACCAGGGCACCGCCCATGGAGCCGCCGACGGCATAGGTCTCCTTGGGGTGGCCATAGGCTTTATCGAAGTAGCGGCGCAGCGCCTCTGTTTCGGGATAGGCCTGCTGCACGGCCCAGCCCCCCTCCGAGTAGGCGCTCTGCGCGACCGCGTAATGGCGGTCGGTCAGGGTTTCGAGATCGGGGTGGAGGTGCTCGGCGATGTGGAAGGTGGCCCCGTGCTCGGCGTACCCGTGGTAGTAGACGACCAGGGAGCCGTTCCAGCTGCGGGGGATGTCGATGCGGTACTCCGCGCCCTCGAGGATGCCGACCTCGGTGGAGCCCGTAGCGGTCTTGATCACGTCCGGATCGACCGGCTTCTGTGCGTGGCCCGCGGGCCAGCCCAGGGCAAGGTTTGCCAGCGCGAGGTGCAGCAGAAAGCGCGCGACCGTGCAGCGGGGCCGGGGTAGGGAGGAGGGCATGGCTATGTAGGGAAGATTCTACGCCTCGCTGTGCGTGCGATCGCATTTGGAATGACGGGGCTGTCATGCAGCGCCAGCTCTCTTCGTTGTTGCACGTTGCTTGCTTTTCGTTCTGCACATTGCTTGCTTTCTTGTTGTCATCCCCGCAGGGGATCCGCATTTGCTGCCCGGCTGCCGGAGCAAACAGCAGGTTCCCTTCGGGAACGACAATAAGAAAGAAAACAGGTGTGTGAAAATCCGGTCCCGCTCATGCCGGGAGCCTTCCTTCTCGTTAGTGTGGAGGGATGGTTCGTCTTTCCGCTTTGTTTCTCCTTGGCCTCGGCTGCGTGTGCGGTGCCCTGCCGGCTCAGACCGCGGCAACGCTCGACCTGCCGACGGGCAAGCAGCTGACGCTTCCCCTGCCGGGGTCGCCGTTTAAGACCAACAGCTTGCCGATGTCGGTCGCGGTATCGCCGGATGGGCGCTATGCGGCGACACTGAACGGCGGCTATGGGACGGCCGACTCGCACTATGACGAGTCGGTGCTGGTCGTAGATCTCGGGACGGGCGAGCCGGTCGATTGCCCCGATGCGCGTACCGGCCTGCGGGCGCACCAGACGTTGTACCAGGGGCTAGCGTGGAGCGGCGATGGCAGGCACCTCTACGCCAGCATGGCCTCGCTGACCGCGCCGACCGGCGGCAAGCCGGATACGACCGGCAACGCCATCGCGGTGTACAGCTTTGCCGATGGCAAGCTTGCGCCGGAGCGGCTGTTAGCGATTCCGCTCCAGAAGCTTGCGCTGGGAAAGAGGCAGACGCTGAAGAATCCTGTGCCGGAGGGCATGGCGATTCCGTACCCGTCGGGGCTGTCGCTTGTGCATCGCGAAGGCCATGGGGATGCGCTGCTGATCGCCGATGACATGTCCGACGACGTGCTGCTGATGGATACGGCTTCAGGCGAGATCGTGCGGCGATGGGATCTTTCAGACTCCAATGCGGTACCGGCGGCCTACCCGATCGCCGTGACCGCGACGCGGGATGGGCGGCGCGGCTTCGTAGCCCTTTGGAACAGCTCAGCGGTGGTGGAACTGGACTTGGTGAACGGCGGTGTACGGGGGCGCACGGAGTTGCTGGGGCCCAAAGTGCCGACCGCGAGTGGATCGCATCCGGCGGCACTCACGTTGAGCCCCGATGAGCGCACCTTATATATCGCGTTGGCGAATCGGGATATGGTGGCCGCCGTCGATGTGCCCGCCAAGGGTGCGATGGGGAGGCAAGCGAAGCGGTTTTTTGATACCAAGCTGCCGGGGCAGACGTACTTCGGCGCGGTGCCGGATGCAGTGGCCGTATCGGCGGATGGCAAGCAGCTGTTTGCGGCCAACGCCAGTGCCGATGCGGTCGCGGTGTATGACCTGACGGCGAAGCCCACGAAGACCGCGGCGCGTCCTGTGGGCTTCGTGCCGACGGGATGGTATCCGATGGCACTGGCAGCTACGAAAGACCAGCTGCTGGTCGCAACCGCTAAGGGCGAGGGCACAGGGCCGAACAACATGCCGCAACGCGATACCTGGCCCACGAACACACGCAAGGATCGGACATATATCGGGACGCTGCTGTATGGTTCGTTTGCGCGTGTACCGCTGGCAGATTTGCGCTCGGAGCTCCCGGGCTACACAGAGTCGGTGGTGCGCGACAACCGCATGAAGGCCGCAGCGGAAGGGATCGCGTTTGCCGGGGGCACGAACCCGATCAAGCATGTTCTCTACATCATCAAGGAGAATCGCACCTACGATCAGATCCTCGGCGATGAGGGAGCAGCCAACGGCGACCCCAGCCTAACCATGTATGGCCGCGCGGTGACGCCAAACCAGCACAAGCTGGCCGAGCAGTTCGGCATTCTGGACAACTTCTACGACTCCGCCGAGGTCTCGGGCGATGGGCACGTGTGGTCGAATGCGGCGATCACGTCGGACTACACGGAGAAGACGTGGCAGCAGAGCTATCGCGGCGGGGAGCGGGCGTACGACTTTGAGGGCGTGGTGTCGGGCGGCTATCCGCTGCTGGAAGGCATTCCCGATGTGAACGAGCCGGCCAGCGGCTATCTGTGGACCAACCTAGCGGCGCATGGCAAGACGCTGTACCACTTCGGCGAGTACATTTCGACAAAGTTTTGCGTGGCGGCGGGGGAGGAGGCCAAGCCGCAGCAGTCGCCCACCGAAGGCACGCCGGAGGGCCAGGCGACGGGCTGCGTGCGGCCCGCGATCCGCAAGGGTGAGCCGATCCCTGCGAACTACGGCGGCGGTGTGAGCCCATACCCCTGGGCGATCCCGACCATCTCCGAGAACATCGCCACGAAGCCGGAGCTGGTGGGCCACTTCGATCCGCTGTTTCCGGACTTTCAGATTGATTTTCCAGACCAGCTGCGGGTGGAAGAGTTCCTGACCAAATTTAAGGGCTGGAACGACGCGAGGGCGGCTGGGAGAGACACCATGCCGAGCTTCATCCAACTGCGGCTACCCAACGACCACACGGCCGGCACGCGCCCGGGTATGCCGCGACCGGCGGCTTCGGTTGCCGATAACGATCTGGCGGTGGGCCGCGCGGTGGAGGCGGTATCGCACTCCGCGTTCTGGAACGATACGGCCTTTTTTATTCTGGAAGACGACGCGCAGGATGGCGCGGATCATGTCGATGCGCATCGAAGCATCGCCTTCGTGATCAGTAAATATTCGCCGCACGGTGACCAAGGCAAGCCGTTCGTCGATCATCGCTTCTACACGACCGTTAGTACGATTCGCACGATGGAGACGCTGCTGGGGCTGCCGCCGATGAACAACAACGACGCCTTTGCGCCGCTGATGGCCCCGTTGTTTTCGGGTCCCGGCGATCAGCCGCCCTACACGGCCGATACCTCCAACCGCGACAACGGGATGATCTATGAGATGAATACGCCGAAGAGTCCAGGGGCCGCGGCTTCGGCACACATGGACTTCTCGCATCCGGACCAGGCACCGAGTGCGCAGCTGAATGCGATTCTGTGGCGGGATGCGATGGGGGACCGGCCACTGCCGTCGCAGCTGGCGCACCCTCCGGCACACCGGCGCAGGAAGGACGATGACGATTAGGGGTCTGTCCCCCGGGCTGAATCTGGATTGTCTAGTGGATGTCTATGCGGGCGTGTGCAGTAGACTCCCTCTAACGCTCAGGCAGCCTTCGCCTGAGCCATGAAGAGGTGGCCTGCCCAACATGCTTCCAGCCCCCCAGGACCGATGGAGCAGGCATCGTGCCTGGCGCGCTTCGCTGAGCCGCGTCGGGCGGATCAGCTTTTGGCTGTGCGTGGCTATCGTGATTTCGGGTTCGTTGCGGGCTTGTGGAGCCATGAAGGGGCTCGATACCGCAGTGCTTGCCTTTTGCATACCGGCGCTGGCTGTTCTGCTGCCCATTCTGGTTTGGCGATGGTTGCGCGGCAAGGTCTTGTGGAGCGTGCGCAACCGCTTGATTCTTACCTATGCGCTGATGGGGCTCGCGCCGGTGATTTTGTTCGGTACGCTTGCGAGCATTACGACATACATCTTTGCCGGGCAGTTTGCCATTAATACGGCACTGAATGCGCGGGACGGGCTGCTGCGTGAGATCAGGACCGAAGCGGTGGGGGTGGCGGACTCCTACCTCTCCGCGACAGTGAGTAAGACCCCCGGGCCGTTGACGCTGGAAGAAGGAAGCAACACGCATGAGGCGGAGATGTCGTCTGTACGCCTGATCAAGGGCGTGTGGCAGGCCCTGCCGGTAGTCACCGGCCGTGGGCCACAGGGGCCAAGCCCGTTTGCGGGGCAGGCGCGTCCGTCGTGGCTCGTGCCTGGATACGACGGCACCGTCATCTTCGGCGGACGGCTTTACCTGTGCCGCGAGGTGGAGACGGAGGAGGATGGGCACGCCGCGCAGGTGCTCGCCAGCATGCCGTTGAACGAAGCGACGCTGGACGCGATGGCCAGCCGACTGGGGCGCATCATGATCTTCCCTGGCTTTACGCGTGCGGGGAGCCCCGGAAATGGTGGAGACGTTGTACCCGCCGGGGACAGCAACAGCGATCGGCATGGTAGTGGAGGCGCGACGTCGCAGGGGGATGCAATCGAAGCCGTGATGGGGGGCACAGTGCCCGCATCCTCTCCCCTATCCGAGCCGAAGGTGTACTTCAGCGCGCCGATCTCCGCGATGGGGTGGAGCACCGGACAGTCGCAATCGGCGGTGATGGTTGTGGTCTCGCGGCCGAAGCAGCTTTACGATCGTCTCTTCGAGACCTCTGCTGGCATCGGGCACATGATGCGGGCTGTGCTGGCGGGCATCGCGGCTGCCTTCGGGTTGTTGGAACTGATGGCTTTCTGGCTTGCCATCCGGCTCAGCCGCACGATCACGAGCTCGGTCGCCGGGCTGTATCGGGGTACTACGGAGATCGACAAAGGCAATCTGGCATACCGCGTCAAGGCCGAGCGCCGCGACCAGTTCGGGGCACTGGCGGCGGCCTTCAATCGCATGGCCGGCTCCATCCAGGATCTGCTGGTGCAGCAGCGCGAGAAGGATCGGCTGTTAAGCGAGCTGGCGATTGCCAAGGAGGTCCAGGAGAACCTGTTTCCGCACTCACCGGTGTACCTGCCCGGGCTGGAATTGCATGCGGTCTGCCTGCCGGCCAGGTCGGTGAGCGGAGACTACTTCGATTTCATCTTTGAAGCCGAAGGGGAGGTGCATGGCGACGTAAATGGGAATCGCGGTGGGACTCCCGGCGGCAAGGGTGAGGTGCTGTGTCTGGCGCTGGGCGACATCAGCGGCAAGGGCATCTCGGCGGCGCTGTTGATGGCTTCACTGCACTCCGCGGTGCGGGCCTTCAGCCTCGATGCCAGAGGCGCGAACGATGCCGTGCCCTCGCCGGCTTTGCTGCTGGAGCGACTCAACCGGCACCTCTACCGCAGCACGCAGCCGAATAAGTATGCGACGTTGTTTCTTGCCTTCTACGACAGGGGGAGCCGGCAGTTGACGTATGCGAACGGTGGCCACCTGCCGCCGGTGCTGCTCTCGTCCAATGGAAATTTGCGTAAGCTCACGTGCGGCGGCCCCGTCGTGGGTTTGCTGGACGATCTTCGCTATGAGCAGGAGACGATTTCTCTTGCACCAGGCGATCTGCTGATGGCCTACTCCGACGGCATGACGGAGCCGGAGAACGCGTCGGGTGAGTTCAGCGAAGAACGACTGCTGCGCCTTCTACGCAGAAACAGCGATAAGGCGCTGCCGGCGCTGGCGGCGGGTATCTTTGGGGCGGTTGGGGAATGGATTGGCGACCAGGAACAGCCGGATGACATGACACTGCTGTTTGCGCGCGCGGTGTAGCGCGCGGGTTCATCGGTTGTGACAATTCGGAGCTAGAGCAAGTTACGCTTAGTTGTGGAGGTACGTTCAGCTTTTCTGTTGTCATTCCCGGAGGGAATCTGCGTTTTCGATCACGTAACTAGGTCTCTCCACTGCGCCCTTCGACTACGCTCAGGGCTCCGGTCGAGATGACACCTCTATAACAATGGGCAATCTGCACTACCGCTCCATCTCCGGATACGGCCCGGCACCGCCGCCCGCAATCCAGGCATCGAGGTGATTCTCGAGTACGGGCAGCGGCACCGAGCCGGTACTGAGCACGGCGTCGTGGAAGGCACGCAGGTTGAACTTAGCGCCCAACGTGGCCTCGGCCTTCGCGCGCTCTTTTTGTATGGCCATCTCGCCGAGGTAGTAGCTGAGCGCCTGCGCGGGCCAGGAGATATAGCGGTCCACCTCGGTCTCGATCTCGTGATCGCTCAGTGCGGTGTTATCGCGGAGGTATTGCTGGCCCTGCGCGCGCGTCCAGCCGCCGGCGTGGATGCCGGTGTCGACGACCAGACGGGCCGCGCGCCAGGCCTGATAGCTGAGCATGCCGAAGCGCTCATAGGGCGTGTGATACATCCCCATCTCGGTGCCGAGCCGCTCGCAGTAGAGCGCCCAGCCCTCGCCGTAGGCGGAGATGTAGGCGTTGCGAAACTTGGGCATGTCTTTGTGCTCGGCGGCGATCGAAAGCTGCCACGAGTGGCCCGGGGCGGACTCATGCAGCGTGAGCGCGGGCAGGGAGTAGAGGCCGCGCGAGGGCAGGTCGAAGGTGTTGACGAGATAGACGTCGCGGCCGCCACGGGCGGAGGTGTAGTACGGCGCGATGGCGGGGTCCACAGGCCGGATGGCAAAGCGGCCGCGCGGTTCGTAGCCGAAGTAGCGGCCGGCTACGCCGTCGAACTCCTTGGCGATGAACGCGGCACGCATGAGCAGATCTTCGGGAGTTTTGGCGTAGAACTGCGGGTCGGTGCGCAGGAGGTGCAGGAAGGCGGGGAGGTCACCGGTGAAGCCGGTGTCGCGCATGGTGGCGAGCATCTCGGCGTGAATCTTCGCCATTTCTTTGAGGCCGATCGCGTGGATCTCGTCGGGCGTCAGGGTGACGGTGGCGTACTCGAGGATGAGCGACTGGTAATAGGCTTTGCCGTCGGGCAGGGCGGTGGCGGCGAGAGTTTTCGTGGTGTGCGGGACGTAGTCGTCCACCCAGAACCGGAGCAGCTGTTGGTAGGCGGGGATCACGGCGTTGGCGATGGCGTCGTGGGCCTCGGCACGCAGCTCGGCCTGGCGCGCGGCGGGGATGTTGGCGGGCATTGTGAGCAGCGGCTTCCAATAGGCGGTGTTCTCCGGGCTTTTGGCGTCTGCGGTGGCACTGAGAGATTTCTCGCGGCCGGCGAGCGTGACCTGCGGTGGCGTAAAGCCGCGGGCGAGCCCGGCACGCATGTCCGCTTCCTCCTCGGAGAAGAAGCGCGGGACATCCCGCAAACGGGCGATGTAGTGGATGTAATCCTCTTCGGTGCGGAAGGGCTCGCGGGGAGCGCCGGCCTCGTCGGACCAGAAGGCCGAGTCGGAGTTTACGGGTGCCTCGTAGGCACGAAAGTGCTGCGCATTGACCAGACCCTGGATCTGCGCACGATAGACGGCGAAGTTCAAGCGTTCGGCAGGGGAGAGCTTCGTGGGCGTGAGGGCGTCGAGTTGCGCGAGCGTGTGGCTCCAGTAAGCCAGCGCGGTTGCCTGAGTCGCGGCGTCGGCCTTCGGGAGCTGAGGATGGATGCGCTGCTGCGTTTCGTCGTCGTCCTCCTCGCCACCGTTCATGCGCAGGCGAAACTGCCATTCGGCGGTGTAGAGGGCGCGGAACTTGCGGTCTTCGGGGGTCGATTTAGGGGCTGGTGCGGCGTTGGAGGACGGGGGAGCAGATTCGGCTGCTTCGGCTGCGGGCTTCGCCGGGCCATGCTGCGCATAGGCGGCCGAGAGCAGCGAGAAGGCTGCAAGGAGAGCGGACGGCAGTCGGGCGTTGCGTCTTCGAGTGTTCAGTTCTTTGGCGTTGCGTCTTTGATCGTTCAGAGGAACTCCCTTGGCGAGGTGTCGCTGATTTCTGGGGGCGTATTGGAGGCATACAGCCTAATCCCGACGACCACTCTAGAATGCATGATGCCGTCCTCCGGGTGAGATGGCACGTCATAGGGGATGGCAGCAAATGTAATGAAGAAAGTGCAGAATCAACGAGGGCTACTCGGACTGGTCGAGGTTGGAATACACTGGCGTCGTATCCCGGAGCACAATGCCTATGCCGCAGCCATCCAATGCAACCATCACTATAGATGGAGAGACCTTTCAGGCGCTGACGGCCCACGTGGAGTTTGCCACACATCACGATGACCGCGGCATGCCTCTTATGGGCAGCATGAAATGCGGTATCTCGGCCGTCATCGATATGCATGATACGGGAAACGTGTCATTTGCAAAGCTGGCCAAGTTGTATGAGCTTTCCCTCCAACTAACTAGAGACAAAATTAAAGATATAAAGATTGCCTACTGGGTTGATGACGCCCAGCAGGACGCGCTCTGCACCTATACCTTCCGAGGTTGGATCAGCCTGTTCAGTACTAGTAGCGGCCAGGGATCAAACCATACGCTTCGACTGCATCTGCAGCCTGAGTTAGATCCGAAGCAGTTCATCAATATTGCTTTGGGTAATTGAGGCATTCCATGTTCAGCAATGTTAGGTGGATGTGGGCACTTGTTTTTTTGTGTAGCGTCTTTCCCCTTGCGTGTCGTACTAGCGGCACTGTGCCTGGAAGTGACGGCATTTCGGCTTTACGGGGCTCCACATCATGGGGTGTCGTGCAGTCCACCATTTACGCTATGGATCAGGGAAACATTCACGCTAGCTTGGCTGTCAAACACTTTTCCGATGCGCGTTTTCCACCAGAACTGTTATTTGCCGTTGGGGAGCGTGGAAGCTCTGAAGATTGTTCCGCCCCATTGGCTCCGTCAGAGACACGATTTTCTTTGTTGCAGAAGCTGTTTCGGAATCTGCTGAGGGCAGAGGGCCGCCCGCCTGCCTACAGTTTTTACTACAACTGCTACAAAGAAGTAGATGACCGATTGATCGTGCTGGCGGCTACGTCAGACCGATGGCACCATCTACTACGGCAACCTGATGTACCTCCGCAGGCGTACTTGAACTGCGTAGCAGAACTCCTAAACTCAAATCATGCCTACTCGGAGCTAACAGATGCGGTCAGACCGCTTGCCTACCGAGTATCTCTTTCTTCCGCTAACATGGAGAACCTGAAGGAAGCGCGCGTTGGAGACTTATCTATAGCTCAGCGAGCAATACTTCCCGGGCTCCTGAACAATCGTGAGATTGTTCCCACAGGTGTTGGTAAGGCGTTTCTCCTTACCAGGGTGCAGTGATGGCTGAAATGAATCAGCAAGCTCATTCAACAAGCAATCAGGCACGGTTGCCGAGCTTTCGTTTGCTGCAAAGCATGTATCCGAATGGCCGACCCGAGGATGTCAAGACCTTGATTGGTGGTCAGCTTAACTCGCCTGAGTTCGTTGACACCTGCGCGATGCGTATGAGTTGGACGCTGAATCACGTCAACATACGCATTCCGTCTCCGCACCATTCCCTGATGCTTGTTTTGAAGGGAAATCCTGTTCACGGGCAGAGTGACTGGTATGCCATACGGCACGCTGAAATTCGCCAATGGTTGACACAGATCTTGGGACCGCCTCAGGTGTCCCAAAAGCATGAAGGCATCGACAAGAAGCTCTTTGCAGGGCACAAGGGAATCATTGTCATGGATGTGCATTACATCATCCACCCTCACCAGGCAAACGCTACAGGCCACATTGATCTTTGGGATGGGCAGTCTTTCACAGAGGACTCGGAGCGTGGTCAGGAGGACGCCACTTTTGCACATGCGTACCGGGCAGATCTCTGGATCGCTCCTGATTAGTTGTTTATGATTTCCAATCCTGAGGGCACAGCTGATGGGTCATAGCGCTAAGCTGAATCTATATATGCCCGTTCAGGGTTAGGAGCTGCGAGATGCGTGTTGGCCTGATGACGCGGGAGTACCCGCCCTATGTGTATGGCGGTGCGGGGGTGCATGTCGAGTATCTTTCCCGTGAGCTGGCCCGGCAGATTGAGGTGGAGGTCCACGCCTGGGGCGAGGTGCCGCAAAGCTCTCCGCGGGAAGGGGAGATGCCAGGCCATGCCGAGCCGGCTAATCCCAACCTCCAGGTGCAGTTTCAGCAGCCCTGGAGCGCGATTTCGGACGGTACGACGGCTAAGTTTAAAGGCGCTCTTGAGGCACTATCGCTAAACCTGTTGCAGAACCTCGATCTGGGCAAGCTGGATGTAGTGCACACGCATACCTGGTACGTGGCCATGGCTGGGTTCCTCGCCAAAAAGCTGTACGGGATCCCGTTCGTGCTGACGACGCACTCGCTCGAGCCGCTGCGGGCATGGAAGGCCGAGCAGCTCGGCACGGGCTATGCGTTGAGCTCATGGATGGAGCGCACGGCGATCCTTGATGCGGATGCGGTCGTGGCGGTTTCAAACGGTACCAAGGCGGACATCCTGCGGGCCTACCCGGAGGTCGATCCGGCGCGGATTCATGTGATCTACAACGGCATCGATTTGGCGCAGTACCGGTACACGCCGGACACGTCGGCGCTGAAGAAGTACGGCGTGGATGAGACCAAGCCGTATGTGCTGTTTGTGGGGCGGATCACGCGGCAGAAGGGCGTCACGCACCTGGTCGAAGCGATACGCTACCTGCCCGCGGGCACGCAGGTGGTGCTGTGCGCGGGGGCGCCGGACACGCCGGACATCGCGCAGGAGATGCGCGACAAGGTGGAGGCGCTGCGCAGGCAGACGCCGCTGAGCCAACCGGCCGCGGTCGAGCACTTTACCCCGGAGGGCGGCCACGCGTTTGCGACCGGCGACCCACTCGGCGTGGGCCACAACATCGTCTGGATCGAGCAGATGGTGACCAAGGAGGAGGCCATCCAGCTGTACTCGCACTGCGCGGTGTTTTGCTGCCCGAGCGTGTATGAGCCCTTCGGAATCATCAATTTGGAGGCGATGGCCTGCGGTGCGCCGGTGGTAGCGTCGGCGACGGGCGGCATCCTGGAGGTGGTTGTCGAGGGGGAGACGGGCTACCTGGTGCCGTTTGAGGGAGACCCGGAGACGGGCTTTCCCCTGGAGCCGGCGCAGTTCGCGGAGGATCTGGCGCTGCGCTTGAACCAGTTGCTGGCGGAGCCGGAAAAGGCAAAGGCGCTGGGGGTCGCGGGCCGCAAACGCGTGGAGGCCCATTTTTCCTGGACGGCGATCGCGGAGCAGACCATTGCTCTTTACCGCGGGTTGATCGATGCACGCCGCTAAAGGGGCTGGCTTTCTTGCTGTCATCTTCCGAAAAAGAATCTGCTGTTCGGCATCCTGAGCAGCAGGTTCCTTTCGGGAAAGACAGCTAAAAGGGTACAAACGACCCTGAGCACCCCTGATCGTGCCTCTTCTAAGGGAGCCCGAGCGTGCCTTCCCGCATCTATAATGGAGAACCTGCGGCGCGCGCGATGCATGCGCCCTCGCCTCATTGTTAGGAGTTTCTGCCATGGCCAACCTTCTCGATCAGCTCAAGTCGATGACGACGGTGGTCGCCGATTCCGGCGATATCAACTCGATCAAGCAGTTTAAGCCCACCGACTCGACCACCAATCCGTCGTTGATTGCGACGGCCGCGGGCATGCCGGAGTACCAGTCCATCGTGGACGATGTGCTGAGCCAGGCGCGCGAGTCGCTCGGCCACGATGCGGATGATAAAGAGATCGCCGCCGCGGCGTTCAAGACCCTGGCCGTCGCCTTCGGCCGCAAGATTCTGGAGATCGTGCCCGGGCGCGTGTCCACCGAGGTCGATGCGCGCCTGAGCTACGACAGAGAAAAAACGATTGAGCAGGCGCACGACATCATCAAGCAATACGACGGAGCCGGCATTGGACGCGAGCGCATCCTGATCAAGATTGCCTCCACGTGGGAGGGTATCCAGGCCGCCAAGCAGCTTGAGGAGGAGGGTATCCACTGCAATCTCACGCTGCTGTTCGGCATTCACCAGGCGGCAGCGTGTGCGGAGGCGAAGGTGACGCTGGTCTCGCCATTCGTGGGCCGCATTCTCGACTGGTACAAGCACGATACCGGTAAGGAGTACGCCCCGGCCGAGGATCCAGGCGTTAAGTCCGTCACGGAGATCTATCACTACTATAAGAAATTCGGTTATAAAACGCAGATCATGGGAGCCAGCTTCCGCAATATGGGCGAGATCACGGAGCTTGCGGGGTGCGATCTGCTGACCATCTCCCCCAAGCTACTGGGTGAGTTGCAGGGCACCGAGGGTACGCTGGAACGCAAGCTTTCGCCGACGAACTCCGGCGACGACCCGATCCAGAAGATGCACATGGATGAGGCGACCTTCGAGAAGATGCACGAAGAAAATCGCATGGCGCATGACAAGTTGAAGGAAGGCATCGAGGGCTTCTCGGAGGCGCTCGAGCATCTCGAAGAACTGCTGGCGAAGCGCGTGGCGGAGCTTGGTAAGCCTGAGCCGGCAGGCGCTAAGTAGTTCTGCTGCGGTGTACACAAAGGGCGAGCTTCGGCTCGCCCTTTGTACGGTTGAAGCTAAACGGCTATCGGTTAGGGGATGTGGCAGCTGATGCTTTCCCATCGCACCCCGGCACGACCGGTGCCACGCCTGTGGGGGCGAGTTGCGCCGCCAGTCCACTTCGCAGCGAGTTGCAGGGAAGCAGCCACACGTGCGGCTGCGATGTGAGAAAACGCGGTGCCTCGCTGCCCACCGTGGGCAGGTGCACAGGGTAGGCGGCAAGGTCTTCCGCGGTGAACCACTTGTCGTAGTTGGAAGGCGAATCGTCGAGGGCAATCGCAGACCAGCGGTGTGCCAGGAACGCTTGCCGCAAAGCCCGTACGGTTTGTTCCCGTGCGGGACCCTTGGCGTCCACCACCGCGCCGATGGCCTCACCCTCCGCGAATGGCTGCTTCCCGGCAGCAACGTCGTCGTAGCTGTGATTGAGTACATACACGTCGCCTGGAATGGCGCGGACTTGATGCTCGAGGGCTGTGCGCGCAAGCAACGTGAGGGAGGAAGGAAGGTATTGCCCTGGGCCATAGATGCCTGCCCCAAGCTGCGCTAGGATCGCGAGCAGGATTAGGGTGCTTCCCGGCGCGAGCATCTGGCTGCCCAAGCGGAGTTGCGGGGTTGTGTCGGAGGCGTCCCAACCCGCTGCGAGGCGAAGCAGCCGAGCTACGGCAAGGCCGAAGAGCAATGCGGTCCAAAGATAGATGGCAAGCATGGTGTTGCCAACGCCGCGGTGCCAGTGCACGTACCAGAATGCCGGGTAGAGCAGCGACGATCCCAATAGGTAGAAGACAGCTCGACGGGTGCGCCAGGCCACAGGTGCTAAAAGTCCGGCTCCGCAGATCATCACGAGTGCGACGCCCAGGGGGGCGAGCAGCACCTCCGGCACATAGAGGGCGAGCAGGCGCGTGACGCCGGGCAATCCCGCAACCGCGCCGAAGATGTAGTAGCCGTACCAGCCATGCGTTGCATGATTCAGCCAGGCAATGCTGCCGCTCGCCATGGCCACGTAGCCGCCCACACCCAGGATGACGCGATGTATCCGCTGCCGGTCCCAGTAGGTCAGCAGAAAGGGTATGGCCAGGGGCAGGGCACTTTGTTTGGTCTGAAACGCAAGCACCCACACGGCCGCGGCAACGAGGGGGTGCGCGTAGCGCGTGCAGAATAACGCGAAGAGAAACAGCAACAGAAACAGCGAGTCTACGCGGCCGATATCGAACCACGCCCCCGAGACGGGATACATCGAGGCATAGAGGCCCATCGCCGCAAAGGCAGCAAGCGTGTTGCGTGTCTCCTTGCGAACAAAGGCGAACAGGAGCGCCAGCGTGGCGAGTGCGCTGGCCGTCGACACAAGCCGCAACGTAAGAAAACTGACACCGGTGAACTTCGCTACAGCGGCACAAACGTAAAAGTACAGCGGCGCATACAGGTAGGGGATGTAGTTCAGGGAGGGCGCGCTATACAACGGGGAGCCATGCGCGAGGCGGTCGACCGAGACGAGGATGCCGCTTTCGATCCACTCCAGATCGAAAGGGTAGAGCAGACGCCGCACGGCCGTATAGACGAAAAGAAGAACCAGCAAAGACGAAAGCGCTACCACGGAAAAGCGCAAGATGTGTTCAACCGTATGTGAGCGCGGAGCGTCCGGTGTAGGCGGAAGGGGGCCATGCATCTATGTGAGTTATTTCTCGCTTTCGAGGTTAGCCCAGAATACAAAGTCGCGACGCTTAGCCTATAAGTACTGCCAAGCTTCAGATATTCACGCCCTACTGGATAAAAGGATAGCTCTCGCAACTCCACCGTGTCACCGACAATGTAAACATCGGCCATAACCGCAACCTTACCCATAGGCGTCTGAACCGTTTGGTCGTAGGAGTGCACGAACAGTGTGTCAGCCATCGGAAAATTACAGGATGTAGCGGCTTAGGTCCTGGTTCTGCACAATAGCGGCGACCTGCTGCTGCACATAATGCTTGTCCACTGTGAGCAGGTACTCCGGGCTGCTGCCTGTGGCTTCGCGCTTCAGCAACGTGGGCAGTTTGCCGTTCGCTGATGAGGGCTCGGCGGCGTTCGCGGCGGCCGACTTTACAAGATCCGGAGCGTGAAAGCTGATCTCATCGAGCACGCGCTCCATGATGGTGTGCAGGCGGCGCGCGCCGATGTTCTCCGTCGTCTCGTTGACCTCAAAGGCGAAACGGGCCATCTCTTCGAGCGCCTCGGGGGTGAACTCGAGCGCGAGGCCCTCGGTTTCCAGCAAGGCGACCGATTGCTTCACGATGGAGGCGCGGGGCTCGGTGAGGATGCGCAGGAAATCGTGCATGGTGAGCGGCTTCAACTCGACGCGAATGGGAAAGCGGCCCTGGAGTTCAGGGATAAGATCGCTGGGCTTGGAGACGTGGAATGCCCCCGCGGCGATGAAGAGAATGTGGTCCGTGGTGACGAAGCCGTACTTGGTATTGACCGTGGTGCCTTCGACGATGGGCAGGATGTCGCGCTGTACGCCTTCGCGGCTGATGTCGGGGCCATGGCCGCCCTCGCGCCCGGCGATCTTATCGATCTCGTCGAGAAAGACGATGCCCGAATCCTCGACGCGCTCGACGGCGACGCGGGTGATAGCGTCCATATCGAGCAGCCGCGCTTCTTCCTCCTGCACCAGATAGTCGAAGGCGTCAGCGACCTTCATGGGCCGCCGTCGCGTTCGCCCGCCCAGCATGCCGGAGAGCATGTCCTTGATGCCGCTCGAATCAGCATCGTCAGGGCCGTTGTTGGAGATGACTTCGATGGTGGGTTGCGAGCGGTCGCGGGTATCGAGTTCGATCGTGCGGTCGTCGAGGCGACCCTCACGGAACTGCTGACGCAGCCGCTCCTTTTCGCGCTCTCGATCGCGCTGTTTATCGCTGTCGTCCTTGGTGAGGACAATGAGGTGCGCGGGCTCACCGTTCGGGGTGAGCGATTCGGTTGCGGGATGCGGACCGGGCTTGGTCTCCACCGTGCCCTCGGGTAGGGTCTCATCGGGCCGCGGGCGGGTCTCAACGGAAATCGCAGGAGCCGGGCCCTGTTGCAACAGCATGTCGAGAAGGCGGTCCTCCGCCGCAGCCTCGGCGCGATCCTCGATCTCTTCGAGCTTTTCCTCGCGCACGGCGTCGATGGCGATCTCGACCAGGTCGCGTACCATGCTCTCAACATCGCGGCCGACGTAGCCGACCTCAGTAAACTTCGAGGCCTCCACCTTCAGAAATGGTGACTTCGTCAGCTTGGCAAGGCGGCGCGCGATTTCGGTTTTACCCACACCGGTGGAGCCGATCATGAGAATGTTTTTGGGCATGATCTCTTCGGCGAGCTCGGGGGTGAGGCGCTGGCGGCGCGTGCGGTTGCGCAGCGCGACCGCGACGGCACGCTTGGCGGCATCCTGGCCGACGACATATTTGTCGAGCTCGGCAACGATCTCACGTGGGGTCATCTCGTCGAGCGAGAGGGCTTGGTCTTCAGAGGTGCCGGGGAGGTAGATAGCCATAATTATGATCTGCGTTCGAATTTTGAAGCTTGCCACGGTCGCCCAGATTACGCGGACGCCGTGTAAACCGCTTCGCTATTCTGCTGCCGCTGCACACTGGGGTTATCTCTGGCATCGCTTCTCGAACATCATGTTATCAGCGAGTCAGGGGTGTAGTGCGGGATCGACGACCTCGCGCGGGGCCATGTCTCGTGCGAGCTTACGTGGCCCTTCGGAGCGACCGGCGAGTGCAGGCGCAGAGCAGACGTAGAGAAGACCGTTACTGGTCTACCTGAGCAAACGCACCCTCGCGCCTTCAGGTGCGAAATGACGATTTCTTGTTACGAAGAGGCCCGACTTGGGGCCTCGGTATCCACGAGTCTGCGAAAGTTGCGAAGGTCTTTGGTGAGAAGATCAGGTGCTTCGTAGAACGGGAAGTGTCCCCCGAAAGGCATTTCGGTGTACTGCACCACGTTGTGCGACCGTTGTGCCGTTGGGCGAGGAGGCATCGGGAACACAGGATCGGGGAACGCAGCCAGCCCGGTCGGCACGGTCACCTTCTGGCCGGGCGGAAGCGTAGTCATCTCTTGGCGCTTTGCCGCGCCATAGATCCATGTCGAGGTGGGAAAGGCGTCGGTCACAAGATAGAGCATGACCTCGGTCAACAGCTGATCGGACGTGAACAGCTCGGCAAAGCTGCGCTCCCTACGGTCGGACCACGCGTGAAACGCCTCGACGATCCAGGCCGCCAAGCCTACCGGACTGTCCATCATCGCGTAGCCGAGCTTAGCGGCTTTGGTTGCCTGCAACTGCGAGTAGGCCCCTTCTCGCTGCCAAATCGCGTACTCGGAGGCCACGAAGGCCCGCTGCTCGTCATTGGCATCGCTGGGCACCTCACCAGAAAGTTGCTTAGCGCCCGCCTCGCGCAAAACCAGAGCCGTGGAGTGGATACCCATTATCCGATCGGGAAGGTGGAAGCCCAAAAGGCTGGTGATATGGGCTCCCCAATCGCCGCCGTGCACGAGGTAGCGGTTGTATCCAAGCCTTGCCATCAGCTTGTCAAAGAGGAGGGCGATGGCGAGGGGTCCCATCGGTTGACGGGGGCGGCTCGAGAAGTCGTAACCCGGATAGGATGGAACAACGACGCTGAACGCCTCTTCAATACGTCCACCATGCCGCTCGGGATGGGCGAGCTGGTCAATCAAACCAGCGTACGAGTGGAACGAGTAAGGCCAGCCATGCGCGATAAGGAGTGGTGTTGGGTTCGGGCCCGACCCCCGTTCATGGATGAAGTAGATGTCAACGTCGTCGACAGGTGTGATGAACTGTGGCAACGCGTTCATGGCGCGCTCTTGCCGGCGCCAATCGTAGTGGTTCAGCCAGTAGGCGCAGAGCTCGCGCATGAAGGATGCGGGTGGACCATACCGCCAGTCGCCCGCGTCTGCAGGCTCACTCCAGGCATCCCAGCGAAACGCGCGAACGCGGTCTCGGATGTTGTCGAGCCTGGCTGCGGCGACATCGATTTTATATGGAAGGATGCTGGACGTCTGGGAGTTTTCTGATCCTGCCATGCCGTTCGGCTGCACCGGCGTCCCTGCCTGCCCTGCCTGCCCTGCCGCTTGTGCCGAGGCCGGCACCGCTGCAGCCGCAGTTGCCACTGTTGCCGTCTTCAAAAACTCTCGCCGTTCCATGCACCGACTCCCGAAACAAAGCCCCGACCGGTATGTGAGATGCACAGTGGGGGCCCGTGAAGTTCACAGCCGCGCGGGCTCGCCTCACCCCGTTGCTGATGAGAATGCGAGCTATAAGGGTCTAAATGCATGTAATCGTGCGGCAGCACATCTCTGATCTGGACTGGGTACGCCATCCCGGTAAGCTCATACAGCATTGGTGATTACAGCATTGATGAGAGCACGGCGGCTTCAGTGTTGCTTGCACGAAGCCGCCATCCCTCCTGTCTGGTTGTTAGCGGAGGTCTGGGACTGCCACAAGATCTGGGATTACCAGAAAATTTGGGACTACCAGAGGTAGGTACCGTCCTTGTGCGTGAAGCTCCCGGTCGGACCATCCTCGGGCAGTTGCGCGAGGCGCACGATCGCGATCGCACCCTCCTCAACCGTTCCTGGGCCGCTGTGGTTGTTTAGATCGGTAGCGACATAGCCGGGGCAGGCAGAGTTGACCTTGATCTTGGTATCGCGCAGGTCGTAAGCGAGATCTACGGTGAACATGTTCAGAGCCGCCTTTGACGCGTTATAGGCAAGAATCTTCACATGGTAGAAAGGCCCGCTGGGATCGCCATTGATTGCGAGCGAGCCAAGTCCGCTGGAGACGTTCACGATGCGTGCACTCTCCGCCGCGCGCAGCAACGGCAGCAATGGTTGCGTGAAGGCTACCGTGCCGAAAAAGTTCGTCTCGAACGTGCGCCTCAGTGTCTCAATGCCGACGCTGCTGGCGGGCCCATCCTCCCGGTCGGCGATGCCCGCGTTGTTCACCAATACGTCCAAGTGCCCAAACTCTTCGCCAATCTGCTTGGCAAGTGCCGCACCGCTCTCGGCCGCATGATTCAGATCCGCTGTGACGAAGCGAACATGGAGGCCCTCATCACGCAGTTTGCTGGCCGCCTCTTCCCCTCGCGTTGTGTCGCGCGCGCCCAGCAGCACCGTGAAGCCCGCGCGTCCCAACTCGCGAGACACCTCGAAGCCGATACCTTTGTTTGCTCCCGTTACCAAGGCAACTTTTGCCATAAATCCTCCTTTGTGAAGCCTTTATCCGCAGACGGTGCAAGCAAGCGCTAAATGTACACCGTCCATCACCATTATGTACAACGTACACAATACGTCTGGTCTCGTCAAGATGTACAGTGTCTCTTATGGCCTATCCGGCGAAGACCGACCGAGCCAGTATCCTGCATGCTGCTATGAAGCAGGTCGAACACGAGGGCGCTGAAAGCCTCGCCATTCGATCCGTGGCTTCTACGCTTGGCTTGGCACCGAACGCGCTGTACCGCTATTTCGAAAGCCTCGCCGCGTTGGAGGCAGCCGTGGCTGAAGAGGCCCGTCTGCACATGCTCGAGGTCATGCAGAAGGCTGCTGGCCGCAAAGGCCCTGCGGAATCGATTCGGGCAATCTCTGAGGCATACCTCCGCTTTGCCCATGAACAGCCGCGAATATTCGCACTTTATCTGAAGACGTCAGCTGCTCATTCGGACAGCCCGCAATGCACCCCGCAGTGCAACCGGAATACCGAGTTTTTCCTACAGCAGGTGACCCGTATCTACGGGGAGAAACGTGCATGGGAAGCCTCGTACGCTCTATGGGCATTCCTACACGGACTCGCTGTACTGCGCGAGGCTGGTGTCCTTAGCGCAGCGCAGTCGTCCACCAGCCTCAAATTCAGCCTTCAGCTGTGGATCGCCGGGGCGCTGAACTCGTCTGACCATAAGTAGAGACACACGCTGGTCTCTGCACATCAGGCATTAACGTTTCTTTGGTGAAGTCGTTGAGCGGCAAGCACTGAGAGGATCAGTACGAGGTAGGACAACCATATCCAAAACGATTGGTCGCGGAGGAAGGTCCAGTTCGGCTTGCTGAGGCTGAGGTGCGGAACTATGAGTACGTAGCTAGCAGCGCCAAGACAGAACGATCAAAGCATCCATATACCCGTCAGAACTAACGATTTGTACAGGCTTGCTTCTGGACTGAATGAAATCTCCCGAACAGCGGTTAATCAAATAAGCCACAAACGACAGGCATAAGGGTGAACACGGTAACCCACATTACAAGGGGACTGAACCGCAGATAGGTTCCGAAATCAACCAGTGTCGCGATAATCCACATGACAAGAAAGATTCCGACGATCCAGCCCGCCTTGCGCACCGCATCCTCCGATTCACATTCTTGTTCTCACATGCCACAGCAGGCAGATCTGTTCCTTGTGTCAAGAAACGATCGTGAGGCGGACCGTCTCATTGATGGAAAAACGTGTAGACGATGAAGGCACTTGTCGTCAGCAAACGAAATGTGAATAGTCGTGCTCTTGGTGTCTGCTGACGTTTTGCGACGCGCTTGACGCGTTACTGCGAGCTGGTCTGGGCTGAACTAAGCTCCTCAATCACAATGGACTGATTTGAATAAATGCAGATGTCGCCGGCAATCTTCATTGCACGCTCGACTACCTCACGCGCAGAGAACTGCGTATTCTCGATCAGCGCCGTAGCCGCTGCCAGCGCATAGATGCCACCGGAGCCGATGGTGGCAATCACGCCATCGCCCGTGGCATCGGGCTCGATAACATCGCCATCACCCGAGAGCACATAGATGTGTTGTGCGTCGGCGATGATGAGCAGGGCTTCGAGTTGGCGGAGGAGTTTATCGGTGCGCCAGTCTTTGGCGAGTTCCACAGCCGCGCGGCCGAGGTTGCCGCTGTACTGTTCCAGCTTGGCTTCAAAGCGTGTGAGCAGCGCAAAGGCATCGGCCGTGGAACCTGCGAAGCCGGCCAGGACTTTTTCATTGCCGAGCCGGCGCAGCTTGCGCGCGGCGCTCTTCATCACAGTGGCACCAAGGGTTACTTGACCATCGGCGGCCATGACAACTGAATTGCCTCGCCGCACGCAGAGCACAGTGGTAGAGCGGATGCGACGTCCCTCGGCCAGATCTAATGGATGCGCAAGCGTCTTAAGGCGAGAGGAGCGGGAAGGGGACAGGATAGCCACACCGCAGTATAGCGTTGCTGTCCCCTCCAGCCTTATTTGTGGGCGGTGGCGGGCAGCGGCTTGCCAACCTTGCGCACAGCCGTGTCGACCACCTCATAGAGCAGCTGGTCGGTGTCGCTCTTGGCGGAGAGCTTAATCATTTCTCCAACACGACGGCCTGCGGCTGCATCTTCGGGTAGTTCAAGGTTGCGGTTCTTGGCCGAGACCTCAGCGAGTTGCGTCACCATTTCAAAAAAGGTGGCCTCATTGCGGCCGCTGAGCAGCCACGCCTGATGCACGGTCGCGGTAATCAGCTCATCCATACTCCAGTTGGGTTTGGCCGCGGTTTGGGCATTCGCAGACCTGGGAGCAATGTTTGCATTGTTTTGGGCGAAGGTCGTCGCCGGCACCATCAGCAGGGTGGCGGCGAGGGCAAAGGAAGTCAAAGTCGTGCGCATGAGAACTCCAGGGTAGGGTGATTGAACTTGGTTGCAGTCGTGGGCAGGCGACCCACTGCTAGCGGGGGTAGCCGTTGTTATAGTCGCGCCGCTCATGCTGCTGGTGCTCGTGGCCTGCGATAGCTCCGATACCCGCACCGGCACCGCCGCCAATCACGGCCCCTTTAAGACCGCCGCCGAAAATCGCACCCAGCGCCGCACCGCCAGCACCGCCGATCAGTGCACCCTTGCCCGTGCCGATGCCATGGCCCTGGTATCTTCCATCATCGCCGCGGCCGTAGTTGCGGCCCTGGTCGTAACCACCACCCCGGCCGCCCTCATAGGCACCCTGGGAAAAATTGCTGTGACGGTTATTGTCACCACCGCGGTTGTTATCGCCGCCATGGTTGTACTGGTTATCACCGCCGCGATTGTTATATTGCCCATTGTTGTACTGCCCGTTGTATTGCGCCTGCATGGCAGGGCTGAGCAACAAGGGGAGCGCGACCACGGAGGAGATAAGCAGGCGCTTTAAAGGGATGGGCATGGCTTTCCTTTCACGTACGGGTGCCGCGCGGGGGTACTTCCCAAAGTGCATTGCACTTCTGAAAGGATCTCGCCGCATCGCACCACCACTCCTTCGATGCAGGACGGGGGGCGGGAGAGGTGCGAGAGCGTCGAATCCGTGCCCCAAATCCGTGCCGGAATTCCCTGAATGGGAATCAGGGCAGGCGGATCGGACGTCCTATACGCAGAGGAGAACCACAATTCATGAACTATGTACCGCTGGGCACCACCGGCATCCGCGTTTCACCCATCTGCCTTGGCATGATGACCTATGGTTCGAAGAAGTGGCGTGAGTGGGTGCTGGATGAGGAGGAGGCACGGCCCTTCGTGCAGCGCGCCGTAGAGGCCGGGATCAATTTCTTCGATACCGCCGATATGTGTTCAGTGGGCGAAAGCGAGGTGATTACAGGCAAGCTGCTGCGCGAGTATCTGCCCCGGCGCGAGGATATCGTTTTGGCCACAAAGGTCCATCAACCCATGAGCGAAGCGCCCAACGATCGTGGACTCTCGCGCAAGCACATCCTGGAGTCGATCGATAAAAGCCTGAAGCGTTTGGGGGTTGAGTATGTGGACCTGTATCAGATTCATCGCTTCGACCCGGCCACGCCCATCGAGGAGACCTGCGAGGCGCTCGATGCAGTCGTGAGAGCGGGTAAGGTGCTGTATCTCGGCGCGTCCAGTATGTATGCCTGGCAGTTCCTAAAAATGCTGAACTTCCAGAAGACCCATGGGCTCGCACGTTTTGTCACCATGCAGAACCACTACAACCTCGTCTACCGCGAAGAGGAGCGTGAGATGATCCCGCTCTGCCTGGACCAGGGGGTGGGCTGCATTCCATGGAGCCCGCTGGCCCGCGGCTTTCTCACCGGTACCCGCAACCGTGGTGACGGCAGGAGTGAAACGACGCGCGCCCGCACCGATACCTTTGGGCACGGCCTGTACAACCGCGAAACCGATTGGGACGTTGTGGATCGCGTGGTGGAAATCGCGGCGGCGCGGAACGTGAAGCCGGCGCAGATAGCGCTGGCCTGGGTGATGGGCAAGCCCGGCATCAGTTCGCCCATCATCGGCGCCAGCAAGATGTATCAGCTGGACGAGGCCCTGGGGACACTGGATGTCAAGCTGACGAGCGACGAAGTGTCGCGTTTAGAGGCACCGTATGAGGCGCATCCGGTCTTAGGTCACAGCTAAATCCCACCTTGTGGGGAGTGACCGGGAACGCCGGCCTGGGTAAGTTCAAGGAGTCCCGAGTTGGGTTAGGGCGTGCGGCAACTCCGAACGCCTCCTCACGACTTGGGCCGTCTTCACTCGCTTGTCCTGGCCGTTCTCTCTGGAGGCCGGCCGTACAGTTCTGCTTCTCTCACCGTAGGACCGCCGCTTGCCGCCGAGTCGTTTCGCGAGCCAAAGCCGTCTTCGGCTCTCCATGTCCATCCGGGCCGCGCTCAACCGCGCGACCGGGTGGGCGCTTTTCGCGTCCCTGGTGTTCGGTCTTGCTGCGCTGCTCTGCCCCGCAGGGTACACGCAACAGGGCCCGATACGACCCGCGCTGGGCGACGCCGCGGCCGCGCGTGTACGTGCACAGCGCTTTCTGGCCGGTCGTTCGGTGGCCCCCCCGGCGACAACACAGGTGCCCCTAGCGCTTGCCCAGGCCGTTATCGCGGCCAAAGCACGCCGGACAGCCTCGCTCAACACGCGTGGGCCTCATCCCGAGCTTGCCATAGCGAATCTCACAGCCGCGTGGCAGCCTCTCGGCCCGATGACGGTAACCTCGCTGGCCTATGGGGCCCTTTCAGGGCGCATCACGTCCATCGCGCTCGATCCTAACGACGTGACCGGCAACACCGTGTGGCTGGGCACCACGGGGGGAGGCGTGTGGAAGAGCACAAACGCCGCCGGTCCGCTGGCGTCCGTCAGCTTTGCTCCGCTGACGGACACACTGTCCGTCTTCTCAGCCAATGAAGGCGCGACTACGGTCCCATCGCTTTCAATAGGCACCGTTGCCGTGCAGCCGGCCACCACCGGAATCGTACTCGCGGGCACAGGCGATCCGAACGATGCGACGGATTCCTACTACGGCGAAGGACTGCTACGCTCCCCGGATGGCGGCCAGACTTGGACCCTCATCACGGGGTCTAGGGATGGTCTGCATGGCAACCATTCCTTCGCCGGCCTGGCAACGGCAGGTCTCGCGTGGAGCACTACAACGCCTACGTTGGCTGTGGCCGCCATGACGACCTCTCTCGAAGGCGAGGTCGTCGGTGCCGTGCACCTCGATGCGGCACCGGGCCTATATTACTCAGCCGATGCCGGGCTGACGTGGCACATGGCTGTCGTGTACGACGGCACGCAGATCGTGCAGACGCCCGTGGGGAACGGCTCTGTGCAGACTGGCAACAACGCCACTTCGGTCGTCTGGGATGCGCAGCGTGGGCTGTTTCTTGCCGCCCTGGGTGCACACGGGTACTACAGCTCGCCAGACGGTGTAACGTGGCAACGGCTCGTGCATCAGCCTGGGGCTGGACTGACGACCGTGAACTGCCCCGTCGGTCCCAACGGCATAGGCAGTACGGCTTGCCCGTTGGCGCGGGGCGTTCTCACGGTGCAGCCGGCCACCGGTGATATTTACGCTCTTTCCGTCGACGCGAACGGCACAGACGGGGGGCTCTGGCAGGACCTGTGCCATGCCAACGCCTCCGGAGCGTGTGCGAACGTGGCACCGGTCTTCGCTAATCGCATCGATAATGGAGCTTTGGAGGTGGGTCAGGGCGCGCCGGGAACGGTTCAGGTCATCGCTCAAGGAACCTACAATCTCACCCTGGCCGCGGTGCCTGACATCGCCGACGGGACACTGCTTTTCGCGGGAACGATTGACCTTTACCGCTGCGATTTGAGTGCCGGCGCGACTGTCTGCACGTTCCGCAATACGACCAACGCCGGGAACGGCTGCAATGCGACAGCGAGAGTGGCACCCGCACAGCACGTGCTGGCTGTCTCCATGCAGGGCTCCGGGCCCGCCCTCGTTTTCTTGGGCAATGACGGCGGGCTGTGGCGTTCCACCGATGGTGTGGCGGAAACGGGACCGGCCTGCTCGCCGAGTGATGTAACTCACTTCGACAACCTGAACGGCGCGATAGGGCAGGGTGGCTCTCTGGCCGAGATAGTCGGTTTTGCAGAGGATTCGTCGGGTGCGGACACAGTCCTTGCCGGGCTGGGGGCCAACGGCTCCGCGGCAACGACGGCGGCGAGCACCCTCGAAGGCTGGCCGCAGCTATCTGCCGGGGAGGGTGGTTTTCCGCAGATCGATCCGTCCGCAGCGGCGAACTGGTACGTTGCGATCGGAGCCGGTGTGAACCTGTCGTTGTGTGATTTGGGGGCCGCATGCTCACCCAGCGACTTTCTCGGGGGAGCAACGGTGGGCGAGCCGCAGGTGAGCAACGATGCCGCGCTGCTCGATGCGCCGACGCTGCTCGATCCGCAGTCACCGGGAAACCTCATCACAGCGACCTGCCGTGTCTGGCGCGGGCCTGCGAGGTCCGGTGCGGGCTGGGGTGCGGCAAATGCCCTCAGTCCTGCCATGGACGGCAGCGCCACACCCTGTACCCTGTCGAGCGCCCTCGTTCGCTCCCTGGGAGCGGGCGGCCCTGTTGCCACGGCGGGCAACGCGCCGCATCTCGGCTCGGAGGTAATTTACGCGGGGATGGCTGGCGTGTTCAGTGGCGGCGGGTCGTTGGGTGGGCATGTCTTTGTCATCACCGCGGCCAATACTGCCGGCGGCAGCACACCCTGGACCGACGCGGCCAACGGCCCCGTAACCAACAGCAGCAGCCTCTTCAATGCATACGGCTTTGACATCTCCGCCGTCGTGCCGGATACCCATGACCCAACCGGAGGAACGGTTTACGCAACCGTCATGGGCTTTGGTCAGGTCGCTGCCATTCCGCACATTTATCGTTCGATCGACTTCGGCGGGCATTGGACCGATGTCAGTGCCAATTTGCCCAATGCGCCGGCCAACAGCCTGGTCGTGGATCCGAATGACGCGAATACGTTGTATGTCGCCATGGACACCGGGGTGTACGTCACCCGGAATATAGCCAGTTGCGCCACCGCCAACTGCTGGAGTCCGCTGGGCTCCGGTCTGCCCAACGCGCCCGTCACGCAGCTGGAGGCTGGTGCAGGCTTATCCACCGGCGATGGCCGGCTCGGCATGCTGCGTGCCGCAACCTACGGCCGTGGATTGTGGCAGACGCCGCTGCTGAGCGCGATCACAGCGCTGCAGCCTGGGCTCGTCGCGAACCCCACGGCGCTGAGCTTTGCCGCTCAACCGGCAGCCACCGAGAGCGCCGCGCAGACGGTCACGTTGACCAGCAACGGCAATGCCCCGGTCACGATCTCCGCGATCGCCATCACGGGTGACTTCGTCGAGAACGATACGTGCTCAGGGCAGACAATTCCGGTCGGCTCCACCTGTACCGTTTTCGTTCAATTTGCTCCAACCGCAACGGGAGCACGCGCCGGGCTGTTGACCATCTATGCAAACATTGCCGGTGGTCAGGTGACTGCCGCGCTCGCCGGCACGGCCACGGCATCGGCGGCTATCGTGCTGACGCCGTTATCGCTCACTTTCCCGAGCACCGTGGTCAACGGGACCGCCGCTTCGCAGATCGTCACGGTCTCAAATACCGGGGCGAGTCCAGCTGCGCTGCAAGGCACCACCATCAGCGGTGACTTCGCGCTCAAGCAGAGCACCTGCGGAGCGAGTCTGTCCGCGCAGACCGGCTGCTCGCTTGTAATCACGTTCATGCCCACAGCCAGCGGCTCGCGGAGCGGACAATTGACCGTCACCGACAGCGCAGGGACCCAGACCGCCCAGCTCAGCGGTGCGGGCGAGGCTCCCGCTACCGACACGCTCGCGCCCGGGTCGCTGAGCTTTCCGCAACAGCAGGTCGGTACCCTCAGCGCGCCACAGGCGATCACCCTGACCAATGCCGGTGACGTGGCACTGACCCTGATCTCAGCCGTGGTCACGACGGGTGATTTCACTGCCACGAACGGCTGCGGCAGTTCGCTCGCTCCGCACAGCACCTGCGCGGTCAGCGTGACCTTTGTTCCGACAGCGGTTGGGACGCGCACAGGCTCGCTCACCGTTACAGACGGGATTCGCTTTCAGATCGTGACCCTGAACGGTACCGGCGTGGCGCCCCCGGGTGTTTCGCTTTCGCCGCGGTCCCTCGATTTTGGCGCGTTTGGCGTAGGGCTGAACGCGCCCCCACAGACTTTGACCCTGACCAACAACGGCGGGCTTCCGCTGGCAATATCGTCTACAGCCATCGGCGGCGATTTCGCAATCGCCTCAAGTACATGCGGAGCGACCCTTGATCCCGGCAGTGCGTGCGCGATGGCCGTGTTTTTTGCACCGGCAGCCGCGGGGCCGCGCATGGGATCGTTGGTCCTCACCGACAATGCACCCCTGGGCAAACAGACCGTGAATCTCAGCGGCACCGGCGTAGACTTCAGCCTCATCCCGAACGGGGCCACTACGGTAACGGTCGCCAGTGGAGGTTCGGCAACCTTTCCCCTGGCGCTGAGCTCGCTTTCCGGGCTTGGCGGCAACGTCGCTTTCACCTGCACCGGCGCGCCAGCCTACAGCACATGCACGGTCAGCCCGAATGCGGCTGCGCTGGGCGGGGATGTCATGGTCTCCGTCGTGGTGCAGACCGGCCTGGCCTCAGCCGAGGGGCGGCCGGGCAAACTTTGGCCTCAGCGTGGGCGAGAAGAGCTTCTGCTGGCTGCCATGCCGTTGGGCTGGTTTGGGGCTCGAAGGCGGCGATGGTTTTCCGCATGGGCCAGGCGTTCGGCAGCGTTTCCGCTGGTTGTTGCCGCCATCGCGCTGGCCGCTATGGCAGGCGTGGCGGGTTGCGGCACGGCCCGCGAGATTCCGCTCGCCGGCGGTAGCGGCGGGGGCGCAGGCGTTCTGACGCCGACACCTGCGGGGACGTACAACATCCTCGTTTCGGGTGCCACGGCGGGAATCACGCATGCCGTAAACCTCATATTGGTGATTCAGTAAGTGGCTAATTCATTTGTGGGATCTTACGCTGAGAAATCAACTACATTCCCGTAGCAATTTGCAGTTCATGCAGAAGGGTAAGGACAACAGCAGATCCCTCCGGGATGACAAGCAAAGATAACCCTGCACATCCATTGGTAATCAGCATGAAAGGCTTCGGCCGCAAGCCGCGGCGCTTGCCCAGGCCCACTGGAAGTTATAGCCGCCCAGCCATCCAGTGACATCGACAACCTCGCCGATGAAGTAGAGCCCCGGCGTGAGCAGGCTTTCCATCGTTCGCGCATCGAGTTCGCGTGTGTCGACGCCGCCGGCGGTCACCTCTGCCTTGGCGAAGCCTTCGGTGCCGGCGGGTTTGACACGCCAGCAGTGCAGAGCGGTCTCGCTGCGATCCAGCCCAGCGTTTGTCCAGTCCGGAGATGCGCGGAGTTGCAACTCGACCCAACGTTCGGCGAGGCGCGCCGGCAGTACCCGTTTCACCATGGCCAACATCGCTTTGGCATCCCGCCCGGCGCTGCTGGCCTTCATGGACGTCAGCACCTCCTGCCCTGGAGCCAGGTCAATGCAGAGCTCCCCTCCAGGACGCCAGTATGAGGAGATTTGCAGAACCGCCGGCCCGCTCAGGCCGCGATGCGTGACGAGCAGCTTTTCGCGAAAGGCAGGTGCCTGTCCACGGTTCCCCCGGGGAGTTCGCGACGGGGCAGGTTTGCGGTCGGGACGTGCGCTATCGGCCCCCGCGGGGGCTGGCACGGCCTGGGTGAGGACCTCCGCCGAGATGCCGGCCAGGTCGCTCCAGTCAGCCAGATCCTCCGGACGGAGGACAAGCGGCACAAGCGCCGGCAGCGGCTCCACGATCCGGTGGCCGAACTGGCGAGCGATCTCATAACCCAGTCCGGTCGCGCCCATTTTGGGAATGGAGAGGCCACCTGTCGCGACAATCAGTGTCCGGCACTCGATCTCTCCGCTGCTCGTTTCTACGGCAAATCGCGGAGCGGCATTGTCCGTGCCGGCCTGCCTTGGTAGCTGTCGAACACCCAAAACCTGTACACCGCAGCGCAGGACGACGCCGGCCTCAGCGCACTCGCTCTGCAGGAGAGCGACGATCCGGCGAGCCGAATCGTCGCAGAACAGCTGGCCGAGGGTCTTTTCGTGATAGCGGATCCCATGCTTTTCTACCAACGCCATCATGTCCGCGGGGGTGAACCGGGCGAGAGCCGAACGCGCGAAATGCGGATTTTCGCTGAGAAAATGATCCGCCCGCGTCCCTGTGTTGGTGAAGTTGCAGCGGCCGCCGCCGGAGATAAGGATCTTGCGCCCGGGCCGGTCAGCGTGGTCGAGCAGCATGACCTGGCGGCCGCGCCGTCCCGCTTCAAACGCGCACATCATGCCCGCGGCACCCGCGCCGAGAACAAGAACGTCGGCGGCCTGAGCAGGAGATGGCATAGCTCCAGTGTCGCAGAGGGGTGCCGGGCGGAGCAGGAATGGGCCCATGCCGAGGCCGCTGTGTGCCTATGGAATGAAGGTTAGCCAAAATCCGCTGCGAAAATATTCGCAGTGCCTACTCCATGGTCCTAGTGCAATCTGGGCCGGTTGGCAGGGTCAGCTTTGCAGGCTGCCATGCCTTAAGCATTTACCTGATCCTCCTGGATCACAAGACTGCGCAACAATTCGAGGACATTGCGCCCACCTGACTCAGCGTTGCCCATAGCCTCGCCCAGAGTCGTGCCGGTGACCTGCGCCTGCACCGCTGTGACCGGCAGCACGCGCGCCATCGACCACTGGGGAAAGTCACGGGATTCAATGTCAGAGCACTCGAGCACGGTGACGTCGCCATGGCGAGGATCGCACTGGATCTTTTCAAAGACCTGTTCGATCTCCTCCCGCGGCCCTTCCAGCACCTGGGCAAAGAACCCGGAGCTGTATAGGAGGGCGCCCGTAACGTCGCGACGGCTATTGTTGAAGCGTGCCGTTTGAAAGATCTGGCTTAGGGCCTGTGCTCCCTTACCCTCGACCTGCGCGGTCCGGTTGCGGCTGCAGTAAAGGATTCTAAAGAGTGTCTGTTCCATGGTGCCTCCGGGGCAGATGTTTGTCGGTGGTATGGACGAGGCCGTCCAGGACGGCCCCCAACTCGCGGGCGGGAACGGCCTTGCTGTAATAGAAGCCCTGGACGGAATGGCAGCCCTCCGCGCGCACATGGGCCAGATGCTCCGGCGTCTCCACGCCTGCGGCGAGCGTGGCAATGCCGAGGCTCTGCCCAAGGGCGGAGATGGCCCGCAGAATGGCTCGGCTTTTGGCATCGCCGACCGTGGTGCTGATCAGGGATCGGTCGATCTTGATCTTGTCGAACGGGAAGTTCACGAGCTGGCTGAGGGAGGTTAAACCCGTGCCGAAGCTGTCCATGGCGACGCGAACACCCATTTTGCGCAGGGCCTGGAGATTGGACCGAACGTTGTCACTGTCCCGCAGCAGGATCGCTTCGGTGACCTCGATCTCCAACCGTGACCCTGGGAGGTTGGCCCCGTTCAAAGCGCTCGCGACCGCGACGGAAAATTCTGTGCTTTCAAACTGGGCGGGGGACACATTGACTGCGATCGTCATGCTGTCGGGAAAGACCGCGGCGTCTTTGCTGGCCGTGCGGAGCACCCAGTTGCCGATCGGAATGGCCAGGCCGATCTCCTCCGCAAAGGGAAGGAACTCGGAGGGGAGCAAGGTTCCGCGGTGCGGATGGCGCCAGCGCAGCAGGGCCTCAAGGCCGATCACCGTTCCTTTCTCGACATCGATTTGCGGCTGATAGTGCAGCTCAAACTGCCGCATGACCAGCGCTTTGCGCAGATCCAGCTCCATCGCGCGCCGCTCCTGGGCGCGTTCCTCCATGGAGGGCGCAAAGAAATGAAAGACGCCCCGGCCTGCGCTCTTGGAGTGGTACAGGGCAAGGTCGGCGCTGCGAAGAAGCTGATCGCGGGTGCGGCCGTCCTCGGGTGCGCGCGCCGCGCCGATGCTGGCCCCGACGTTTACGACGTGGCCGTTCACCAGATAAGGGCGGCGCACGAGGTCGATCAGCCGGGAAGCGAGCTCGGTGATGCGCTGCTCATCGATGCCGTCGCGCAGCAGAATCGCAAACTCGTCGCCGCCCAGGCGGGCGAGGGTATCGGCCTCCCGGAGACCGGAGCGCAGGCGCTCGCTGACCAAGCCGAGCAGAGAATCGCCGACGCCGTGCCCAAGAGTGTCGTTGACCGATTTGAAGCGATCCAGGTCGAGAAACAGTACGGTAACGCTCTCATCCGAGCCGTTGTTCATCCGTTGTAAGGCGTGATCGAGCTTGTGCTCAAAGAGGGCCCGATTGGCAGCTCCGGTGAGACGGTCATGGTAGAGCACAGCGAACATGTCACGGTGCCCCTCACGCGGTGCGGAGAGCTCTTCGAGTCCCAGCACCCAATGCGAGGCGTCGATGCGATGCAGGCTGGCCTCAAGGCTGCGATCAGGATCGAAATCAAGCCGTAGTGCGGGGGTTTCCTCAGCCAAGGGACCGGCGACCGCGGCCTCCAGCCATACACGCAACGGCGTGGCGGCATGGTTGCGCCAGCCGTTGCGCTGGCTACCGATCTGGCTACCGATCTGGCCCTCGGGCTGGTTCTCGATTAGGGGGCTAAGGAGCTCGAGAACATCGTTCTGGCCCCAATCTTCGTCCCGGAGTTCAAGCACGCGGCTCAAAGGCCGGCTGACATACACCACGCGCAGGGCGCTGTCTAAGACGATGCAGCCATGGAGGTCGGGACGGGCCCGTTCGATCGCGGAAAACGAGGTTGGGCCGGAGGGGACTTGCAGGATCTCGAGGGCATACTCTCCGGTGGGGGACGGAAAGACGCCTACAGGAGCGAGACGCCGGTGCTCAAGAGAGGATGGCTCAGGAAAACCTCCATGGAGGTGTTCCGCGTGCGGCTCGGGTGGGGCGATTAGTTCTGCGCTGGTGATCATGCCTGAAGTGAGTGTGCCGAGTCACGCGACCGGGGCCCATCACCCAAAGGTCGAAGCGGGGGTCACGCCCGTCTCAGCCCTTCGACCTTTTCGTAACCATCGTGACCCAATTTAGGCCGAAATTGCCGCAGTGCTATGCTGCGCTCGTGACATATCGCTATAGAGGAGAATCGCTGTAAGTCAAACAAAAGCAGGTCCTTCGCTTCGCTCAGGATGGCAAGGTTTTGAAATTGTTTAACGATTACCCATCAGGCCGTAGCGATATACAGACCGAACCATCCAAATACTTTGAGGTGATTCGGTCTGTATTCCAACACGCCCTAACGCTTCTCGAAGACCTCCATATAGTCGTTCTGGTCGCCCTTGGGGAAGTCGTACAGGCCGACAAAGCGAAGACCGTTGCGCTCCACCTCGGCGCGAACGACGTCGGCGTTGATGCCATGATCGTCACCGTGGCCTGGGTGGTCGATGACGCCGAGCCGGCCGCCAGGCTTGAGCGCATCCCGCACCGCCGCGAGCAGCAGCGCGGGGTGTGCGACCTCATGGTAGACCCGCAGCATCACGGCTGCATCGACGGAATCGGCGGGCAGTTTCGGATCGTCGGGGGTTCCCTGCACGGGGGTAATCTGCGGCAAGTGCTCGCGACCGGCGCGCTCGCGGATGGCGTCGATCGCGTGGGCGTTGATGTCTTCGGCGAACACGTGGCCGCCCGGGCCGACGCGACGCGCGGCGCGCACGGAAAACCAGCCGCCTCCGGCCCCTATATCGGCGACGGCGGAGCCGGGATGGAGGTGCAGGGTGTCGAGGACACGGCCGGTCTGCAGAAGCTTGTCGCGGTTCGGCTCCTCAAAGATGCTGAGATCGCCGCTGTAGGGTGTACTCGTGGGGTGATCGGGGGGCGGGGCAGCCTGCTCAGGGGCTGTGGCTTTAGCCGTTTGTGAAAGGGTGCGCGGCGCACCGGCACATGCTATGCAGAGTAGAAGGAACAGGGACGCGAGCTGACGCATATACCGCTTGGACGCGTTATGCGGACCTCCCGTATCGGCCCAGCGTAGGGATTACGAGCGGGGGCCACGCAGATGTCCAGTTGGGCTGTGCAAAACTTTTGCATCCCGGCGCGCGCCCCCCGGCGTATACGCGAGAGAAGGCATGATGATGGGCGGGGATGAGTTCCGGCAAGCCGTGGAGACGCATGGACGCACCGTGTACTCCATTGCTCTGCGCGTTACCCGCGATCCGAGCACGGCGGAGGAGGTCGCGCAGGACGTGTTTCTGGAGCTGCACCGCTCCGCCGAGCGGCTGGAAAGCGAGGCGCATATCCGCTTCTGGCTGCGGCGCGTCGCCGTGCACCGGTCAACGGATGCGCTGCGCCGGCGTGTACGGCAGCCGGAATCGGCCGCCGAGGCTTGGATTGAAGAGCAGCACGGGACGCCTGCGGCAGCGGAGGCAGGATTGGCAAATGGGATGGCGCAGCTCCTGGAATCGGCGGTGGGGAGCCTGCCGGAGGCGATGCGGGTGGCTGTTATCTTGCGCTATGGCGAGGAGATGACGCCGGAGGAGATCAGCCGGATGCTTGGTCAGCCGCTCGCGACAGTGAAGAGCAATCTGCAGCGGGGCCTGAAGCTGCTGCGGCAAAAGGCAGCGGTGACGATGAAGGAGTATGTGCGTGAACAACGAGCCTGAACAGATGCCGGCGGGAAGCTTTACGGAAAACGAAACCGGGACATTTGAGCGTGAGCTGGCCACGGTTCTGCGGCCCGTGAAGCTGCCGGAGGGTTTTGCCGGACGCGTGCTGGCGCAGGTGTCGCAGGAGCATGGCCGTGAGAGCAGTGTGCGGGGCAAGGTGATCCCGTTCCGGGCGTGGCGGCTGGTGGGCGGCGCGGCGATCGCTGCCGCGCTGATCGGAGGCGTCTTCGCTACGGAGGATGTGCGGCAACATCGCGAGCGGGAGCACCGGCAGGCGATCGCGAATCAGCAGTTTGAGACGGCGTCACGCATCACGGATCAGGTCCTGGCGCATACCCGGGAAGAGCTGGAACGCTCCGGTGCTTTGCGCGGCGACTAGGAACCAAGCGGGATATCGGTTTGCGCATCGTGCAGAAGATCGTGGAAGGGAGTTGAGTGATGAAAATGAAGCGGGGTAGAGGATGGCCGGCAGGTGCTGTGGTGCTGTGTGGGGCGCTCGCAGGCAGTGCGGCGGCGCAGGGTACGCAAGGTACGGCGGCGCAGGGTACGGCGGCGACGATGAGCACGGTGGCCTATGGGCAGGGCACAAGCCCGACGGTGCAGGATGACCTGTTCGCGGGCACGGAGAAGTTTGCCAAGGGTGCCAGCGAGGTCAATGAGATCAGCATGGATCCCGACAGCCTCGACATGGTCAACGGTAAGGATTCCAAACGGGCGCACAACATGGTCCTGAACGTGGTGCGCTCCTACGAGTACGACAAGCCGGGGATGTACCGCATAGAAGATGTGGAGGAGTTTCGCCGCAAGTTGAACACCGGGGATTGGCACTGCTCTGTCCATACGCGGGAGCTGAAATCCGGCGAAAGCACGGACATCTGCAACAAGCGCCGCACCGATGGGCTGGTTGAACAGGCAATCATCACCATGGAACCGAAGGAATTGACGTTTATCCACACAATCTACAAGGCCGGAAGCCGATCCTCGATGGATCTACCCGATGTGGGCGGCATAGTAAGCGGCATGGGCCCGGAGCTCGCGATGCTGGGACCGACCATGGCGGCACTGCGGCCGCAGATGATGGCGGAAATGGCCATCGCGAGGGCGGAGATGAGGGCGCAACGCGATGAACTGGGGAAGAGCCTGTACTTGGACATGCCCAAGCTCGAGATGCCCAAGATGCCCAAAATGCCCCCAATAAACATTCCTCAGATAGGCATTCCCAAGGTCGACATTCCTCAGATTGACATTCCTCAGATCGACACACAGGCGATCGACCAGGAACTGAAAGAGCTTCAGCAGCAGCAAAAAAACAACGAAAAAGACTTACTGCCGCAGCCCTGATTGATGTTGTGGCCACGGTACTAACTCGTTGCAAGCCTCCCATCCAACGCCTAACCAAGGAGAACATCCATGCCATCCCAACAGCGTCGTCGTATCGCGCTTGCCGTTTCTCTTTTGGCCGCAGCCGTGGCGATACAGTCGGGGGCGCAGTCTCCGCAGGAGGCGAAGAGCGCAAAAGATCGTGCGTTTGTCTACGTGGCCGGTTCGTCCGTGAACACGTTCAGCGGTGAATGGTCGGGAATGGCTCCGCTGCTGCGATACACCAAGAGCCACTCTGGCACCTATGTCGTCTTCAGTGAGGGGGGTGCCCTCTATCGTCTGGACACACCGGCCCTGATGACCGACTTGGAGCGTACGCTGGCACCGATGCGCGAGCTCGAAGCCAAGCAGAAGGTGCTGGCCGCGGAGCAGAAGCCACTTGCGACGCAACAGCGCTCGCTCGGGGCACAGCAGCGGGCAGCGACCGATCCTGAAACGATGGGACGCGTGGGTGCCGTCCAGGGCGCGATCGGTCAGGAACAGGGCGCGATTGGCAGAGTACAGGGCGAGATCGGGCGGCGACAAGGGGAGATCGGTCGGGTGTTCGGAGAAGGAGTGCAGACGATGATCAGCGCCTGCCTAGCCGACCGTAGTTGCTCACGCGTGGAGAGTGAGACCGCAAGCCGCTAGACGCCTCTCTACAATCGGGATTGATGTCTCTTCGATTTGAAGTAAACCCATTGAGGGAAGGGCAGGGCCGCCGCGGCGCTCTGCATCTGCCTCACGGCACGGTGCAGACCCCGGTATTTATGCCTGTGGGAACGGCCGCCACGGTCAAAACCGTCGAACAGGGTGTGCTCGAACGGCTGGGCCCGGACGAGCGAGGCGCGGAGATCCTCCTCGCCAACACGTACCACCTCTACCTGCGGCCAGGCCATGAGCTGATCCGGCGCATGGGTGGTGTGCATCGCTTCATGAGTTGGGATCGCCCGACCCTTACCGACTCGGGTGGATTTCAGGTGTTTTCGTTGGCCAAGCTGCGCAAGGTCACTGACGAGGGTGTGGAGTTTCGATCGCATCTGGATGGGTCCAAGCATTTCTTCTCGCCCGAGCACTCCATGGCCGTGCAGATCGCGCTGGGGGCGGACGTCATGATGGCCTTTGACGAATGCGTCGAGACGCCCGCGAGTTGGGAGCGCACGCGGGATTCGATGGCGCTGACCCATGCCTGGGCACGGCGTTCGCTGGAGTACTGGGCCGCGCACCGGTATGAGGTACCTTGGGCGGCGGACTCCGCTGTGGAGGGGCAGGGGCAGGGGCAGGTTCCCTCCGGGAATGACAAACAAAGAAGGAAGTATCAGGCGCTGTTTGGGATTGTGCAGGGCGGCATGTACAAGGACCTGCGGCGGGAGTCGGCGGAGCGACTGGTGGAGATGGATTTTCCGGGCTACGCGATTGGCGGTCTGGCGGTCGGCGAGCCTCGGGATGTGACACGCGCAATGATTGCGCATACCCTGTCATTTTTGCCGGAAGACAAGCCGCGTTATGTGATGGGCGTGGGCTATCCGGACGAGATCGAGGAGTACGCGCGGATGGGGGTGGACATGATGGATTGTGTGCTGCCGACGCGCGCCGGGCGTCACGGGTTGCTGTTTGTGCGCGAGGATCCTAAAGACCGGGCGAGCGCTGTAGTGCGCCTCAACATCAAGCGCATGGATAACGCCGAAGACGGGCGTCCTCCGGATGAGGGTTGCGGTTGCCCAGTCTGCCGGCGCTACACGCGGGCGTACCTGCGCCATCTGTATGCGAGCGGTGAGCCCTTGGGGGCGACTCTGAACTCGATACACAATCTGGCGTTTTACCTGGAGACGATGGAGCGCGTGCGGGGGGACTTGGCGGTGGGCTAACGGCAGACGTTTCCCTGCCTTGTACTCGTTGTCATCCGCGTAGGGACCTGCTGTTGGCTCGCCACTCCACAACCGCCACGCGCAGTCCAAATTGAAGGCAGACGTGGAAAGCAGGTCTCTCCGCTTTGCTACGGGATGACAAGTCAAAGGGCAGTGGACACGATCAGCGTTTCCGTCGCAGGTACGCCACCATCTGCCGCGATAACTCCGCCGCGAAGGCTTTGTCGCTCAACGGCAAGGCCACCCGCCACAGCGAGGTCTGGTCCAGCACAGCGAGTTCAATCGCGCCCGTCGCCGAGAGCACCGCGAAGCGGGCAGCCCGCACCGGATCCTGGTGCCGTATGCTTTCGCGGTGGGCGAGCAGAACCTCCGCCGCATGGTTGGAGTTTGCGGCGATCCGCGCCAGGGCCTCTTTGGCAAACGGGGACTGTGGCGCGGCTTCGATCATGCGGTTCATCGCCCGCAGCCGTTGCGGATGCTCGCGATACTGTTTCAGCAGCGTCGTGACGAGGGCTTCGGCCGTGTCGGCGAGTTTGCCCCGCACGGGGGTGGCCTGCAGCTGTTGGGCGTTCTGGGCGTTACCGGCTTCGAGGATGCGCAGAAATGTGGCACGCAGGAGGTCATCCTTATCCGCGAAACGGCGATAGATGCTGGCGGGCGAGAGTTTGGCTTCGGCCGCGATACGTGGGACGGTGGCACCGTCCAGCCCGTCGCGGTCCAGCACGTGAGAAGCTGCCGCGAGCAGCAGTTCCTCTGTTCGCAGGCTGCGTTTCTGCTGCGCTCCCGGCGGCTTGGGGAGTTCAGTCGCGAGTGGTGCCGGGGATTTGCTCACGAGGGAGACTGTACACGCACGATATTGCAGCTGCGAGTGCGAAGTTGTATTTGCAATGTAAGTCTTTACAAGCCCTTTATTGTCGAAGTCTGATTCGAGATTCAGAGCAGGGCCTCTATAAACGTTTGGAGGTGCCGCCGCCGCCCACTTGCTCAGGACGGCACGGCGGCAAGATTCGCGGTGACACAAATCTTGACATGTGGGAGCGCAACCCCGATGCTGAAGGCTTGGGTGCGCGTTGTCTGCCATGTTGCGGTTCCGCGGTGGTGCGTGTCGCGCGTGCCAGCCGGAACGTCCGGCAGTTTTCCCCTTGAGGTTCGATGGTGAGTGTAGGTGCGTTAGGTTTTGCGATGTTGGCGGCGGTTGGCGGAGGAGGGTTGGCCTCGTTCACCGGTCTGCCATTACTGTTGCTGATGTTTGCAGCGATGTATTTTTTACTGATCGCTCCAAACCAGAAAAAGCAGAAGCAATGGCAGGGCCAACTTGCGGCAATCAAGGCGGGGGACAAGGTGACCACCAACGGCGGCATGCGCGGTACCGTGGTCAGCGTGAAGGACGATGCGGTGATTGTGCGCATGGCACCGGACAATCTGAAGTTCGAGATCGTGAAGTCGGCGATTGCGGCGGTGACCACGGAAGAAGATGTAAAGGTTTAGCGGGCCGCAAGAGCAAAAGCGGAACGCAACGTCGCGAAGGGGCGGAACGCAACGATCGCGAAGAAAAGACGCGCAAAGGACGCCACGGGGTAGAGGCGACGGCGCACAAGGGTTGACGGGACTTGAATGGGTAAGAATCTAGCTGGAAAAGCGGGCTTCATCGTAGCAATCGTCGTGATCTTTCTCTATGGGATCATCGGCATTCCGCATGGCGGCTTCAAGCAGTCGCTGCTGAACCGCATTAATCTAGGGCTCGACCTGCGCGGCGGCACGCATCTGGTGTTGCAGGTGCATGTGGCCGAGGCCATTAACTCGACAACGGACCGCGACCTGCAATCGCTGAACACGGCACTGGCGGCGACGGGCGCGACTGCCTCGAAAAGCGATCCGGCTCATCCGGACGTTATCACAGTGACGGGCGTGTCAGCCGCGCAGGGGGGCGCTGTGCGCGATGTGCTGAACGGCAACGGCTATGCAGCGTACGACGTCAGTCCTGCGCCGCTCGGCTTTCAGATGGTGATGAAGCAGGCCGCGATCCGCGATGCTGAAGCCCGCACGCTGACGCAGTCCATCGAGACCATCCGCGAGCGCGTGGATAACCTTGGCGTATCGGAGCCGGTCATCGAGCAGTACGGCCTGGGCGACAACCAGATTCTGGTGCAGCTGCCGGGTGTCACCAATCTGTCGCAGGTCGAGAGCATTATTCAATCAACGGCCAAGCTGGAGATCCATGCCGTCGTCGGTGGTCCCTATCCCGACGAGGCGGCGGCCCTGGCTGCGAACGCGGGTGCCATTCCCGCCGAAGACGTGCTGATGAAGGGCACGGCAGGCAATGGCGGCACGGACCAGTTTTATGTATTGAAGCGCGCCACGGTCGTCGAAGGCACAGACTTCCGCGATGCGCAGCCCTCGTCGGACGAGAATGGCCGCCCCGACATCGGCTTCACGCTGACCACCGAGGCCGGCGACCGTTTTTATAAGTACACCGACGCGAACAAAGGCTCATCGATGGCCATTGTGCTCGAGAACAAGATTCGCGAGGTCGCCAACATCGAAGGCGCGATCCGCGACCAGGGCCGCATCTCCGGCGGCGGCATCAGCCAGGAGTACGCGCAGAACCTGAGCATGATGCTGCGCACGGGCTCTCTGCCGGCCTCCATCTCGTATCTCGAGACGCGCACCGTCGGGCCGTCGCTGGGTGCCACCAGCATTCATCAGGGTGTGCTCGCCGCCGTGGCCGGCATGCTGGCTGTCATGGCGTTCATGCTGATCTACTACCGCGGCGCGGGCATCAATGCCGACATCGCCCTGTTTTTGAACCTGCTGATTTTGCTTGGCTTTATGGGCTTCAGCCATGCCACGCTGACGCTGCCGGGGATCGCCGGGGTCATTCTGACGATCGGTATGGGCGTGGACTCCAACGTGCTGATCTTTGAGCGCATCCGGGAGGAACTGCGGCTGGGCAAGAGCTCCGCCGCTGCCATTCAGGACGGTTTTGCGCACGCCTGGATCACGATCATCGATACCCACATTACGACGATCGTTTCGGCGGGCATTCTGTTCATCTTCGGCACAGGCCCGGTGAAGGGCTTTGCGGTCACGCTGGTCTTCGGTCTGCTCGCCAATCTGTTTACGGCGGTATTTGTATCGCGCACCATCTTTGATTGGCTGCTGAGCCGTCGTGAGCGTGGGGCGGCGCTATCGATTTAGAAGCAAGCTCTTTAGCTTCTAGCTTAGAAACACCGTGGCGCGGATCTCGGATGATTGGCCCTGTTTATGAGTGGGGCAGCAGCATAAAACAGAGGGCAGGGCAAGCTGGAAGCTAAAGGCTAGCAGCTGTTTTCCGAAGGAAACAAAGACGTGGAACTGTTTCGCGAAGTAAAAGTTGACTGGCTGGGACGGAAGTGGTATTTCCTGGCCTTCTCGCTGATTTTCTCGGTTGCCGGCATCTTGAGCATGCTGTTCTGGCACGGCCTTCCGCTGGGGGTGGACTTCCGCGGCGGTACGCAGGTCACGGTGCACTTCAACAATCCGCCCAACGAAGATCACATCCGCGCGGCGATGGCCAGCGCCGGCGTGCGGGACGTGCACGTACAGCGAATCTCCGGCGCGAACACCGTCGGAACGAGCCAGACCGCCTCCAATGATGTGATTATCAGCCTGCCTCAATCGACGGCGACGGACGCGGCGCATGACCAGGGCCGTGCCGCAGTCGAACGGGCGCTCGAGGGCAATTATCACGACTCCGGCTTCTCGGTGCAGCAGGTGGACATCGTCGGGCCTACGGCCGGCAAACAGCTGCAAAGGCAGGCCTGGCTGGCAACGATCTACTCGCTGATCGGCATGCTGATCTACCTGTGGTTCCGGTTTGAGCTGATCTACGGTGTGGCCGCCGTGGTGGCCGTATTTCACGACACGCTGATCACGGTCGGCTTCTTCTCGCTCACCAACCAGGAGATTACCTTGACTGTGATCGCGGCGATCCTGACGCTGATCGGCTATTCGATGAACGACACGATTGTCGTCTTCGACCGCATCCGCGAAAACCTGGCTCTGAGCCGCCGCGAGACGCTCTCCGACGTCGTGAACCGCTCGATCAACCAGACCCTGAGCCGGACCGTGCTGACCTCCGGGCTAACGTTTCTTACCGTGCTGAGCCTGTATCTGTTTGGCGGCGAGGTGCTGCATGGCTTCTCGTTTGCGCTGGTGGTCGGCATTCTCATCGGGACATATTCGTCGATTGCGGTAGCCGCGCCGATGCTGGTGGCGTACCAGGACTGGCGTGCCAAGCAAGGCAAGCGGGCGGCGCTGCCAGCGGCGAAGGTGGTCCGGCGGTGAGAGTTCTCAGTTATAAGGTTTCAGGTGTGAGTTCTGAGTTCTTAGGTGTCAGTTGCTGGGTTCAATTGCTCGTGACGTACTGGTTGAGCGACTGAGGCGGCTCGGTATCTACTCCGGCTGCTGGGCAAGGTCCGGCAAGGAAACACACTGACAACTGAGAATGAACACGAAGAACTTTTCCTGGCCCTTCCGTGGGATTGTCCGCCGCCATAGAAATTGTGAGCCCGGGAACAAAACTTGCCACCCTGGTGTCTAAGCAAGCAAGCTGCGCTCTTGAAGCCCTCGAGGTTGCTCTTATGTTCGAAGATTCCATGGTTGAATCCGCCGGCAGGATCAAGTCCAAGTCGAAGTATTGGATGATCGCCACCTTCGGTCTGAACGGTGCCATTCTGGCCGCGATGATCATTGTTCCGCTGCTCTACCCTGAGGCCCTGCCGAAGAACTCACTGACGGCCTCCCTGACCGCGCCACCCCCTCC
>CAXTUW010000030.1:0-49408 GCA_964247595.1 uncultured Acidobacteriaceae bacterium | reverse complement strand
CCGCCCGCCCGCGCTTCCTTTTCAAAGCCTGTGTGGATCTTGGGCGCGCTTGCCGTGCTGGTGGCGCTGCTGCTGGCGTGGCGTTTGCTGGGGGGCAGCAAGCCAACGCCGGCACCGCAATCTGGGGCAAACCCCACCCCGCCCATCGTGACTGCGAGCGCTCCATCAAGAGGTGATTCGGCTCGCGTGGCCACGCCTCCACCTGTCTCCGCGGCTTTGACGTCGTCAGACGTGGGGGAACGCGCGGCCGCGCCGCAGCCAGCGGCCCATGCTGCCTTCGGCTGGTATGTGATTGCCTACACGTATAACCACGAAGACCAGGCTCGCGCGAAGGCAGCACGGCTGAGCCGGCATCATGGCGGAGTTCGCGCTGAGGTGTTCAGCCCCTCGGGGCGTGGACCGTATCTGGTGAGCGTCGGCGGTCCCATGAACGAGAGTGAGGCGGAGACGGCTCTTCGTCGTGCGCGGCACTCCGGCCTGCCGCGCGACACGTTCATACACAGGTACTAGAGCAAATGATTGCTCCGTAGGCAAATTTTCGTTTGTCGTCCCATAGGGATTTGTTTTCTGAAAGGGAAGAACAACAACAGATCCCTACGGGATGACAAACAAAAAAGACCTTTAAGCCATTAAAAATACTGCACTGAATCCTGCCCTTTCACAAGGTAACTCGCTCGTCGCTTCGACAAGTTTAGCGAAGGCGAACTCCTGACGAGGACGGCGCGGCGGGGTCTTCGGGCACCTAGTCTTCCCCTCGCAGCGTCTTAGAACGACAGAGGTTTCGCTGTGGACAAGGTGGAGATTGGGGAAGATCAGGTTGCGTCCATCGACGCGATTGCGCCGGGACTGCAAGGGCTGAAGATCACGTTCGTCAACGTCTTCGGGGTAACGCACCCCGACGGTTCGTGGACGCTGATCGATGCGGCGCTGCCGCTCTCGGCAGGCCGCATCAAGAGTTGGGCGGAGAAGAGCTTCGGCCGCGCGCCGAATGCGATTGTGCTCACGCATGGGCACTTCGATCATGCAGGTGCGGCAAAGGATCTCGCCGACGAGTGGAATATACCGATCTACGCTCATCCGCTGGAGTTTCCGTATCTGACCGGGCAGAAGGAGTATCCGGCACCGGACTGGAAGGCGGGCGGTGGCGTTATGCCGCTGATGTCGCCCACATTACCGCGCGGGCCGATCGACCTCCGTGCACGGCTGCAGCCGTTGCCGGAAGAGGGTGCGAAGCTAAGCCAATGTGTATTGACTGAGCTGCCCGGATGGACGCTGCTGCACACGCCCGGGCATACGCCGGGACATGTCAGCTTCTTTCGGGAGAGCGACGGAACGCTCCTGGTCGGCGATGCGTTTTGCACCACGAAGGCGGAGAGTTTTTTCGCAGCAAACTTCGCGCAACCGGCGGAGCTGCATGGACCGCCGAGCTACTTCACATCGGATTGGGGCGCGGCGATGCGTTCGGTGCGCAAGCTGGCCGGACTGCAACCGAAGATGGTGGCTCCTGGCCATGGCAAGCCCCTGGGGGGCGCGGGGGTGGCGAGCGCACTTGAGAAACTGGCGGCGGATTTTGAGCGCATCGCGATTCCCGAAGACGTGAAGCAGGGAACCGCAGGTGGCGATGCGCACCTTTGATCGAGGCATGGGAGTTTGACCATGCCACAGAAGGCTCATGGAGCCGCGCTTGCACATCGAGCCAAGGCCGGGTAGCATCCGATGCAGAGAGACCGGCCTGCAAAGCAGGTGAGGCGATCTACGCTGGTTGAACCAACATTCATTGAACAGGGGTTCAACTCGTATATATGGTTCGGTGTGCAGCGTCCGCCAGTCCGGAATGCCTAAAGAGCCACGGTTGGGTCCCGCCGTCTTAGGACGGGTTCACCGGCGCTTCGCTTCACGGCCCCGCGGGTCGGTCTTTTCTACCTCTCTTGCCCAACGACGGTTGGGCGGCTCCGCATGACAACCTGCTTAGCAGCCAATGCAGTCTTTGCTGTGAACGCGTTGCGCATCGGGCCACTGCGCCTCTCTGTGTACGGCTTGTGTGCCGCGATCGGATTGATGCTTGCCATGGCCTTTGCGCGACGATTGGCACGATCCGTGGGTGCGGATCCCGAGGCGATCTGGGATGCCGGGCTGTTTGCGATCCTAAGCTGCTTTCTGGCATCGCGCCTGCTACTCGTCTTACGCGATCCTGTGGCGTTCCTGCATTACCCCCTGCTTGTGCTGGGCCTGCCTTCGTTGACCCTTGGGGGCATGGCCGTTGCGGCGCTGGCTGTGTGGGTGTACCTGCGGCGCAAGGGGCTGGACGTCTGGCAAGCCATAGATGTGTACGCCGCCCCCTCAGCGTTGCTGGCCGTATTTCTTGAGCTGGGGCATGCCCTCGATGGGTCGGAGCTGGGGATGCCCTCGAATCTGCCCTGGGCGGTACGCGAGCCCGCGCTCAGTGCATCGCCCAGTACGGCGCTTAGTGCATCGACCAGCTCAGCGCTGCGCTTCCATCCCGTCGCGCTGTACGGTGTTGGCGCGGCGCTGCTGCTGGCCGTGGTGCTGTGGAGAGCCATCTTGTCGCGGCATCGAGCGCCAGGCCAGGTGGCAGCCTCTGGGTTTGTCGCGGGTGGGGCCACGGCCTTCGGTCTCGACATGGTTACGCAGCCCGTGCCTGCCCTTGTGAACCTCTGGATTGAGCCGGGGCAGTGGGTCGCCATCGCGGCTATGCTGGGAGGAGCCATTCTGTTCAGCACGCGCGGCTGCAAGCCGGACTTCGGCTTACCCATGGCCGCTGTGCAGCCGACACCTGAAACAACACCCAGGCACACGGAGGTGCACTGATGCCTTCGAAGAACATGATCAAGAAGGGCAAACGCCGGCAAACGGTGAAGCCGGCGTACCGCGCGCATCGCGATGCCTTGCGGGAGGCCGCCGATGCGGAACAGGGGCCCCCCGGTGCACCCGACAGCCCTGCGCAGGCCCCGGCAGCAGCAGGGCCGTCACCGCAGGGAATTGATGCTGAGGTACAGGATAACCACGAAGCGCATCCCGAACTGGCGTTTGAGGATGGGATACACAGCCTCACAGCCGAGCCCGCGGCCAAGGGCAAGCGTCTGGACGCCTATCTAGCCAAGGCGTTGCCGGACATCAGCCGTGCGCGGGTGCAGCTGCTTACGGATCATCGCCAGGTGCGCGTGGATGGAGAGGTGGCCAAGGCCAGCCTGAAGCTCGCTGGAGGCGAACGCATTGAAATTGAAGGCGAACCGCACCGGGCACCGCTCAAGGCCGAGCCGGAGGACATCCCGCTCACCGTCATCTATGAAGACGACGATCTGGCCGTGATCGACAAGCCTGCCGGGATGACGGTGCATGCGGGCGCGGGCGATGCGGAGCACAATCGCGGCACGCTGGTGAATGCGCTGCTGTTTCACTTCGGAGGTCAACTTTCGGCGACTGGCGATCCGCTGCGGCCGGGGATCGTGCACCGGCTCGATAAGGAGACCAGCGGCCTTATCTTGGTAGCCAAAAACGATGTGGCCCACAGAAAGCTGAGCGAGATGTTTGCCGCCCGCGATCTGCGCAAGGTGTACCTCGCGCTGGTGCACGGCACAATCGAGAAGGAAGAGGGTACGGTTGAGCTTGCGATCGGTCGCGACCCTGTGCGCCGTATCCGTATGACCACTCGTGGGGACGGCGTCGGCATGCGCCACGCGGTGAGCCACTGGCGCGTGCTGGAACGGATCGGTGACCGAGACCAGCCCGGGCCGCTAGGAGCGTTTACGCTGCTGCAGGTGCACATCGAGACTGGACGCACGCACCAGATTCGCGTGCACCTGGCGGCGCTGGGGCACCCCGTGGTGGGCGACACGCTCTATGGCGCCCGGGCGTTGCTGAAGCCGCCGCCGGCTGCCGCGTCGCGGGGTGTGGCGAAGGAGGAGGCTGCCGAGCCCACGCTCCAACGGAACTTTCTGCACGCCGCCGAGTTGGATTTGGCGCAACCACGCACCGGGGCGCCGCTCGCGTTGCGTTCGCCGGTCCCCCCGGAGCTGGAGAACTTTCTCCGGCGTGTTCGCTCCGGAAAAGGCACAGGCACAGGTCCGACGCGGACCGCTCGCTTGGGTAAGATAGAAGCGAGATGAACGCGGCCTTCACACGACTTTTAAAACCCTTGTTCGCGGTCAGCTTGCTGGTTGGAACCTTTCTGCCCACCGTGGCGCAAACGCCTGCCTTGCCCTCCACGCAACCGCCGGCGCAGCCTTCAGCATTGGGAACAGCCGCAACGCCCCCGGCGTCCACGGGGTCCCCTACGGGATCCCAAACCGCGCCTGCATCGCAAACGCCGGCGCTGCAGCCACGTGATGAGTCCGCGCCCCCCGTTCCAGGGACCACAACCATCACGGTATTCTCGCGCGAGGTCAATCTTGTCTTCACGGTGACGGACAGCAAGGGCCGTTTCGTCACCAGCCTGCCGCAGCAGGGGTTCGGCCTGCTGGATGATGGCCGTCCCCCGGCGCGCGTGGTGCGCTTTCAACAGCAGAGCAATCTGCCGTTGCGCGTGGGCATCATGCTCGACACGTCCAACTCCATCCGCTCACGGTTTAGCTTCGAACAGCAGGCAGCGATCGACTTCTTTCTCCAAATCCTTCGCCCCGCCGATCGTGCCTTTGTGGAAGGCTTCGACGTGCAGACGGACCTGGCGCAGGACTACACCAACCGCATCGATATGCTCGATACGGGCATACATAAGCTGCGGCCGGGAGGCGGCACGTCGCTGTTTGATTCGCTCTACAAGACCTGCCGCGACCAGATGTTGACGCTTAAGGATGCGACCCCGGTACGGCGGGCGCTGGTGCTTGTGTCTGACGGGGACGACGATTACAGCCGCTCGCAGGAGTCCGACGCGATCAAGATGTGCCAGCGCGCGGAAACGATTGTGTACACCATCAGCACCAACGTCAGCCCCAGCAAAGACAAGGGCGATGATGTTCTGCAGCGCATGGCCGATGCCACAGGGGGGCGTGCGTTCTTTCCGACGCGGCTCGAGGACATGAGCATCGGCTTCACCAACATCGAGCAGGAGTTGCGCTCGCAGTATGCACTGGAATATGTGCCGGCGGAGTTCAAGCAGGATGGCTCGTTCCGCACCATCTACCTTGTGTCGCTCGATCAGCGCTACCAGGTGCACGCGCGCAAGGGGTACTTCGCGCCCCGGCCGCCGCAGTAGCTAAGCCTAGCTAAGCTATGACGTAGGGCAATAACTAAACTATGTCGCTGGGGCGGCAACCGCTTAAAAGCGGAACGCAACGGACGCGAAGATGAACGCCACGTGCGCCATGGCACTTTAAGACTGCTGAAACTTGTCGCATTCTCAATCCCGAGTGGGAGCGCAACTCATGGGATGAATCCGGGGTCTAAGCTTCCCATGAGGCATCCGCGCACTCTCGCCTTGCTGGCGCTCGCCGGCTTCAGTTGTACGGCCGCTTACACGCAACAGCCGCCAGCACCTGTCACGCGGCCTGTGCCGGCGCAGAGTTTCTCCGCCTCGCAGCCCCCAGGGACAACGGAGGCGATCGCGCAGCTCACCTCACAGCCGGCTTCGCATGTGGCCTTCACGTTTGACCACGACATGCTGCAAAGCATGCTGGGCACGCAATCCGCCGGGCTGAACTCGGTGACGGTGGAGAACTATCGCTTTCAGGAACCCGCTTTCTATGTGCCGGAAGAGCTTGTCGCGTTAGGTGCCGCGTACAGCGCGGCGGGCTGGAAACATCTTGTAGAGGCGCACGTGTCCCCACGCGAACAGACGATACCCATCAAGCCGATCACCGATCTTTGGCTGCACTACCATGGCACCGAAATCGACGACGTAGCCGTGCTGATTCGCGCGCCGAAGCAGATGAACCTTATCGAAATTTCGGGGATGCTGCGGCCGCTGGATCTGGCCCATCTCGGTGGGCACTTCGGCATTCCCAAGGTCGATCCGGATGCGGTGATGGTGCCTGCACCGCCAGGGCGTTGAGCGCTAGGTGAAGAGACTACATAAACACTTGCATTCTCCCCGGCCGTCATCCTGAGCGCAGCGAAGGATCTCTGTGTTCGTGCAGCCGATCAGTCTTGCGTAAGGCATACTTAATTTCCGGTTCGCGAAAATCCAGCGGCTTGCCCTACTCAGCGCTTAGATCTTGCCAATCTGGATTATTGGTGATGATCAAATCGACTTTGCGGGATCGAAGCCAGCCTTTCAGCTCCTTCTCGCGAGCGATGGCGTTTGTTACTCGTAGATAGCGCTCAGGATGACGACGGACTTGAGGTTATGGCGGGGATTGTTGAGGAGCAATGACACGAAGTGTAGCCTGAGAGACTGGGCGGTGCCATCTGGTGGGACCAATCGACCTCTATAAGGCCAATCGCCACATCCTTCACCAGCCGTACCGCTCCACCTCGCCGAGCAATTTGAGCTTGCGTTCCGGGGCTAAAAAACTCGCCTCAAATGAGTTCGCGGCGAACTCCCGTAGCTGGTCCATCGAAAACTCAAACTCGCGGTGCGCGAGTTCATACTCCTCCAGCAGATTTGCCCCGAAGAACGGCGGATCGTCGGAGTTCAGCGTCACCATCAACCCTGCTTCAAAGTAGCGCCGCACAGGATGATCCAACAGGGCAGGGCAGCAGCCGGTGCGCAGGTTGGAGGTGATGTTCAACTCCAAAGGAATCTGCCGTTGGGCGAGCACCTCGACCAACTCCGGATCCGCCTGTGCGGAGAGCGCGTGACCGATACGTTCGGCACCGATATTCAGGGCGGCCCAGATGCTTTCGGGACCGGTGGATTCGCCCGCATGGCAGGTGAGGTGCAGCCCCGCGGCTTTGGCCTCGGCGTACACCTCGCGAAAATCCTGCGCGGGACCGCCTGCCTCATCGCCGCCGATGCCGATTCCCACAACGGAAGGCATGTATGTGTGCAGGGTGGCCGCTTTCCGAAAGACTAGCCGCGCCGCCTCGGCCCCGAAGTGGCGCACGGCATCGATGATCCACAGCACGGTCGTGCCGAAGTCCTGTTCCGCACGCATGCGGCCGCGTTCGGCAGCTTCCATCACGGCATCCACGTCAAGCCGCGCAAAGCGGTACAGGATGCCGATCGAGAGATACACCTCCGCGTGCTGCACGCCCTGGGCAGCGAGATCGCGGACCATGTTGTAGGTGATCGTTTCGTAATCCGCAGGTGTGTGCAGACGTTCGGTGACGGCTTTAAAGCTCATTAGAAAGCTACGGAAATCGTGGTAGTTGTAGACACCACGCGCTTGCTCCGCGGTAAGCGGTACGGCGTCATTCGTACGCGAGAGTTCGACCAGGGTCGCCGGCGTGATGGAGCCTTCGAGGTGCAGATGCAACTCGGCCTTGGGCAGAGCGCGAAGCCATTCGCGCAGATCGGCCGAGTCCGCTTGTTTCATACGAGACATCGGTCCAGTGTAGCTGTGGCACGCCTCACCACGTGTCCTCTCGACCGGAGGCGCATTCCAAAGACGATGAAGCCGTCTGCTCCGGTCGAGAGGATACTTCTATGGTCAACAGTTACTGCGGAGGTCTCTCTGTTAGCTCCAGCTACCGCGGCGGCGTCCGCCACTGCCATTGCCGAAGATCTGCAGCAGCGCGATGAAGATGTTCAGGGCGTCGAGGTAGATGCTCAGCGAAAGCTGCACGGGTGTGAGTCCGCGGCCACCGTCGCGCAGCCGCATAAAGTCCACCAGCAGCAGCACGGAGAAGATAGCCAGCGTCGCCCAGGCGTACAGGCCGGGCGAGATGAAGTGGACGAACATGGAGAGGAAGCCGAGCACGATCAGCCCGAGCAGCGCGGCAAAGGCGTAGTTGGCGACGCGCTGGTAGTTGAAGTTGGCGATCTGCGCGATGATGCCCATGACGGCCATGCCGACGGCGGTCGTCATGGCCGCCTCGAAGACGACACTTTGCCCGCCGCTGACGCGCATGTAGGCGTGCAGCAAGGGGCCGATCTCGACGCCCATCAACGTCGTGAATGCGTAGAACAGCACCAGTGCCAAGCCCGAGGAGCGGCGGCTCGCGGCGTTGATCGCGAAGATGAGGCCAAGATTGAGGATAAAGACGAAGAAGATGCTCACGCCCATGAAGTCCGGCGCGAGTTTGGCTCCGACCGCCGTAAACAGGAAGCCGACGGTGGTGATCCATAGCACCTTGCTCAACAGGCTGGCGGTGGAGCGGCTGTCCAGAACGCGCACGCCGCCCTGGGAAACGTCGATGGTTCTCATAGAAACGATCCTACCTTCGGTGCCGCGTCCGCCGAAAGGCTATCGAGCTGTCGACGCAAACACCTTAGCGTTAGACGCTCAGATTCAGTGCAAAGTCGCGGAGAACAGCGAACAGAAAACAGGAAGTAGGAAATAGCGAGTAGGAAGTAAGCACGATGTGCTGTTTGCTACTTCCTACTTCCTGTTTGCTGCCTGCTGCCTGCTGCCTGCTGTTTGCTGTTTGCTGCTTCATAGGTTTCCGCCCCATCGAATGCTGACCGGGGCGCCTTCGGCAAGGAGGATGCTGTCGGGGCTGCGATCGACCAGGCCGGCGAAGTCGGGCCCATACAGTGAGCCGAAGTTGCACGCCACACGGTACTCCTGAACGGGGTAAATCTCCCAGCGTCGATGCTCGACGGCGTACTCGGCCGTACCGCCGCCACGCCGGGGGGTGTAGCCCCAATAGTGCTCGGTAATGAACTCCTCTATGGACCCGGCAGCCATCGGCTCGCGCCCGTTGCCGGCGCGTACGCCCAGCCGCTGCCAAAGTCCGCGATGCTTCCACTCGTACTCGATCTCGAGCGGCAGCGCGCCATGGCGCACCGCACGGGCATTCGGCCCCTGACTCGACCAGCGATGGGCGGTGGGCGCGGTTGCGTACGCCTCGCCATAGAGCGCGCGGGCGAGCAGCGTGATCATCGGTTTGGGCACGATCTCGCGCAAAAAGACGACGCCACGTCGATAGCTGCCGTCCGGCATGGGGCGGCGCACGTAGTAGCGGAGGTTGACCTCCTCAAAGCGCGTGTGAAACGGCGGAGGGACGCCCAGCAGGCGCACACGGTCGAAGAGAAAGCCGATGAGTGAGACGAAACTGCGGCCCTCGTACAGATCGAGCTCCAGTCCCGGGGGCAGGCGCTTTTCAAGCACCGCGGACGGGACCTCGTACTGCATCATGATCAGCTTGCGCCACTCGGCGGAGAGAAAGGTGAAGGGCATCAAAATCTACGATGCGTCGATCAGCGTGCGGTACGCCAGTCAGTCGCGATCGAGATTCGCGAGACCAATCTCGATCGTGCCCCGCATCGCTTCCATGGCCTGCAGCGGCACGCCTTGCCAGATCTGCTCGTCCACCGCCGCCGCGTTCTGCATGGCGAGCCGCAGGATGGCCTTGCCGGCCTCAGTGAGTGTGGCGGTGACAATACGTCCGTTGCGCTGCGAGCTGCCGCGCACGATCCAACCTTCCCGTGTGGCGCGGGTCAGCACGCTTTGCAGGGTCTGCGGCGTGACGTGGCACTGCCGCGCGATAGCGGCGGCACTCACATCATTTTGTTGTTGCTCGATGGCATGCAAGGCACGCAACTGCGGCAGGGTGATGCCGGTTGGCCGCATGGTGTCTTCAACGCGCGTGCGGTAGGCGAGCAGGAGATCGCGCATGGCCTCCTTGCAGCGGCGTGCCTCGGCTGCCTTTGTATTCCGCGAACGTGCCATATCAGCCCCCTGATACACCGATGGTACGCTATATCAGTACACTGATATGCCTGAAGCCCTCTGGAAACCGAAACATAACCCTTGGCTGATTGCCCTGACGGTCACGCTGGCCACGTTTATGGAGGTGCTTGATACCTCCATTGCGAATGTGGCGCTGCCGCACATTGCGGGCTCGGTCGGCGCGTCGCAGGAGGAGGCCACATGGGTGCTGACGAGTTATCTCGTCGCCTCCGCCGTCATCCTGCCCATCTCCGGCTGGTTGTCCAACCGCATCGGCCGCAAGCGCTTCTACATGGGCTGCGTGGTGATTTTTACAGTGTGCTCGCTGCTGTGCGGCCTGGCCCCGACGTTGCCGTTTCTGATCATCGCGCGCATCCTGCAGGGGCTGGGGGGCGGCGGACTCGCGCCCAGTGAGCAGGCGATCCTCGCCGATACTTTTCCTGTCGAGAAGCGCGGTCAGGCATTCGCGCTGTACGGCATGGCGGTCGTGGTGGCCCCGGCGATCGGTCCCACCCTCGGCGGCTGGATCACCGACAACTACAACTGGCACTGGATCTTTTTCATCAACATCCCCATCGGCCTGCTTTCGCTCTATCTGTCGAACCGCATGGTCGAGGATCCGCCGGAGATCCAGGCGCGCACCATGCGCCGCGATCCGGTCGATACCATCGGACTCGTGTCTGTCGCCGTGGGAGTGGGCCTGCTTGAGTTCACGCTCGATAAGGGCCAGGAGAAGGACTGGTTCGGCTCCGGCATGATTCAGCTCACGGCCACACTGGCGGCGGTGACGCTGATCTTTTTCGTCTTCTGGGAATGGAATCACTCTGATCCGATTGTCGATTTGAAGCTGCTGAAAAATCGCAACTTCGGCACCGCGGTGTTTCTGCAACTCGTGCTGGGTATGGTGCTGTTCGGTTCCACTGTGATCATCCCGCAGTATCTGCAAACCTTGCTGGGCTACACGGCCGAGCGGGCCGGTGAGGTGCTTTCGCCCGCGGGCTTTATGATGATGGCGGGCATGGCGATTGCCGGGCGCATGCTGGGCAAAGGCGATCCGCGTTTGACCGTCATGCTGGGTTACCTTGCGGTCGCGGCAGGGCTGTACAACCTTACGCGCCTCGACCTTTACACGTCCTTTGGGACCGCCACGGTGTGGCGCATGTTGCAGATGGTCGGGCTGCCGTTCATCTTCATCCCCATCAGCACGTTGAACTACGTGGGCGTACCGCGCGAGAAGAGCAACCAGATCTCGTCGCTTTCGAACTTCGCGCGCAACATGGGCGGCTCCGCCGGCACGGCTCTGTTGACCACGTTTCTGGCTCGCTCGGCGCAGGTCAATCAAGTCTCGCTGGCTTCCAATATTAGCGCGGGCGGGTATGCCATCTCGGCGTATACGAATCAGTTTGCGAGCGCCACGCACACCGCACTCGCCATGGCGCAGCCCCTCGCGCTGGCACGCGCCTATGCGCAGATGTCCCTGCAAGCCAACATGCTGGCGTATAAGAATGCCTTTCTCATTCTGGCGGTCGCGGTGTTTGCGTTGTCGCCGCTGGTGTGGGTCATGCGTCTGCCCGCAAAGACGACAAAGGTGGATCCGGAGCAGATGGCCGCGCACTGAGGCCCGGTATTTGGGACGCGATTTCGGGCTTGCCAAATGGCGGTAGAGTGGTAGACAATTGGCTTATGACTAGCGTTGCGATTGCTGCCGTACTCGGGGGGAGCCGGATGTTGAAGCAACACGTTACCACCGACGCCCAGCTGCATACGCTTACCCGGGAGGGCATTCCGGTGGGGTCGCTGCCGATTTTGGCGGATGAACTGGCGGTCGAGCGCAAACAACTGGCGCGTATGGTCGGGGTCTCCGACCGCACGCTGAGCCGCCGACTGGCGGGGAACCAGCGACTCTCCGCGGAGGAGAGCGATCGTACCCTGCGCGTTGCCCGGCTGGTTGCTTATGCCATTGAGGTGCTGGGCAATATGAGCAAGGCTGCGCTTTGGATGAAGTCGCCGAACCGTGCGCTCGAAGGGCAGCAGCCCTTGGAGTTGCTCGACACGGATGCCGGGGTGCGCTCTGTTGAGACCGTCCTGGGCCGCATCGATTACGGCATCTACAGCTAACGCGGATGCAGGTCTGGCGCATCTGCCGCGCGCTCCATGCCGCGACGGCGTTTTCCGGTGAGGGCGCGCGTCGCTTCTCCGGGCGCTGGCATCCGGTAGGCGTTCCGGTGGTGTACACGTCCATGTCGCTTTCGTTGGCGGCGCTGGAGACCTTTGTCCATCTCGACCCGCTGGTAGCACCGAACGATCTTGTCTCCCTTGCCGCGACGCTGCCTTTCGAGGAGGCCGCTTGCGAGCGTATCCCTACGGAAAAGCTGGCGAGGGACTGGCGGCGGATGGGAAATCCGAAGCTGCGTGAGCTGGGTGCGGCGTGGGTACGGTCTCGGCGTTCCCTAGCGCTGCTTGTGCCATCCGCCGTGGTGGACGGGGAGTGGAATGCGCTGCTCAATCCGATGCATCCGGAGATGCCCCATGTGAGTCTAGGCTCGCCCAAGCCGTTTCATTTCGATATGCGGATGTTTACGAAGGCTCGTTGAACAGAATGAACAGAGAGCCTTTGACGTCATGTTGAAAGCTCTGAAGGAGCTTGGGGTCTTACGATTAGTCTTGGCGCTCCGGGCCAAATACAGGGATCCTTCGCTGCGCTCAGGATGACGGCTCGTAGGTGTGTGTAGATGCCGCAGGTATTGTGTAGGCATACTACAGCTCTAGCTCTTGTAGAACTCGCTGCGCTTGCGGCTATACGTCACGTACACACAAAGTCCGATCACGAGCCAGACGAAGAAGCGTACCCAGGTGATCACGGGCAGGCCGGCCATGAGCAGGACGCAGAAGAACACGCTGAGCACGGGGAAGAGTGGGCCGCCGGGGACGCGGAAGCCGCGGTGGCGTTCCGGCTGCCTGTGGCGCAGCACCAACACGCCAATGGAGACGAGCACGAAGGCGAACAGCGTGCCGATGTTGGAGAGGTCGGCCAGCGTACCGACGTCGAAGAGGCCGGCGGGGATGGCCACGAGCACGCCCGCGAACCACGTGGCGAAAGCCGGGGTGCGGAAGCGCGGGTGGAGCTTGGAGAAGGCGTCCGGCAGCAGGCGGTCGCGGCTCATAGCAAACCATACGCGTGCCTGACCGAGCTGGAAGACCAGGATCGAGCTGATCATGCCAATGAGGGCACCGAGCAGCACGACCAGCCGCGTCCAGTGGAGCAGTGGGGAACCAGTCTGGAGCGAGAGCCGCTTCAGCGCATTCACGACCGGCGCGGCATCGCCGATCACCGTGCGCCACGGCACAATACCTGTGAGCACCAGCGCAACGCTGATGTAAAGGACCGTGCAGACGATCAGTGTGGCGATGATGCCGATAGGGACATCGCGTTGCGGGTTCTTGCACTCTTCGCTGGCGGTGGAGACCGAGTCGAAGCCGATGTACGTGAAGAAGATAATGGAGCCGCCGGCGAGGACGCCCGTCCAGCCATTCGGCGCGAAGGGGTGGTAGTTGTCCGTGTGCACGAAGTGCAGGCCGACGAAGACAAAGACGAGGATGGCGACCAGCTTGATGAGCACCATGATGTTGTTGGTGCGGGCGCTTTCGCGGATGCCGCGCACCAAGATCATCGTGAGCAGAATAACGATGAGGAACGCCGGAATATTGAAGCCGAAGTGCCAGCCGGGAGCGTAGATGTCGTGGCCGGCGAGGTCCTGCAGGCCCTGCGGAAGATAGGCAGGGGAGAGCCATTTTGGGCTTAGTCGCAACCCAAGCCAGTCGAGCAGATCCACGAGGTGCGCGGCGAAGCCGACACTGACGCTCATGTTGGAGAAGGCGTACTCGAGGATCAGATCCCAACCGATGATCCAGGCAACGAGCTCGCCGAGGGTGGCATAGGTGTAGGTGTAGGCAGAGCCGGCGATCGGGATCATGCTGGCCAGCTCGGCGTAACAGAGGCCGGTGAAGCAGCAGACGGTGGCCACCAGAATCATCGAGAGTGCGAGCGCGGGACCGGCACCGGGTCGGCCTGCGACGTGGCCGGCGCTGTTATGGAACAGCCCCAGGGCGAGATCGACGACGGGGGATTCTTTCCAATCGGCGATGCGGGACGGGTTGCCCCCGATGGCCGTGCCGATGACGGTGAAGATGCCCGCGCCGATGACCGCACCGATGCCGAGAGCGGTGAGCGACACCGGCCCCAAGGTCTTCTTGAGCGAGTGCTCCGGCCTCTCGCTCTCTTGGATGAGCTTGTCAATGGACTTGGTGGCGAAGATTTGTCGGGGCAGCGGCTCGGTCCTCGTCAGCGGGCGTGAGTGTAGGGTTACGCCGATTGTATGCGGAGAGAGTGGAGTGACACGGAAAAGGGCAGAGCCGAAGCTCTGCCCTCTATCTTCTGTCATTCCCGAAGGGAATCTGCGTCTTGCTTTACCGCTTGGAGGTGCCGCGTGTTGCCTTGCGAATCTTCTTCTTGTGCTCGCCGCGCGCGTAGGTGCGAGCGGTTTTGGGGGTGGCCTTTTTGCGGGCGGCGCGCTTGATCTTCTTACGCTCCGTGCGGTCGGTGATCTTGGTGGTGTTTGCCATCGGTGCTCTTCCCTGAAGCTGAATTGGTGGGCCGACCCCACCCTTTCGCGATGAAACTGCGCAAGAATGGGGCACCCGGATTTCTTGCTACTGAACTCTTTGCCGGCGTGGGGTGAGTGATGCCTACAGCCGTTCGAGCTGGGCGAACTTCTCCACCAGCTTCTTCACGCCGTGCCCTGTAAAGGATACCGTAATTTTGGCGTCGTCGCCGTCGCCTTCTCGCCCGACAATCATGCCTTCGCCGTATTTGGGGTGGCGAACACGGGTGTTCTTGCCCAGTCCGGTACGCCCTGTGGGAGAGGGGATGTCCATCTTTGGGCGTCCTGGGTAGCGTTTGTCGCCCAGGGCGTACCCTGCGCCGCCGCCAACAGGACCTTTGCCGGGACCCGCTGTGCCTCGTGCGCCCACACCGGATTTGCCGAAGAAAGCCGCGGTATTGTCGAGCGGACCGGAACCAGCGCGGGGCTGCGCGCCGCCGAAGCGTTGCGAGGCGTACTGCCGGGCGGCACCGGCTTTGCCGGACTCCTGCGACTCGTCCTCGTAGCTGTAGTGCCGCTCGCCGGTGTTTGTGTCGTCGCCCGGGGTGAAACGGCGTTTGCCGTCGCCGCGCTGGGGATAGGGTGTGGCGTAGGCGTTGCCGTAACTCAGCGCGCCGCCGTCGCTGTAGCCGTAGCCGGGCGAGCCGAGGTCCTCGGTGAGCTTGGCGGGGACCTCTTCGAGGAAGCGTGAGGCGACCGTGGTCTCGGGCATGTCGTTGCCGTAGCGCCGGCGCTGGCGGGCGCGGGTCATGACGAGTGTGTCCATGGCACGGGTCATGCCGACGTAGCAGAGGCGGCGTTCTTCCTCCATCTGCGTGGGGTCGGTGATGGAGCGTGCGTGCGGAAAGAGGCCCTCTTCCATGCCGGCGAGGAAGACGAGTGGGAACTCGAGGCCCTTGGCGGCGTGCAGCGTCATGAGCGTTACGCGCGCCTCGGAGGAGTACCCGTCGGCATCGCTCACCAGCGCGGCGTGGTCGAGGAACTCATGCAGGGTCTCGCCGCGCGAGGTGGCGTCCTGTGCCGCGTTGGCGAGTTCCTTCAAGTTTTCGATACGGCTGAAGGCCTCGGGTGTGCCCTCCTCTTCGAGCGAGCGTAGATAGCCGGAGCGGTCGTTGAGGAACTTGATGAGCTCCGGAAGCGTGGCGGGGTCGCCGGGCTTGCGAAAGGCTTTTGCTTCGTCAGCAGCCCGGTCGGCTGCGTTCGCGGTCTCGTAGTCACCGCCTTGGGCGGCAACGATGCGGTCAAGCCGCGCCTGATTCTTTTCGCGGATGCCGTCCGCGGCGGATGGCTTCAGGGGGATCGGCGCGAACGGGTTAAAGCTCAGTGCTGCTTCCACCGCTGATCCCTCCTTCAAGTTGTCATCCTGAGCGGAGCGAAGGACGTGCTGTTCGTCCGCGTTGCCAACGCTTTCCTTGGGGAGCTCGGAATTTTCGGCAGCCAGCGTGCTGATCTCTTCGCTCGGCCCGAAGTCGAAGCCAAAATTGAAGCTGGTGTCGAAGTCGGAATTGGCGTCGTTAGCCTTGACGGTGGGTGGGGCCTGTTCTTGGTTGGCACCGAAGTCGAAGTTGAAATCGAAGGAGGCTTCCCTGTCATCTGCACTGGCCTCGGCTGAATTTCCGGACGAGTCTGTGGCGGACCCCACCCTTTGCGATGAAGCCGCAAAGGATGGGGCACCTGGGTCTGCGCCCTGGTCCGTGCCTGGGTCTGTGGCCTGCCCTATATCCGCTTTGAGCTTCTCGGCGAAATCTGCACCTTCAAAGTGCATCATCGCGCGCGCATCCTCGATGAGCTTGCGGAAGTTCGCCAGCGCGGTGAGGGCGCGCGCGGGCAGCAGCTTGTCTTCGACCGCGCGGGCGATCGCGTCCCAGGTGCTCAGGCCTGTGCCGAGCGCCATACGCTCGAGTGTGTCCATCGTAGTCTTGCCGATGCCGCGCGGCGGGGAGTTGACCACGCGCCCGAGCGCTACAGAATCATGCGGATTCTGCACCAGCTTCAAGTAGCTGAGCAGGTCCTTGACCTCGGCGCGGTCATAGAAGCTGAAGCCGCCGACCATGTGGTACTGGATGGCGTAGCGGCGCAGTGCCTCTTCCACCAGCCGCGACTGCGAGTTGGTACGGTAGAGCACGGCGCAGCGCGGCAGGTCTTCTGTCTCGCCCGCGGCCTTGAGGTACTTATTCACGCGATCGGCAATAAAAATCGCCTCGCTTTCCCCATCGGGCGCTTCATATAGGCCGATGAGCGAGCCGCCCTCGCGTGACGTCCAAAGGTTTTTGCCCTTGCGTTGCGTGTTCTGCGCCACCACCGCGCTCGCGCCTTCGAGAATCATCTGCGTGGAGCGGTAGTTCTGTTCCAGGCGGATGGTCTGTACGGCGGGGAAGTCCTTTTCAAACTCGAGGATGTTGCGAATGTCCGCGCCGCGCCAGGAGTAGATCGACTGATCCTCATCGCCCACCACGCACACGTTGCCGTGCGTGCCGAGCAGCTTCATCAGCTCATACTGCGGGCGATTGGTGTCCTGGTACTCGTCGATGAGCAGGTATTTGTACTTGCGGTTATAGCGCTCGCGTACCTCGGCGGAGCTCTTGAGCAGGCGCACGGCTTCGAGCAGCAGATCGTCGAAGTCCAAGGCGTTGGCCTTAAAGAGTTCGTCGCGATAGATCTTGAAGATGTGCGCGATCTTCTCTTCGAGCGGGTTGGTCGAGGCGAGGAAGTATTCCTGCGGATCGATCATGTGATTCTTCGCCCACGAGATGCGGCCCAGGGCCACGCGCGGCTTCAGCTGCTTGTCGTCGATGCCGAGCCGCTTCAGCGCGCTTTTGACGACGGCCTGCTGATCGGTCTCGTCGTAGATGGCGAAGGTGCGCGTGAGGCCCTTGCCGTTGACGCGCAATGCTTCGATGTCGCGCCGCAGCGCGCGCACACAGAAGCTGTGAAAGGTCGCGAGCGTCGGCTTGGCGAGCGAGGAGTGGCCGAGGATTTTGGTCACACGCTCTTCCATCTCTTTCGCGGCCTTGTTGGTGAAGGTCACGGCGAGGATGGCATCGGGTGCGACACCGCGCTCCTCGATCAGGTAGGCGATACGATGCGTGATGACGCGCGTCTTGCCCGAGCCCGCGCCGGCGAGCAACAGCACAGGGCCGTCGACGGAGCGGATGCCCTCCTGTTGCTGGGGGTTCATGTTGGCAAGCAGATCGGCCACAACCTCCATTTTACGGCGGGAACGCGCCGGACGTTCCCCATCCGCCCACCCCCCCCGAAATTGTGCGAGCTGTATGTGAAATGAGGCGCAACAATACGGGTTGCAGAGGAACTTTTCCCCAGGGATTGCGTACAACACAGTGCGTCGTCCTCCACTGAAACCATGGCAGTGGAGGGCGCACAAACTTTGCACAAAGAAGGTAGTTTTATGACCCGTCGCATTCTCACATTCGCCATGGCCCTCTCGTTGTCTCTCTTCGCCTCGGGAAGCCTCTTGGCTCTCCCGCCCACACCGTCTCTGCATAGCACGGATAGCGCCCCTGCAAAGATGAAGTTGATCAGCTTCAGCATACGCAACGACTCCGCGGCCGCGCTTACCCTCAAGGCAGGCGAGCAGCAGATGACCATCGCCCCCGGCCAGAAGATGGCGGTGAAGCTCGAGAAGGGCTGCCAGGTGACGACGGTCAACGGCACAACACACCTGCATGCGGGTGATGTGCTCACCACGGTGACCGACTACCTGCAAGGCAATACACTGGCGGTCTCTTAAGCGCGGAGCCCATTGCCGTTTTGCAAACGAAACCGCTTAGGCAAGTCCGGCAACATCACCCCAATGGCGCAGGTTGCGCACGAAGTACGCAGCCTGCCTTCCATCGCGTGGCGCATAGAATCGTCACGCATGACTCGCCTTCTTCAAGGTACTGAGGTCCCGCGCATCGTGTTTGTGACCCGCGAACCGGTGGTGCACCAACCCAGCGGCAGCACCACCTATGCGCTCGGGCTTTTGAAGCTGCTGAAGGCGCAGGGCGCGGAGGTCACCCTGGTCGCGACGGCGGCGTATAGCCGCTCGCCACGCCTGTTTTTTCGGGCCACGGTGGATGCAGGGGAAGGGGTGCAGCTTTGTTTCCCGGGCTATTTGCGCGTCGGTAGGTGGTATGTTTTGCCGTTTCGGCTGAAGGCCTGGGCCCGCGCCCTGGCGCGCATGGCAGCGAGGCGCGCGTGGCTGCGACCACTGAGCCGGTTGTTCGAGCGCATGTACCGTGCAGCGCTCTACACCGAAGCCTGGGATCTCACACCGCCAACGCAGGCAGAATGTGCGGTGGCGCGACGCGCGATCAAAGATGCCGCGGCAACGACCGTGATTGTGAACTACTGCTTTTGGGGGCCTCTGCTTTCAGAGGGGCAACTCCCGGGATGCCGCACAGCGATCCTGATGCACGATCTGCTTTCGGCCCGGGTGCGGCGCTTTCGGGCGGGGGGCCTGCCGTTGGACTGCCCCGAGATCACGGAAGCCGAGGAGATGCGCCTGCTCTGCTGTGCGGACACCGTGCTGGCAGCGCAGGAGCGGGAGGCAGAGGCGGTACGGCCGCACGTGTCTGGCACGGTGCTGGTTACCCCAATCGTTCTGGAATCTCGGGTATCTCATGCAGCCGAGGCTGTGCAGGGCCGGTGCCTGTTTCTCGGGTCCAACATCCCGCCCAACCAAATGGGGCTACGCTTCCTGCTCGAGGCGGTTTGGCCCCGTGTGCGTGCGGAGGTGCCGGGGGCCACGCTGGCAGTGGCCGGTAGCGTCGGTGACAGTCTGAGTGAGGCCGAGAAGGGACGCTTGCGTGGGCTCGGGGCGGAGGTGCTAGGGCTTGTACCGGCGCTCCAGGACGAGTATGCCCGGGCGGCCATTTGCGTTGTGCCGCTCCTCGTGGGCACAGGCATCAAGATCAAGCTGGTTGAAGCGCTCGGTTTCGGTAAGGCGGTAGTTTCTACCAGCATTGGCGTGCAAGGTTTGGAGGGCTGGGCGGCTGAGGCGATCGAGGTCGCCGATGATGCCGGGGCATTTGCACACGCGATCGTGCGCCTGCTGAAGGACGAGAAGCTTCGCCACTCACGCGAGAGCGCCGCGTTGCGGCTTGCGGATGAGCACTTCGGCCACCAGCGGGCACTTGCCCCAGAGTTTAAAGAAGCATTGCTTTAGGAAAGGTCCGATCCACCTCCGAATACGCCCTCGATGGCTTAAAGCCACATGCGGAGCCAGCCAGTAACGGCGAGACTGAAGTTCCGCTTCCAATAACTCTGAAATCAGAGCTTCGGCAGCCATGATTTAAGGGTGTGTGGCTGAGACGCTATGCTTCACGCATGGGAAGCGAAATGGCAGGCAAGAGTATCGCCGTGTTCTGCTCGGCAGCGGACGGCGCACGGCCGGAGTACCGTGCCGCGGCCGAGGCGCTGGGCCGTGCGTTGGCCGAGCGCGGCATCGGGCTGATCTATGGCGGGGCCGATGTTGGCCTGATGGGCGCGGTGGCGAATACGGCTTTGGCTGGCGGCGGACGCGTTGTGGGCGTAATTCCACAGGTTCTGGTCGACCTCGAAGTGGTGCACCAGGGTGTGCGCGAGCTGCATGTGGTGGACACAATGCACACGCGCAAACGCCTGATGGGCGAGATGGCCGACGCGTTCGTTGTTCTGCCTGGCGGTTTTGGCACATTTGAAGAGCTGTTTGAGGTGCTGGCCTGGCAGACGTTGAAGCTGCACGCGAAACCGGTGATCCTGGTCAATATCGCGGGCTTCTATGACGTAATGCTTCAGTTCCTTGATGGGTGTGAGCGGGAAGGCATGTTGCGCGGCAATCGCCGGGCGCTGCTGGTGGCTGACAATGTTGAGGAGGCTTTGCGGCTCGCTTTGCCGCTGACTGCGTAGGCAAGAAAAGCTGTACGGGAACTCTCACCGCAGTAAAAACTTCCTGCATTCGGCAAAACGAGACGAGCAACGGAAGTGGGTAGACCAGCGTCCGATGTAAGCGAAGATAAGGCGAAGTTGGCCGAAGCAGGCGAGCTTTGTGGGGGTGACATGAGCGAACGTACCGTGGAAATGGATGAGCCTGTGATGGACGAGCAGAGCCAGGCTTTACAGAATGCCGTGGAGCGCGCGGAGCGGGCCGAGGCTGAGTTGGCGAAGGTAAAGTCCAAGCCAACTGCCGCAAAGACGCCTGCGCACGTTAAACATAAACCGGACGCAGGGCAACCCCATGCGCAGGCCAACGATGCGGAAGCAATTGCGCCGAAGGGCACCAGCAGCACGGCGCGCCCTGACCCGCGCGGTGAGCATCTGGTCGAGCCTGGATCGATGGATGCAAGCAAGCAGCCCGCGGCACAATCGCCTGAAGGCCATGCCGCCGGCGAGCCCGAGGTGCGCGGCATTGAGGCGCTACGCGAGGACGCGATGATGGCGCATCTGCTTGATGCGCTCGGTCGGGGTGAAGATATCGGGCACTATGGCCGGTTGACGTTCTCCATGATCGCGCGGCACTTCCTGACGGACGATGAGGTGCTGGCTGAGCTGACGAAGGATAACGATTTTTCTGGGGAAGAGGCCAGGCAGATGCTGGTGCAGGTGGAGGGCCGGGACTACTCGCCCCCGCGGCGTGAGCGCATTCTCGAGTGGCAGGCAGAGCAGGAGTTCTCGATCATTCCTGACAAGCACGACCCGGACTGCGGCAACGTATATAAGACGCTGCGGTTTCCCAAGCAGACCTATAGCCACATCGGGCACTATCAGGAGGAGAAGGCCGGTAGCTAAGGGCTGTTTCAATCCTGGGGAGTGTCGGTAAAGCAGATCCCTTCGGGACGACAAGATAAGCTATCTCTTCGGGATGAAGACAAGTTGTCCTTTTGGGATGCGCCTTAGCAAGGACAGCAAAATACGAGTCGTACATGCTCGAGTCATAGAATGGAAGCATGTCGCTTGCCGCCGTACCTCACTGGCATTACATCTGGCTTTTGGCGGCTTCCACGATCGCCGGTGTGATGAATGCGATGGCCGGCGGCGGCTCGTTTCTTTCGTTTCCCGCGATGCTTGGCATGGGTGTCGCCCCGGTGCAGGCCAATGCGACCAACACGGTTGCGCTGTGGCCTGGGCAGCTGACCTCGTTAGCAACGCTGCGCGGCGATGTGCGCAAAGACTTGCTGCCCACTGTGCTGATTACGTGCATTATCGGTGGGGTCGCGGGTGCGGAGGTGCTGTTGCACACCCGGCAGCGCACATTTTTGTATTTGATTCCGTGGCTGATGCTGGTGGGGACAACGATCTTCGGCATCTCCGGCCCGGTCTCCCGATGGCTGCGCAAACGTGCCGGAAAAACGCATGCTGCGCATGAGCGACCGATGCCATTGTTGCCATTAGCGCTCTGCCTATTTCCGATCACGTTTTACATCGGCTATTTTGGGGCCGGTGGCGGGTTCATGGTGATGACCGTGCTTGCGCTGTTTGGCATGGAAGAGATGCACGCGCTCAATGCCATGAAGGTGGTGGCGGCGTGTGCGTCCAACCTGTGCGCGATCTTCACCTTTGTCTTGCAAGGCGCGATTGAGTGGCGCTACTGCTTCGTCAGCATGGTATTCGCTGCCGCGGGCGGTTACGTGGGTGCCCGGTTTGCGCGACGAGTGAACGGCGAGATCCTGCGCGCGGTGGTTGTGGTTGTGGGCTGCGTCATCGCAGGCTATTTCTTCTGGAGGGAGCGCTACGCATGAGCCATGATGGCGTGAAGTTTATCAACGCGGAGGAAGCTGCTGCCGATGCGGAGCGGCAACGGCGCAAGCTAGCCGGCGATGCCCTGAAGCCCGCGAAGGTGCGTGTCGATAAAACCGGCGGTACCGGCATGACGATCGACTGGCGTGATGGGCACCGTAGTCACTGGAGTTTTCGCTGGCTGCGCGATGCGTGCCCGTGTGCGACATGCCATGAGGCGCGTGAGGCGGAGGGGCGTGCGCCGGGTGTGGGGAAGGCGAAACCCGCGTCGTTGCTGCCGCTCTATGAGGTTCCGATGCGCCCGAACGATGTCGAGCCGGTAGGCAAATATGCGTTGCGCTTCAAGTGGAACGATGGGCATGAAGCAGGGTTGTACTCGTGGGATTATCTGCGAAATGAGTGTGATGCCGAGGTAACGTCCTAGCTGTTAGCTGTTAGCTGTTAGCTGTTAGCTGTTAGCTGTTAGCTGTCAGCTGTCAGCTGTCAGCTCGGGCAGTTCCGGAGTGGCGGCGAGTAGTTGTTGGGTGTAAGGCTCGCGCGGGTGTTCACAGACCTGCTGCCATGGCCCTTCCTCGACCAGCTTGCCGCGCTGCAGCACCGCGACGCGGTGACACAGATAGCGCACCAGCGGCATGGAGTGCGAGATGAAGAGGCAGGTGAGTCCGCGCTTTGCCTGCAGGTCGCGCAGCAGATTGATGACCTGCGCGCCTACAGAGACGTCGAGCGCGCTGACGGGCTCATCCAGCACAACGAGCTCCGGCCCGAGTGCCAGGGCGCGAGCGATGTTGATGCGCTGGCGCTGGCCGCCGGAGAACGCGTGCGGGTAGCGCGGCAGGGCCGAGGCTTCTAGGCCCACCTCGGCGAGGAGTGCCGTAAGCTTGACTTCCATGCCCTCCGGCGGACGTTCGCCGTGGATGCGAAAGGGCTCGGTGAGCGACTGCCGCACGGTCATGCGTGGGTCGAGCGCGGCGTAAGGGTCTTGGAAGACGAAGGCCAGATGGCGTCGCAGTCCACGCATCGCCCGTGGCTTCAGGTGCAGCAGATCGAGGGTCTCAAGATGGCCTCCCGCGTTGTATCGGCGGTAGGTCACCGTGCCCGCGGTAGGCTCGATAAGCCGCAGCATCATGCGCGCGACGGTGCTCTTGCCAGAGCCGGATTCGCCCACCAGGCCGAGGGTTTCGCCGCGTTGGAGTGTAAGCGAAACGTTGTCGACGACGCGCGAGGAGCCGTATTCCTTTATGAGTCCCCGGGCTTCGAGCAAGGGCGGTACAGCTTGCATGGGCTTCAACGTATCAGGGTTGCACGCAGCCAGTGATCGTGATTTGGAGAAGGGGGCACAAATGGTTTGCAAGGAGCTACGAGGTATGAGGTATGGAGCAACAGGGGGTGAGTCTCGTTGGCATCAGGTGTTCTGGCTGAAGACGAGCTTCCAGCCCTCGGCCGTTTTCTCGAAGATTTCGGTGAAGGTACCTTGGGCCTCACCGCCGTTCTTCTTCGAGCGCATGAGGCGGTACTTGCCGGTGGCGAGCGCGAAGTCCGGGCCGAGCTCGCGGACATCCACTTCGGTCTGCTCCAGCTGCCCCATCACCTCACGATTGGGAAAGCTGATGCGGTAGGCGGAGCGGATATTTTCAAGACCGCGCACAGGGCCATTCAGCACGGCCTCGGTATCCTTGGCATCTTTGAAGTGAGACAGGTACCCGTCAAGATCGCCCTTGTTCCAGGCGTTTTCTTGAGCGATGACGATCTTGGTAACATCCAGCTGCTCGCGTGTGGCGGTGTACAGCTGTCCGGGTGTCTGGGCCGGATCGACGGTAGCGGGCAGAAGCAAACAACACGACGCGAACAGAGCAAACAGTGGAGGGCGCATGGGAAGCCTTTTCGTGCTTCATCATACAAGTGCAGAGCGCCGGCCGTAGTTGGCTATCGGCCGTGGTTCCTCGCATTGTGTTTCCGCTTACTAACAGAGAGGCTTACTTCTTCGCGGAGGGCAGTACGGAAGTGGCGACGATGCTGCCAAGGGCAAGACAGAGACGAAGGCGATACCGCATGAGAGACCTCGGACTTGGGCGGTCGGGCGTGAAGAGACGTGTCTCCGGGAGCATAGAATCGAAGGATGCCCCAGCGCCAGGTTCATGCTGTCTGCACGCTTGATTGCCCGGATTCCTGCGGCGTTCTGGTGACGGTGGACGAGCTGACTGGACGCGCGGTGAAGGTGGCGGGCGATCCGGCGCATCCGGTGACGCGAGGCTTTCTGTGCGGCAAGGTGGCGCGCTATTTGGACCGCGTCTACTCGCCGGACCGGCTGCTGTATCCCATGCGGCGCAGGGCGGGCGTGCCTAAGGGGCCACTGCGGCAGGGCGAAGAGGCGGAGGCGTTCGAGCGCATCGGTTGGGATGAGGCGCTGAATACAGTTGCGACGCGCTTCCAGGCGATCAGCGACGAGCATGGGCCGGAGAGCATTCTGCCGTACAGCTACGCGGGCACGATCGGGCAGCTAGGCTACGGTTCGATGGACCGGCGTTTTTTCCATCGGTTGGGGGCATCGCAGCTGGATCGGACGATCTGCGCGAGCGCGGGTGTGGCGGCGCTGAACAGTGTGTACGGCACGCGGCTGGGGACGGCACCGGAGGACTTCGCACGGGCGGGGCTGGTCATCGTGTGGGGCGCGAATGTGCACGGCAACAACATCCATCTTTGGCCCTTCATTGAGGGGGCGCGGCGTGCCGGGGCGAAGCTGGTGGTGATCGACCCGTACCGCACGCGCACGGCGGCGCTGGCGGATGCGTGGTTCGCGATCCGGCCGGGAACGGATGGTCTGCTCGCGCTGGCGATGATGCATGTCTTATTTCGCGATGGCTATGAGGACCGTGCGTATCTCGAATCCTGCACGAACGGTTGGGAGCCGCTGCGCGCCCATGCGCTGCGCACCGAGCATGCACCGGAACGCGCGGCGGAGATCACGGGCATCGCGGCCGAGACGATCGAGTGGCTGGCGCGAAGTTATGGACAAGCCGGGCGGGAGGGCCGCGCGCCCGCGGTGATCCGCATGAACTACGGCATCCAGCGCAGTGAGAACGGCGGTACAGCGGCGCGAGCGGTTTCGATGCTGCCGCTGATTACGGGCTCATGGCAGAGGCGCGGCGGCGGTCTGCTGCTTTCGACCTCGGGAGCGTTTCCGTTCAACGCGGCGAAGCTGCAACGACCGGACCTGATGCTGCAAAGCCCACTGGGCAGGCCTGCGCGGACCGTCAACATGAATGAGTTGGGCCGCGCGCTTAACGCCTCGCAAGACCCGCCGGTGAAGGCATTGTTTGTCTACAACTGCAACCCTGCCGCAGTCGCGCCGGACTCGAATGCGGTGCTGCGGGGCTTGCGGCGTCCCGATCTTTTCACGGTGGTGCACGAGCAGTTTTTTACCGATACGACGGATTATGCGGATGTTCTGCTGCCCGCGACCACGTTTCTGGAGCATAAGGAGTTGATGGGAGCCTATGGGCACTACACCGTGCAGATCTCTGAGCAGGCCATTGCGCCGCTCGGCGAGGCGCGCTCCAATCCGTCGCTGTTTGCCGCGCTGGGGCGGCGTATGGGTTTTGGGGAGAAGGCTTTTCAGGATGGGGACGATGAGCTGATCGACGCGGCGCTCGATAGCGCGCATCCGTGGTTGGCGGGGGTGAGTCGAGAGGCGCTCGAGGAGGAAAAGCAGATGCCGCTTGCGATGCCGAAGAATGCATCCGGGGCGACGCTGCCCTTCAGCGAGGCGAGCTGGTTCCGCACGCCGAGCGGCAAGGCCGAGGTGTTGCCGGCACCGGAATGGCACCCGCCGCAGGAGTCACGTGCCGCTTCCCCTGCTGAAGGGAGCAGGCGATACCCGTTGGAGTTTCTTTCGCGTAAGGCCGACAACTACATGAACACGACCTTTGCCAATCTGCCCGGGCACCAGGCCATGGAGCGCCGCACCGCCGGTTTGCTCGAGATGCACACCCGCGATGCAGAGGCACGCGGCATCGTGACGGGCGACGCGTTGCAGGTGTGGAACGATCGTGGGCGCATAGCGTTGGTGGCGCGTGTGGGGGTGAGCGTGGCCCCGGGCGTGGTGGCGGCGCGGCTGGACTGGCAGAAGCTCTCGCCGGATGGTGTCAATGTGAATGCCTTAACGAGCCAGCGGCTGACGGATTTGGGCGGTGGGGCCACGTTTTACTCGGTGCTGGTGGAGGTAGGGAAGGCTGAGAGCGTGTTCGGGAAGTAACGAAGGCGAGCCGCTGAAAGCTGGCTTCGATGGCGAAAATAGCTATTTGCAAGCACCGATCGGTGCGCTACTGTGCAGAAGAGCCTGACGGGTATGCGCATATCAGGCTAGGTTAGGATCCCTGGACGGCTGGTAACGTCCAGAGGCCCGTGATTTAGAAGTGCATCGAATGCAGCACCTCCAATAGCTTTTACGAGAAGGTAGAGAAGAATCTCCTGGTACTTCGAGTGAAAACCGCCTAGAGCAGATCCGCAAGGATCGAAATCGGCATCACCTCCTTTCACAAAGAAATCGCCTCGGGGCTGCTACCCCGAGGCGATTCGCCTTTGGGGGCGAAACTTGTGTCCTCCGGTGAGCCCTGGGCGAACCAGCATCGTGAAAGGCAGACTCAGTATGGCACTGCTGGGTGGGAAGCCGATTTGAGCTTTTGTCCGGGCAAATGGCCCGGAGATGGCATGGGCATAAGCTCCCGCATCTGACTCCGTTGAGCCTCAACGCACGCTAAGCGAGCGCTCCATATCCCGAATGCGGAGACCATCACGTGCCGACCGATCTATACACCATGCAGGACCCCACCAAGCAGTACCCGCAGCCGAAGTTTCCGCATCAGCCGCAGAGCGCCCCAGGCCTGGAAGGCGAGATGACGCCGAAGCCCGATCACGGGGAGACGAGTTATAAGGGCTCGGGCCGGCTGCCGAATCGCAAGGCGCTGGTGACCGGCGGCGATTCGGGCATCGGCAAAGCCGTGGCGATCGCTTTTGCGCGTGAGGGCGCGGATGTGGCGATCAACTACCTGCCCAGCGAGGAGAAGGATGCCCGGGAGACCATCAAGCTGATTGAAGCCGCGGGACGCAAGGCGTTTGCGATTCCTGGCGATCTGAAAGATGAGCCGTTCAACTACAGGATGGTCGCCGAGGCGCACCAGAAGCTCGGCGGCCTGGATGTGCTGGCGCTGATTGCGGGCAAGCAGCAGGCCGTGGAGAAGATCGCGGATGTCTCCACGGAGCAGCTGCGCGAGACCTTTGAGACCAACGTGTTTTCGCTCTTCTGGACGTGCAAGGCCGCGCTGCCGCTGCTGCCGCCGGGTGCGACAATCGTGACCACGGCTTCAATCCAGGCGACGCATCCGAGTCCGTCGCTGCTGGATTATGCGCCGACCAAGGCGGCCATTCTCAACTTCACGCGTGCCTTTGCCAGGCAGGTGGTGGAGAAGGGCATTCGCGTGAACTGCGTGGCCCCCGGGCCGGTGTGGACGCCGTTGCAGACCTCCGGCGGCCAGCCCGATGCGAAGATCCCCGAGTTCGGTGCGGAGGCACCCATGAAGCGGCCCGGGCAGCCGGTGGAGATGGCTCCACTGTATGTGCTGCTGGCCTCGCAGGAGTCGAGCTACGTGACCGGCGAAGTGTACGGGGCGACCGGCGGGTTGGAAGTGACAGGCTAATCCGAGCAGCAGTGGCGCGGCGAAGGAATACGGAGATCCTTCGCCGCGCTCAGGATGACGAGGATCTATCTTTCCTGCCCTCAGGTGGGCATGCGGCCCTAGGTGCCCTGGGCGGGGCGGATCTCCGCGCTTGGGTGTGGCTCGTTGCCGCGTGGGCGTTCCGGTGCCGGCATGGCGGAGGGTCCTGGAAGGGGCTGGTCGGGAGCGTACTCGTTGTCGCCTTCGGGTGTGGCGACGGTGTCGGGTGTGCTTTCGGGAACGGTGTTCTGGACCTCGACGGGTGTGGTGTGGAAGTCGGCCATGGGTGAATCTCCTTGTGCTGCGGCGTGCTCGCGTCTTGGCGTTCCAGGCCTTGTTGATGCTGTTGTTCTTATGAATAGCTGGAGCATCACGCAGGGCTCGCGCGGGTTGTTGGTTTCAGCTGGATTGTTGTTCAGCTATCAGCTATCAGCGTGTGAGTCTGTGCTTGCCGTTTTGTGAGCGCTAATCATCGCTGCCGGCATCCGCGGCGTCATCGTTGCGGTTGTCGTACGAGGGTGGCAGGCCGGATAGGCGGCCATCGGTGATTGTGTTTTCGGCCGGCGGCACGGTTTCATCCCCGGTGAACTCCCCGGGGCCGTCGGGGGCGGGGGTGAGGCGTTCGTCGTCGACCTCATCGGCGGTGGGGATGGACGCATTGGGATCGCCGTCTGCCTGCGCGGCATGGGTATCCCGGCTCGGCTCCACCTCACGGGCCACTTCTGCCGTGGAAAGCGGAGCGACCTGCGCGGCGGTGGCGACGGGCACCATGGGGGTCTCAGGCATCGGGATCTCCTCCTGCAAGGCATCGTTGAGGCTGGACGCCATGCGCTCAAACTCTTCGATGCTGGGAAGCTCGGCGACATCCTTCAGGCCGAAGCGCAGGAGAAATTCTTTTGTGGTCTTGTAAAGAATGGGGCGGCCGATCACCTGCTTGCGGCCGGCGGTGGCAACGAGCTTGCGCGCCATGAGGCTGCCCAGCACGCCGCCTGAATCGACGCCGCGGACCTCGGAGACCTCCGGCGCGGTGACAGGCTGTTTATAGGCCACCACGGCCAGGGTTTCGAGCGCCTGCAGACTCAGCTTCAAGGGCGGTTTCAGCGAGCGCACAAAGCCGCGCACGGCATCGTGGTACTCGGGCTTGGTGGCAAAACGGAAGCCGCCGGCGATTTCACGAATTTCAAGACCGCGATCCCCGTCCCTGTACTCAGCGATCAACGTATCCAGCACGGAACGCATGTACTCGCGCAGGCGGCGCTCGCGGGCGCGGAGCTCGGCCGGTGTTGGCTCGCCAGGTGCCGTGGAGGCCGGTGCCGGGGAGGCCGGTTCGGTACCGAGTGCTGAGGAATCGTCTGCGCCAAGCGTCTCGGCAGTAGGCGCGTCCTCATTGCCGGCCTCCGGTTTGTCCGTGGTATCGGGATCTTCAGATGTGGTCTCGGCCATAAGCGCAAGTTGGCCCTGCCGAGCTATCGTGGCGTCGAGCTCAGCCTGTGCCTCCCCCCCAAGCAAGCCGGCGAGCTGCTGCAGTGTCACTGGCTCTTCGGAGGCGTAAACGACGGCTTCGATCTTGGCTTTCAAACTCATGGTGTCGGCAGGGTGCAGTGTACCAAGAGGGCCGGAGGCTTACTTCTGTGCACGCCGAAGGCGAGTCGCCTAGCTCCACTCCGCCGTTACCGCACCACTTGGCTGAACAGCCAGTAAAGACATCCTGAGAGCAGCGCCGCGGCGGGCAGGGTGAAGACCCAGGCCATGGCGATGTTGCGTACGGTCGCCCATTGCAGGCCGCTGCCGCCGGCCATCATGGTGCCGGCGACGCCGGAGCTCAGCACGTGCGTCGTCGAGACCGGCAGGCCGATCTTATCGAAGCCGTAGATGGTGCACATCGCGATCAGCTCGGCGGACGCACCCTGGGCATAGGTCATGTGCGTTTTGCCGATCTTTTCCCCAACGGTGATCACGATGCGCTTCCAGCCAATCATCGTGCCGAGACCCAGCGCGAGTGCGACGGCGACCTTGACCCAGGTGGGGATGTACTTGGTGGATTTATCGAGAAAGCCTTTGTAACTGGCGATGATCCTGGTGTCTTCGGGTGCGATTTTGGGGCCGAACTTGGGAAAGAGGCGGAAGGTTTCGGAAACCAGGTACATCTGGTTGCGGACGTTGGCTTGCATCTCCGGCGGTACGCTGCCGAGCGAGCCGTAGCCGACGGCTTCGTTGCGAATTTCGTTGACCATCTGCTCGAGCGCGACGGTGGTGGCGGGCTCGAACTTGTGGGTGCTGACAAAGCGCTCGAGCTCCGGGCCGGCGTCGCCCACGGTAGCGCCCGGTTGCTCATCATGCTGCAACGCCCCGGCAACCTGGCCAGATACGGCCGCAAAGGGCGTGACATCGCCCCTATCGACGGTGTGGTTCAGGGCATAGGCGGTCGGCACGGTGCCGACAAGGATGAGCATGATGAGTCCCATTCCCTTTTGGCCGTCATTGGAGCCGTGCGCGAAGCTGACGCCGGTGCAGGTGAGTACCAACAGGGCACGGATGTAGAGTGGCGGAGGCTCGGTACCTTCCGGGGCCTTGAACAGGCGCTCATCCTTCAGCAGATGGCGGGCGAGGAAGTACAGCAGAGCCGCACCGGCGAAGCCGATGAGCGGCGAGAAGAGGAGCGCCTTAAACACCTTGGTGACCTGCTCCCAATCCACGCCGTTGACCCCGGAGCCGCCATGAAACAGCTGGTTGGCAATGCCCACACCGATGACCGAGCCGATCATGGTGTGGGAGCTTGAGGCGGGCAGGCCCATGTACCAGGTGCCGAGATTCCACAAGATGGCGGCGATCAAGAGCGCGAAGACCATCGAAAAACCGGAGCCGGAGCTGACCTTCAGGATCAGCTCCACCGGCAGCAGCGCGACGATGGCGTAGGCCACTGCGCCCGAGCTGGTAAGCACACCGATGAAGTTCCAGATGCCGGACCAGGCGACGGCGAGGTGCGGCTCGAGCGAGTGCGTGTAGATGACCGTGGCGACGGCGTTGGCGGTGTCGTGGAAACCGTTGACGAACTCGAAGCCGAGGGCAATCAGCAACGCGATCCCCAGCAGGATATAGGGGAAGGTGGACGCGTTGTGGACGGCCGAGAGGTCTTTTATCAGGCGTGTGGCGATATAGGCGATGCCACCCACCAGCAGGACCAGAAACGCGAACATCCCCCATTTCCCTGCGGGGTTACCGGACATTTTCTGATCGAGTACCGAGGCCTGTGACTTTGCAGCGGGTGGGGGAGGGGCGGTCGCGGAAGATGCCATGATCACACTCAAGCGGATGGGATGCGGTTCGGACACCCTCAGGCTAGGCTCACGCGAACTCTTCTCCGATGAATAGGATGTGAACTTCGTGTGAGAGCGATCCGGAAACGCTCTAGCGGGGAGGCAAAGTCATCGCGATAAGCCAAATTGGAGACGAATGGAGGAATAAGGGACATGGCTTACCCGATGGCTGGGCGGTCGTGTAGGCAAACGCGACGGACGCGGAGGGGTGCCACGGGATTGGCGATTGAGATAGTTGTTTTGCGTAGCGTTCCGTTACGTTCGTTGCGGCCTTCGCGTTCGCCTCTATGTCCCCGGCACGCGCGCATACGCCACATCCCAGTGCGTGAGCAGCCAGTGGAGGACGGTGCTGCCGCACAGCCATGCAGACTCCACGGCCAGGCGTGTGCCGATGTACGGTGCGGTGACGCTTTCGAGGGCGGTATGGCCGGGTCGCGGCCTGGAGTAGTTTGAGCCCGCACGCAGCACCATCACGCGGTCAGGATCGACACGGTGCATGGCGGCAAGCCGGCCCGCGGCCTCCAGAAAGCCCGAGTCTTCCATCTCGGTCATGACGAAGTTGCCGCGCCCGCCGGTGTAGAGCCGCATCCAGTCGTTGGCATAGCGGGTCATGACCGCCCCGTGCCAGTAGGTGTCGGAGGCGAAGGTGTCACCGAGCAACACAAAGGGAGGGCGCTGGGCGTTGGGTTCGCCTGTGAAGCCTGCACGGAAGGCGGCTACTTTGGGATCGTCGCCCAGCTCCAGGTCCTTGGTTTGCGCGAAGGCCCACTCGGCCAGCTTGGCATTCAGAGGATAGAGATTGGAGCGCTGGATGGGGTTGGGCGGCACGGTGGCAGGGTCGGGCACGGTACCGCCTATGGGGAAGAAGCCATATGGCCAAGCCGCCGGGGCATCGCGCGGATCGATGTAGCGGGTGACATCGCCTACAACGAAGCGCGCCCAGGCCGCTGAACCGATCGAGGCATCCGCCGGATCGACGCCGGCGATGCCGTTGATGAGCAGATAGGCATGGGTGAGATCGAAGCGCGGGTCCAGTCCCAGCGCCATCAGGCTCGCGGTGGCGTTGACGAGCGCCGTGCCGCTGACCATGCCGAGAACGGTGTGTTCACGATTCGTGCGCAGCGGGTGCACGCCGCCGGGAAAGGGAACCGTTTCGTCGAGGTGCTCACGCTCCACCCACAGCTGGAACTCGCCGGGAACGTCGCCGGTGTCGGACCCAATCTCGAAGGTGGTCACGACCACCGCGCGGATGGGCCAGGGCGACGGGGCAGGTCCCGGCGTTTGCGCGGCGCGGGACGTAAAGGAGGCTGTGAGCAGCGTGCATGCCAGAAAGAGGACGCGCGACAGCATCGGCGGCTTAACGTGACACCGCCGCGTAGGGCAGAAACAAGGAGAAGACTGTGCCGGAGTTGCCCGGCCGTCTGCTCGAGCGCACAAGCAGACTGCCTCCGTGGCGCCGGACGATCTCGCTGGAGATCCATAAACCCAGACCCGTCCCGGCGATGCCTTTGGTGGTGAAGAACGGCTCGAAGGCGCGTTGCAGCGCCTCCGGGGACATGCCGCTTCCGGTATCGCCCACGCTGATCCATAAGCCTCGGCGTCCGCTGCGCCAATCGCTGCCGTCCCGGCTGCGCAGCAAAAGTCTGCCGCTACGGGGGCTCATGGCGTCAATCGCGTTGCCGACAAGGTTGTTCATCACCTGCCGGATCTCACCATCGAAGCACAGCACCGGATGGCACGCCCGTTTGCGCTTCAACACCTGAATGCCGAGGTTTTCAAGCCGGCCCTTGTAGATGGAGAGGGCAGCGTCGATCAGCTCGACGCAGGTCACGGATTGGGGATCCGTGGATTGGCGATGGAAGCGCAGGGTCTGGCTGGTAATGGCGGCGACACGCCGCAGCTCCAGCTCTGCGCTGTCGAGAAACTCGCGGGCTTCGGTGAGGGTTGGGCTGTGCCGCGCCAGGTAGATGAGGTTGGTGATGGCCTCGAGTGGATTATTGATCTCGTGGGCGATAGAGCCCGCCAGCCGGCCTACCGCCGCGAGCTTCTCGTTCTGGATCAGGGCGCGTTGTGCCTGCTTCAGCGCGGTGGTTTCGAGTGCGGTGCAGATGATCGCATCAACCGTCCCATCATGGAGAAAAATAGGTGAATAGCTGACGAGCCAGGAGCGCTGCTCGCCGGGCCGATTCGGCAGTTCACCCGCAATCTCCATGTCGCGGACGTGATGACCCGCGGCCGCCTGGCGGAAGAGCGCCTCAGCCGCGTCGGCAATGCCTGGGGTGGTTTCGCGTACCGTTTTGCCTAAGACCTGGTCGGACGGCGAGCCCAGAATCTCCGCCTGGCGGCTGTTCAAGCGCCGATACTCAAAACGTTGCGCACCCAGCAGCGCCAGCCCGACCGGGGCGCTTTGGTAAAGGCTTTCAAGCTCCGCCCACTGCCGGTGCGTTTCCAGCCGCAGCACCTCCACGGCTTCCTCATTGCCCCGGTGCTGCGCGGCGTCGGTGCCTTCGATGTACACGCCGGAGACCGTACCGTCCAGGTCGCGCAGCGGCATGAACTGAAAGGTGACGAGGCGTTCCACGATCTCACCCGGGCGGCGGCCATCGAGCCTGGAGACGTAGTTGCGGTCGCGAAAGGGAATCCCGGTGCGGTACACCTCGTCGATACGGGCCGCGATGCCATCCTCGATCGCCTCGGGCAGCACATCCCGGAAGCGCCGGCCGAGGCACGGTCGTCCATGGATCAAGCGCAGGTACTCGCCGTTAGCGAACTCGAAGATGTGCTCCGGCCCACGGACGACGGCCAGGAAGTCGGGAAGATGCTGACCGGAGGGCGGAGAATCCAGCACGGTCTCCAGTTGCTTCATGTTTTCTTCAGCCCCAGTCATCCCGCACCTGCTCGCTATCGGTCAGAACGTCTTCAAAACGCTCCGTCTTCTTCAGCAGAATATCGCCAAAGTTTTCCGGTTGGCGAAAGAGGATGGCCCCCAGGCGAACCAACTCCAGCATGGCGAGAAAGGTGCAGATCAAGGCTCGCTCGGACTGCACGTTGCGCAGCAGACGCCGGAGGCTGATGGGCTTATCCTCCATCATCAGGCACCGCCGGGTGTAATCGATCATCTGGGCGACGGTCACGGCGTCCTCGTCGATGCGGTGCACGGGACGCTCGCGCAGCCGATCCATGACCTCGCGAAAGATGCGCACAAGATCGTCGGTGTCGGCGGCGATCTCACGGTCGGCACCGTTCCCCTCGGCGCTCTCCAGGCCTTCGTCGTTCAGGAACTGCTTCAAGCCCGGCTTGGTCCAGGTGGCCGCTTCGATCTGCTGTTTTTGCCCGAGCATTCCGGCGGCAGCCTTGAAGCGCTCGTGTTCGAGCAGGCGCTCCACGAGTTCGCGGCGCGGGTCTTCCGTGTCGAGCAGACCGCCCGCCGCCGAGGGCTCGCGCGGCAGCAGGGTGCGGCTCTTGATGTGGATCAACAGGGAGGCCGTGTAGACGAACTCCCCGGCGGCGTCGACATCCACGGCCTGGAGGTGGCGCGTGTACTCCAGAAACTGCGCGGTGATGCGCGCGATGGGGATGTCGTAGACGTCGATGTTCTGCTTGCGGATGAGGTCGAGCAGAAGATCGAAGGGGCCGTCGTAGACCTGGCCGATGGCGACGGAGAAGGGGGATTGCGAGACTTCGGCGGGCGCGGGTTTGGCTTTGGTGCGGCTGCCTTGACCTGCCGCTGGGCCTGCCGGTGTCGGTGCGGGCGACTCCAGCCGGAAGTCGGCTGTGGAGCTTTCAGCGAGCTCAGAGCTCTCGGCACTAAGCCCAGTCTTCTCCGGCGTGACCGCTTGCGCGTTGGTCTGTTCCGTGGCTTCCATAGCCATTCTTTCCACCCTCCCGTACTGTGTCATCTTGACCGAAGCGGACGGCATCGTCTGCGTAGTGGAGAGAGACCCCTGTATTTCGTCGCCGCTCCGCTAACTTCGTGCCGCCCCCGAACAAATACGAAAGGCTCTCCTCTCTTCGGCCAGCACAGAGTTCAATCGAGAGGCAGTAGCCGGTTCTACCGCTTCAGCTTGCGTATACCCATCGCATGCTGCACCTCATCGAGCGTGCCGCTCGCGCGCTTGTTCGCGCGTTCCCGGCCATTGGCGAGCACGTCGTCGATCACGTCCGGCCGGGTCTCCAGGTCGCGGCGGTGGGCCTGCAGCGGCGCGATCGTGCGCAGGATTGAGTCCGCGCACCAGCCCTTGCACTCGATGCAACCGACGCCCGCATTCAAGCAACCGTCGTAGACCTTTGCGATGGTTTCCGCATTGGAGAACACCTTGTGCAGATCGCCGACGGGGCACACATCCGGGTTGCCGGGATCGGCGCGGCGCACCCGTGCCGGGTCGGTCACCATGGTCTTCAGCTTGGCGCGCAGGTCCGCCTCCGGCTCGGAGAGCAGGAGAAAGTTCTTGTAGCTCTTGGACATTTTGCGGCCGTCGAGCCCGGGAAGTTTGGGGCTGGGCGTCAGCAGGGCCTCGGGCTCCGGAAGGATGTTTGTGCGGCCGAAGCCGGTGAGTTTCTTGGTGCCCCCGGCGGCCTCGAAGAGCTGGTGCGGCGTGAACTGAGTACGCGTGGAGTCTTTGGGCTCACCGGCGTTCTTGCGAGCCTTCTCCAGGACCGCTGGCATTTCCCAGGGCCCGGCCTCGGGGGAGAGGAAGAACTCGCCCGGGTAGAGCTGGTTGAATCGGCGGGCGACCTCGCGGGTCAGCTCCACATGCGCCACCTGATCCGCGCCCACAGGCACAAAATGCGGTTTGTAGAGCAGGATGTCGGCCGATTGCAGCAGCGGATAGCCGAGAAAGCCGTAGGTGTTGAGTTCCTTTTCGGCGAGCTGCTCCTGCTGATCCTTATAGGTCGGTACGCGTTCAAGCCAGGGCACTGGGGTAAACATGCCGAAAAGCGTGTTCAGCCGGTCATGGTAGAGGCTGTCGCTCTGGCGGAAGATGACGCAGCGACCGGGGTCGAGGCCGGCGGCGAGGAAGTCGAGCGTGATCTCCCGGGTGTTCTGGTCGAGCAGCTCCGGGTCGGCGTAGTCCGTGGTCAGGGCGTGGAGGTCGGCGATGAAGAAGAAGCAGTCGTACTCGTTCTGCAGCTCCACCCAGTTGTGCAGCGCGCCCATGTAGTTGCCGAGGTGCAGCCGGCCGGTGGGGCGCATGCCGCTGAGGACGCGCGGCCGGGGGATATTGCGTGATGTTTGAGGGCTCATTACGGTGGGTTTCAGAATACATCGCGGCGCATGGCGGATGTCGTGTGGGTTCCCCGCCGTCCTCCTGAACGCAGTGAAGGATCCCGGTATTTTGCCCGGAGCTCCCCGGCAGCCCAGGGGAATACAGAGATCCTTCCGCTGTGCCGAGGACGACGCTTGCGGTGAGACCTACAACCCGTACAACAAGCCGTTGAAGTACTGCAGCAGGGGCAGAAAGACCGCCAGCACGATGCCGAAGCCAAAGAACATGAAGCCGAACATCAGCCACAGGCCGTACCGCTCATACGCACGTGCGGCGTTATACGGCAGGTAGAACACCAGTACCTTGCCGCCATCCAGAAACGGCAGCGGAACGAGGTTGAAGATGCACAGCAGCAGATTCAGCAGAATGCCGTAGTAGAAGAACAACAGCAAGGGAAAGATGGCCGGCAGTCCCGCCGTGGGAACGTCCAGGTTGCGCAGGCTGAGCGCCTCGGCGATGCCGAAGGTGGCGGCAGCGGTCGGGTTCGTATGCTTGACGATCAGGAGCGCCAGCAAGCAAAGCAGTGCCGCGCCGAACTGGGCGATGGGACCGGCCATCACGGCTTTTACTTCATCCTTGGGATGGCGGAAGTTGCGTGCCGTCATGGGAATCGGCTTGCCCCAGCCAAGGATGAGCGGCGACCGCCACACATAGATCAACGGCCAGAGCGCGGTGCCGAAGAAGTCAAAGTGCGGGATGGGGTTGACCGTCATGCGGCCCATCAGGCGCGCGGTGGGATCACCCAGCCGGTTGGCCATCCAAGCCTGGGCGCAGTCGTGCAGCGAGATGGCAAGCAGCATGACCACCAACTCAAAGATCACCAGGGCGAAGTTCATCGGCATGGAGCTAGGGTAACGGTTCTCGCGTATTTCCTGCGGCACAGGCCCCCAGGTGCCGGTTCAGTCATTGTGTCCAGAGTCCCTATGCGGGCCGTCGGTTGCGAGCTCGTGCAACGCACGCTTGTGCTTCACGGGGCCGTGCGCGGCCTTGTGCTTTCTGTCCGGGATGGGGGTGCTCGGCGGCGGCGTGCCGATTCGCTCGCGCGCATTTTCCTTGACTGCCTTGATCGCGGAGAAAACACCTGCTCACTTCTTTGTCATGGTGCGCAGCCTCCCCGTCCATACGAAGACTGGCTGCAATCGCCGGTCAGCGTCAAGGAGAAAGTCCTGCTGGGGATCGTTTTGCCACGCGCCGGAGGTCTATGCTTGAGGTGCGCCGAGGGCGCGGTGCTCGGGCCTGAAGGAGATTTTGCGGATGCGCAGTGACGGAAATGGTGGAGGCGGGCGCAACGGGGGTAATGGAAACTCCGGGGGAAACGGAAGCCGCCCCGGCGGGGGATTTCACCAGGGGGGCTCCGGCAACACCGGCGGCGGCTCCCGGACCGGCTCGGGCCAGGCTGGTGGCGCGTCGCGGGAGGGCCGCTGGTCCAATGAGCTGGATGCCATCTTTGAGCGTGCGCCAAAGGAGGTGGCCGCTGTCCATAAAGATGACGAGCGGAACTTCTTCGAGGAGCGCACGGAGGTAAAGCCGCACACGCTCCAGTGTCCCAACTGCAATCAGGCAGCGGACTATGCCCTGACCTGGCTGGTGCGCAACAAACGCGACCACCCGGTGGGCTACGCCGATGATGCGACTCTCGCCCGCTTTACCAAGGCGCGCAGCTACATGGTGCGGCGTGACGATCAAGTGGCCTGCACGAACGTGCGCTGCCGCAAGCGCTTCGACGTGGCCGGGGTGCAGACGGTGGCCTTTCTCCAGGACGCAGCCCAAGGTTCGGTTGAGGACCGCGCGGCACGCATCCGCGCTGCCTTTACAGGACGCAGCCGCGGCTGATACAGGACGCAGCCGCGGCTATAGCAACAGAGCCGGGGCCCGGGTGGGAACCAAAACAGTAAACTCCAGGCTCAAGCGCCGCTTGAAGTGTTAGCAATTTGCTACGTGGGCAGGGTGGCGGCCTCGCTCCGCGTATGTGATTTAATAACTGGGTAGCGTTATCCAGTAGGAGTCGAAGTTTTCATGGCGAATATCCTGATCCCCGCCGAAGAGCGTGCCCTTAGCCCCGTCCAGGTTGAGCAGCTTGACCGCCGCCGGCGCCGTGGGCACCTGTTGATCGTGCTGGGTTTTCAGTTCGCGCTCGTGGCTACCCTGCTGACTTTGTGGTCCGGGCAGGATCTCCAGTACTCGCCTGGCTGGGTGCATCCGATGTTTTATTGGAACTGCGCTACGGGGGCCGCTTCGCTGCTTTGTTTCGCGATCGGGCTGCGGATGCGCCGTGGCTTGAACGAATTTTTCAGTTACTGAGCGCACCAGAGCCCCCAGGGCACGGGCGTACAGGTTTGCGTGAGGAAAGCGTCATGCTGGTCGTTCGACTTCAAGCGATGCGTCTCTCGCTGGGTATACTTCGTCTCTCCACAAGATCGTGAAACCTTTCTCTAACCGCTCTACCCGGCACCGCCCGGCATCGCAGCCCACACAACCAGTGCTCTCCGGCTGGATGCGGTGGGTTGCGCTGTTTTGCGTGCTGCTGTTCGGTGCGGCGAGTACGGCGCAGGCGGCTCACGTTCACGCTTCGGGTGCACTGTCTGCGGCGCACGCTTGGCAGACCCCTGCGGCCAGCCCGGATGGCACTGCCGGAGACGAGCATTGCCCGCTGTGCGTGGCGCTGCACGCGGCGCTGCCGGCCGCGATCGCGCTGACACCCGCCCCGCTGCTGGCGCGCTCCCTGACGCAGCGCTCATGCGAGGAGCGGGACGCCTCTGCCGATTGGCATTTCCCCAGTTTCAGCCGTCCCCCGCCCCGTCGCGGTTAGAGTCTGGCGATGCCTGAGGCAGTTTTGGACGCTTCCGGCCCGGTTTTCCCGATTTTTTCGCTGCGATTGGCCTCGCGACCTTTGCTGAGCGCCTAGCCCATGCCGCCCGCATCCTCCAGGAGCCCCTATGCTTCGCTGCCGTTTTCGGTTCAGCGCCTCCGTCTTTTTTCTCTTCCTGCTCCATGCAGGGACCATGGTTATGCCTGCGTGCGCGCAGACGATCGGCAGCATCACCGGAACGGTGACGGACACCACCGGTGCGGCCATCTCCGGTGCCACCGTACAGCTTTCCAACCCCGTCAGCGGAGTAAGCCGAACCGTCATTTCGGACAGTGCCGGGCAGTTTCGCTTCACCAATGTCGCCCCGGATCACTACCACCTCTCGGCAGCCAGCACGGGTTTCCAGTCAGCTGCGCAGAATGTGGCCGTGAGCTCCGCGCTTCCTGCGACGATCAACCTGCAGCTTGCCGTTGCGGCTTCAAACACAGTCGTCACGGTGGAGGCCCCGCCTGACCTGACTGAGACCGACCCTACCTTCCACACGGACGTGGACCGTTCCACACTCGATCATCTGGCGGTGGAGGGCTCCTCCGAACTCAGTTCGATCGTGACGCTGACCTCCCCGGGTGTTTCGGCCGACTCCAACGGCCTGCTGCACGGCTTGGGCGATCATGCCGAGAATACCTTTTCCGTCGATGGCCAGCCCATCTCGGACCAGCAAAGCAAGGTCTTCTCCAACCAGATCCCTGCCAGTGCCGTGCAGTCCCTCGAGGTGATCGCCGGTGCACCGCCGGCGGAGTACGGCGATAAGACTTCGCTCGTGATCAATGTGACCACCCGCTCGGGCCAGGGCGTGACCCGGCCTACCGGAAGCGTCACCGCCAGTTACGGTTCTTTCGGCACAAGCAACGTGGCCTTCGATCTCGGGTATGGCGGCAAGAATTGGGGGAACTTCATCACGGCGACCGGGATGCAGAGCGGCCGCTTTCTCGATGCTCCCGAGTTTGCCGTCATTCACGACAAGGGCAACGAGGAGAACGTGTTCGACCGCGTCGACTATGACCTGAGCGACAAAAGTTCGCTGCGCACGAACTTCCAATACACCCGGTCCCTGTTTCAAACGCCCAACACCTTCGACACGCAGTACAACTTTATCGGGCAGGGCCTGACCGCCGGCATCACCGATCAGCGATCCAAGATACAAACGATCGATGTTGCGCCTACCTACACGCGCACGCTCAGCCCGGAATCGGTGTTCACCTTTGGACCGTACATCCGGCGTGATACCTACAACTACATCCCCAGCGCGAACCCTTTGAATGACCTGGGTCCGATACAGGGGGAGAGTGTTGCCCAGCAGCGATCCTTGACGAACGCCGGTGTGCACGCCGATGTCTCCTTTGCGCACGGCGTCAACAGCGTCAAGATCGGTGGGATGTATACGCAGACGTTTCTGCGCGAGAACCTGCAGATCGGCCTGGTCAACCCGGCCCTGAACGCTCTGTCCAATCCGGCATACAGCCCGGTGCTGGCACCTTATGACCTGACCCGTGGCGGCACCCTGTATGGTTGGCACGGGCAGACGGACGTGAAGCAGCTTGCTTTGTACGGCGAAGACACCATCACCCTGAAGAACCTGTTGATCAATGCCGGGATTCGTGGCGACATCTACAACGGGCTGAGTATTCAGCGGGAGGCGGAGCCGCGCTTCGGCGTCTCCTACAACATCAAGAAGACGGCGACGGTGCTGCGAGCCTCCTATGCGCGCACCCAGGAGACGCCGTTTAACGAGAACCTCGTTCTCTCGTCAACGGGTTGCGACTACCCGGTGTTGAATGCCATCTTCGCCAGCGTGGGCCCATGCCTGCCCGCGCCCTTCAACCCCGGTTTTCGCAACGAGTTCCATGCCGGACTGCAGCAGGGCATCACGCGCCACTTTGTTCTGTCCGGCGAGTACATCTGGAAGTACACGCACAATGCGTATGACTTCAGCGTGTTCGGCAACACCCCGATTACCTTCCCCATCGAGTGGAAGAACTCGAAGATCCCCGGCTTCGCGGTGACGGGAACGTTCACCGAAACCAAGGGGCTCACAGTGGATGTAAGCCTTTCCTCTGTGGCCGCGCGCTTCTTCAACCCCCAGGTCGGCGGGCTGGGCGCAACGCCCGGCAATGGCACAACGTTTCCTTTCCGCATCGATCACGATGAGCGCTTCAACCAGACCACGCATCTCGAATACAAGATGCCGTTTCGCAAGAGCCTCTACTATTCGTTCAACTGGCGTTACGATTCAGGCCAGGTTGCCGGCTCCGTGCCTTGCTATAACGCTACGGACCCGAACAGCAGATGCGCTACGACGTCGATCACGATCAACGGTCAGCCTGGCATCGACCTCAGCGGGCTGACCGCGGATGAGCAGTTCCAGGCCGGGCTCAGCTGCAATGGCTTCAGCGCCACGCCCACGACACCGGTCCCAGGCAACGTATGCCTGGCTTCGCAGCTTACCTCGAGCCTGGCACGCATCCCGGCACCGGGAACGGAGGATGACGATCGCAACCCGCAGCGCATCCAGCCGCGCAACCTGTTTGATATGGCTCTGGGCGATGACTCGGTCTTCCACTGGCATACCGATCGGTATCGCATCGGGGCCCGCGTGACGGCGATCAACGTGGGCGATAAGTATGCGCTGTACAACTTTCTCTCGACCTTCTCCGGAACGCACTACGTCACGCCGCGCACCATAACGGCGGAGCTTTCGCTGCACTTCTAGGGTGGATCTCCAATGGAGCGGGGGCTGTGATGCCTCAAGGCTTCGCGAACATGGACGCTGGCAGTAGCGGCGTGGCGGCACCGCCATCCAGGCTCACCGGAAATGCGCTCATGGTGCGCAGATTGTCCTCTGCGCTGGCGATGAACTGCCAGCAGGCGATGTCCGGCTTGAGCAAAACGCAGGTAGCTATGGCATACATCGTCTGGCCGGTAGGTACGGCGAAGGTGCCGCGCAGGACCTCCGCCGGGTGGCCGCCGGTGGTGAAGGCGACGGGCTCGCCGAACTGGGTGCGGGCACCGGAGGCACTCAGCCCCTGCACCTCGCCGCGGGTGAACTCCGGCAGCTGCGCGGCGGTAAAGCTCTTCTTCAGGCAGCCCGCATCGGCGCGCACCAGCAGCACGACGGCGAGCCCACCTGCACTGCTCATAGCAGAGAACGGCAGCGTGACGCAACGCGTCAGGTCTTTTTTCCCGTTCTCGTCGTGGCTCATGCTGGCTTCCAGCGCCGGCCCCGCCAGGGCGCTCGCGTCGGTGTAGTTCGCGGGATAGCTGTAGCTCAGGTGCAGCGTCTCGTTGCGATAGGTCGTCATCGCCGGTGTGGATGTTGCCGTGGCGGGTGCCCTGGTGTTTGCGGGCGCGGGCGCGGGTGCGGGTGCGGGTGCGGTTTGCGTTCCGTGGAGGAGGAGGGGGCAGAGCATCGCAGACACAAGGGCGGGAGGCACGCGCATAACCGGATGCTAGCACCGCGCCCGTGTGCCTTGTCAGGAGGAGTGCTCTACAGAGGAAGCGCAGTTGTCGCCTCCACGAGTAAGCGCTGAAACCATGATCCTGATGGCACTTTCTCTATATCCTGAGGGGATGGCCGCACGTCCCTCCGCACGCTCCGTGGTGCTCCTCGCCTTTGCGGCGGTGTATCTGTTCTGGGGTTCGACCTATACCGCCATTCACATCGCGGGCGAACACCTGCCGGCCCCCGTCGTCTCGGCCGTCCGCACGATTCTTACCACGGTGCTCATCCTGGCCATCGTTCTGGCCCAGGGCAAAAGCCTGCGCGTGCCGAAGGGGGAAGGGCCGAAGCTGGCGCTGGTCGGGGTGCTGTTTATGAGCGGCAACAATATGCTGCTGACCTGGGGCGAGACGATGGTCGCCTCGGGCTTTGCCTCGCTGATCGTTTCCACCACGCCCATCCTGATCGCCTTGATGGAGTGGCGGCTGCCGGGTGGCGAGTCGCTGAACAAACGAGGATGGGCCGGCACGCTGCTGGGCACCGCGGGCATCGCGGTGCTGATATGGCCGTCGTTGCACGCAAGCGGCGCACAACTCCTGCACAACGGCATGCTGCCCAAAAATAAAGATGCCGGTTTGGCAGCAGCCCCGGTCAACCCCCACATCGGGCTCGGGGTGTTGATCTGCCTCTTGGCCGCCGTGTGTTTTGCGGTCGGCTCCGTGCTTTCGCGCCGCTTTCTGTTCAAGGCAGATACCCTGGTCGCCACCGGTTGGCAGATTGGCGCGGCCAGCCTGTTCAACACCATCTTCGCTCTGCTTTCGGGCAGCCTCCATCGCGCGGTGTGGACCGTCCATGGCCTCGAAGCGCTGGTGTACCTCGCCGTCTTCGGGTCGCTGGTAGGGCTCGTGGCGTTCACGTATCTGCTGCAGAACGTCGCGGTCACGAAGGTGGCGACCTACGCCTTTGTGAACCCAATGATTGCGGTGCTGCTCGGGGTAGTGCTGCTGGGCGAGCGGCTTGGGCCGACGGAGATCATGGGTATGGCCGTGATTGTGTGTGCGGTGGCCCTGGTGGTGCTGAGTCGTGTGGGCGGCACGCGCTCGAAGCAGGCATCCAAGCCTGAACCTATGGCGGTGGCCGACCACGTAGTGAAGTAGCATCGTGTTTGAGGGCGTTCGGTCCCAGTTAGGAGCGGCTGAGCTGGATGCTGCCATCGCTGGTGCGTATGGAAAGCGGGGCACCGCCGCCGTCAAGCTTGCCGCGAATCGCGCGGTCCGAACGTGAGTTGATTTCTTCGATGGTCAGCGGCAACGTGCTGCTGATACGGCCGTCACTGGTGCGTAAATCCAGGTTGGCGGGAAAGGTATGCGGAAGACGGAGGCTGATGCTTCCGTCGGAACTACCGATGGACGAGGGTGCCGTTAGCCTTGAACCCTCCGCCAGTTCTACGTGTGTGCTGCCGTCACTGCTGTGCAGTTGCAAAGCTGTAAATGCGCCCGAAACACTCAGAGCACCATCGGAGATATGTGCCTCCAGAGTTCCGGAGGCGCGTTGCACATTGATCGCTCCGTCACTTCCGCTAAGCTTCAACTCGCCGGACACGTCCTCCACCGTCTGCGTTCCATCGCTGGACGCCAAGGTGAGCGAACCGTGCACACCACGGACCTCCAAGCTGCCGTCTCCTGTACGAGCATTCAGAGTCAGCTCCGCTGGAGTCTCCACATCCACGGATACGTGTTGCGAGTTGTGCTAATTTAGATGAAACCCCAAACCAGGTTTCTGTTTGAGGGAGAAACGGATGGTGTTGCCGTTTTGCTCCTCGGCTAGATTGAATGACGACAGCTCGATTCCTTCAGCATTTACATGAATGTGCACGGTGCGGCAGGCCGAGCAAGGATGAACTCTGAGGTTGCTGTCGCCAACCTCTAAAGTCAGGGTAGGGCTAGCGGATAGGGAATAGGTTTTGTCCCACATCGTGCCGCTCTGGGCCATGGCGGCGGCACCGGAGAGAAGCAGCACAATGGCGAAGAGGCGAACGGCATAGAGGGAGCTCATACCCGTTCCTATACGCTCCCCTGAAGCCGACGGTTCAACTTTTTCGTGGGCACCCTCAACTTCGCCGCCAGCGCACACCGTCTTTCGAGTCCTCGATGAGAACGCCTTTCGCAAGCAGTTCATTGCGAAGCGCATCGGCGCGGGCGAAGTTCCTTTTTTGTTTCGCCTGGGTGCGCTCGGCGACGAGCGCGTCGATCTCCGCGTCGCTTGGGCCGTCGTTCGCGTACTTTGCAACCACTTCAGGATCGGCTCCGTCGAGACGCCCTTCGGCCTCGGCCCACTTAAGTGCGGCCTTGGTCAGCTCGGCATCGTTGTCGATAAGGACGGCGAAGATGGAATCGAAGCGGGCGAGCAAAGCGAGGGTGGCTTCGGCGTCACTGTGGCAGAGCTTGCCGTGGTCCGCCGCTGTGTTGACGGCGCGGATGACCTCGAAGATGGCGGCACGGGCTTCGGCGGTATTGAGGTCGTTGGCGAGTGCGGCGGTAAAGGCCTCATCGCCCCGGCGAATGGCCGTGGAGATCGCCTCATCGCAGCCGCCCGCGAAACCCTTTCCCTCGCGCATGCGGCTGGCGAAGGTGCGCAGCCGCTCGATGGCGTTGGTCGATTCGCGCAGGCCGTCAAAGGTGAAGTTGAGCTGGTGACGATAGGGCACGCTGAGCAGCAGGAAGCGAATCGCCGAGGCCTTGTAGCCCTTCAGCAACAAGTCGCGCAGGGTGTAGAAATTGCCTTCGCTCTTCGACATCTTGCGGCCTTCGACGAGTAGAAATCGCACATGAAACCAGTGCCGCGCGAAGGTCTTGCCGGTGGCGCACTCCGACTGCGCGATCTCGTTTTCGTGGTGCGGAAACATCAGGTCTTCGCCACCGGCATGGAGGTCGAAGCTCTCGCCGAGGTACTTCATCGCCATGGCCGAGCACTCGATGTGCCAGCCGGGCCGGCCCTCGCCGAGCGGGGTTGCCCAGCTGGTCTCGCCGGGCTTGGTGGCCTTCCAGAGCGCGAAGTCGCGCACCGCATCCTTCTCGTATTCATCGGCGGCGATGCGCGCGCCATCTTCGATGCCCTCCAAATCCTTCTTGGAGAGCTTGCCGTAGCCGGGGTCACGCGCGATGCGGAAGTACCAGCTGCCGTCTTCGGCCTTGTAAGCAATGTCTTGGCTTGCAAGCCTCTCGATCAACGCCACCATCCCCTCAATGTTTTCGGTGGCGCGGGCGATGATTTCCGGACGTTCGACGCCGAGTGCGTCCATGTCCACAAAGAAGGCCTTTTCAAACTTGGCGCTGTACGCGCCGATGGGCTGTCCGGCCGCTGCCGCGTTGCGGATAATCTTATCGTCCACATCGGTAATGTTCATCACGTGCTTTAGTTGGAGCCCAAAGAGCCGCGCAGCGCGGCGCAGTGCATCCACATGGAGAAAGGTGCGGAAGTTGCCGATGTGGCCGTAGTCGTAGACCGTAGGACCGCAGCAATAAAAGCGGAGGTCCTCGCCGTCGGCCGCATAGAGCGGTTCGACGGTGCCGGACATGGTGTTGTAGAGGTGAAGAGTTTGAGCTGCTAGTGAAGAGTGAGAGGCCACGCGTTATGAATTTATGCCGCTGGCGAGCGCCCGATGGCCCGGCCCGGCTGCCTTCCCTGAGTGAGTGTCATCCCAATTCTAGCGGACATGATCCCCGGGGGAGAGGTGCCCCGTGTACAGGGCGTAGGCATGGCATCTCCCGCCTTCGCAGGGGCGTCGCCGGGTCCACGCGGAGGAAGCGGTGCTACTGCAACTGCAACATGGGCAGACCGTGTCTCGTCTTTTGGAAGTAGGCGATCTCGACGAGTGTGGGCCACAGCTCCAGCGAGGCCCTGATCACGCCGATGGCGTCATCGACGATGCGAACGAGGTTGTGCTGAAAGAAGTCGGGCTCAAAACCGTAGAAGGCCTTCTCCAGATTGGTGGCAAACAAACGCAAGGATTCTGCCCGATCTTCGTGCTTGGCCGCGTGCGCCGTATCCATGGCGCGGCGATGGAGGTTCGTGATCTTGGCGAGAATCTCTTCGGTATCCGTCGCGGTGACCTCACCGGTGTAGTCGAAGCTCACACCCAGCTCATCGATGTGCGTGACAGAATTCATGATCTTGCGCTTCAGCAGGTTGGCGATCTCCTCGTTCAGGACCTCCGAGGAAGGAGGGTTGCGCATGTAGTTGCTCTTGGTGTGGTGCTGGGCCGCATCGACGTGCGCGGCGACGATGCCCTCCTGCTGAATCCACACGCGGTAGATAAAATCCTCGAAACGTAGGCGGGTGGGGAAGAAGGGAGGCAGCCCGAACGTGTTGTCGTACCCTGCCACGCCGCAGTCCATGCGCCAATTCTTATTGGTCAGTACCGGCCTGAAATTCACCAGCACATACAAATCGTTCAGCTCGTCGGGGCTTAGCTGCTGCTCATTGCCAAGAAACATATCCACATAGTCGATCGCGTCGATGTCATTGGTTCCGGAGCGAAAGGTCTGCGCCATCTTCACAATGGCATCGGGCCGCATGGGGCCACGCTCCAGCAGCATCGCATTTTCTTCCACCAGCCCCTTGGTCGCGTTGGTTTCTAAATCCATGGCGGTGTCGATCAATAACTCGCCGCGTTCATAGTTATCCGGAGCGTCCGAGGTAGGCTTTCCAAGCACATCCAGAAACGCTGACATGATGTCAAACGACTTGCGTGCATACCCATTCTGCCCCACGCGGTGCAGGCACCCACGGCTGATCTCGTTCTCTTCGAGCGACTCCGGGCTGTCTTCCATTAGGGAATACGGCCGCATGTCGTCATCGGAGCTTATAAGAAGACCGCCGAGGGAGTACATCAGCGTGTAGTTGCGATTGCCCCCGTAACTTGGCCGAAACAGGTTCCGCACCAGGGGTTCCAGCCGCCTATTTCTAAGTCGTGAGTTGATATAGGAGAGGAACTGCTCTTTTTGCTGGGGACCGACATAGAAGAGATCGGAGTGGGTCTTCACCTGTTCGAGATGGGGAAAGTATTTCTCGACGTTGGACGGCGTGGAATCGTCAAAGACGATGATTTGCGGGGAATGTCCATTGCGCCAGAAATGCTCGTCGTACTCGCGGACAGTTTGGCCCACATCCCGCAATCGGTGAGTGGGTATAACAAAGTAACTCTCAGGTTGTTGCATCGGGAGTGCAGATCTCCGAAGACTGCCATGGCTGTATGGCCGTCCCAGAAAATGAGCCTACGCGGAAAAAAATAAGAAAGGCGTAAGTGCGGAGACTTAGCCGAGCCGCAGTCCGGGTGCGGCCTCCAGTGTGTCCTCGGCGAATCGGCCGTTCAGCAGCTTAGGCCAGGCTGCCGCGGCGATCATCGCGGCGTTGTCGGTGGAGAGACTGAGGGCCGGGAAGGCCACAGGGACACCGCGTTTGGCTGCGGCGGCTTCCAGTTTGGCGCGCAGCTCCCGATTCGCCGCAACCCCGCCGGAGACGGCGAGCGCACGCGCATCGTAGTGCCCTGCCGCATCCAGGATGGTTCGGGTGAGATAGCTTGTGACGGAGCCCTGGAAGCTGGCGATAAGATCCAGGGTTTCGCGATCGAGCAGGCCCAGGGCACGGGTGAGGGCGTCGGCATCGCTGGGCTTGGCTGTCATAAGATCGCCCGTGCGCATGGCAGACTCACGCGCAGCGATGCGTTCGCGCATCCCGTGCAACTCCGTGTAGCGGCGCACGGCCGTCTTGATGCCGCTGAAGGAGACATCGAAGCGGGGCTCGGCGGTGACGGTGTTAGGGGTGGCCTGGGCGCGGGTCTTGGCCTTGATTTGGGCGAAGCGGAACGGGACTGCTTTGGAGTTTCCGTGCGGTGCCAGCGCATCCACCCACGGGCCGCCGGGGTAGGGCAGGCCGAGCAGCTTGGCGACCTTGTCGTAGGCCTCCCCGGCAGCGTCGTCGACGGTACGGCCCACGTTGCGATAGGCCCAGAGCCCCTGCTCATCGCGTGACGCGAGATAGAGGTGCGAGTGGCCGCCCGAAACCACGGCTGCCAGCAGTGGCGAGGCGTCGGCGAAGCGCTGTTCGGTCTCCATCAGTACGGCCTGGATGTGGCCTTCGAGGTGGTTGACCGCGATGAGCGGCAGATCCGCACCAAAGGCGAGTGCCTTGGCAAAGGTGATGCCGACCAGCAGCGCCCCGGCCAGCCCTGGACCTTCCGTCACGGCGACCGCGCTCAGCTCACGATAGTGTGGGACACCTGCAACGCGCATCGCTTCGCGCACCACGGGGAGGATCGCGCGCAGGTGCTCGCGGCTGGCGAGTTCCGGCACCACGCCGCCGTAGTCCGCATGGACGAGCTGCGAGGCGACGATGTTGGACAGCACGATGCGGCCCTCGGCTACCACCGCCGCGGAGGTTTCGTCACAGGAGCTTTCGATGCCGAGGATAAGCCGGGGTGCCACAACCCTATGGTACGGTCATCGATCGAATGACCTTTGCGTTGACAAGGGAAGGAGTGGATTGCCGAGGTCAGGCCTCATTGCCGGTCATTTGTTTGGCGTCGGAGAGCGTGACTTTGATGTCCAGGCGGCGGCGCCCGCGATAGATGGTGACTGTGACGGTGTCGCCGGCACGATGGGAGTTGAGCGCCGCGGAGAGATCCTGCGGCGTGGTGATC
>CAXTUW010000029.1:0-50740 GCA_964247595.1 uncultured Acidobacteriaceae bacterium | reverse complement strand
GGGGCTTCCTGGGGTGGGGCTCCTTGGCTTGAAAGGATGTCGACCGAGCACGGCCCCCAGCGCCGGATAGCTCTGAGGCGCATCGCTCTGGTCGGGGCAGGCGCGCTCGGTTCGGCTCTTGCGCTTCAGATCTTTGCGGGGGGTCTCGGCTGGGATGCCGAGGTATTGGTCGTGGACCCGGACCGGCTTGAGAGGCAGAACCTAGCCCTCAGCCGCCTGTACCAGGCCATTTTTGCGGAGCAAGGACCGAGCGTGCTCGGCCACTTCAAAGTTGAGCTAATGGCGCGAGAGATGCAACGACGCGGTGCCGGTACATGGACCGGATACGCGCTGGAGATTGCCGATCTCGGCTGGCAATGTCTGCGAAACTGCGATCTCCTGGTCTCTTGCCCGGACAGCACATTGGCCCGGATAGAGACCGCCCTGGTCGCCACAAGCCTGAAGATCCCCATGCTGGACGGCGGAGTTTTCCGAAATGGAACAGACGGCCCGGTGGAGGGCGGTCGGGTTGCTTGGTTTCCGCCTGCCGTCTCCCAGAACGATGCCGCGGCATGCTACCTTTGCGGCGTCGGTGAGCTGCGCCGGGCAGAGCTGCTGGCGTATGCGACGTCGAGCTCGCTGGGATGCAGATTGCCGGACGAGCATGCGGCTGTGGGAGCAGACGAAGCGCGGGGCAGGATCTGTGCGTCACTTGAGCAAACGGCGGAGCGGATGATGCATGCCATGCGTGCCTACTTCGATGGCGATCGTAGCGCCGGGGCAGGCGCGCCGGAAACTATCGCCTGGGCAGAGCGGCTGCGCGGTGGGGAGGCAGGCATGTGGAGCGTGGAACGTGTCCACCTTTCCCGCAGTTTAACCTGCCCCTGGCATGACCCGACGGAGACCACGCTCCTCTCTCTAGAGGACGACAGACCCATATGTGAGGCATGGGTGGGGGCACAGCTGGGAGCACAGACGGGAGCACGAAGGGATTCCGGAGCCTGGCGCATGGAGTTGACCTGGCCGATTTGCCTCGCCGCTCGTTGCCGGATCTGTGGTCATCGTCAAGCCATGGCGCAACGGTTGCCCCCTGTGCGCCGATGCGGTGTATGCGAAAAGTGCGCTTCCATCGCGAGGCTCGAACCGCTGTGCTGCGTGTCCAGTCTGGGTAGAAACGACGCGCTGGCGAAGCGTACGCCGCGGCAGCTCGGGCAGCCTGTGGCTCACATGTTGCCCCTCCGGCCAAGCTTTTTTCCTGCGCGGCCCGGAAGGGGGAATCGATGAATCGCGGTTTGGAACGCGCGGCCGTGCTGCTGGGCATCCTCGTGTTCCTTGGGTCCGTCCAGTTTGGTGCGTGCCTGCTGGGCGGGCTGCCGGCACTGCTGGCTGCGCCGCTGCTGGGTGCGGGTGGAACCATGATCTGGTTCCACTTCGATCTGCCTCAGAAGAAGGTTTGGCTGGTGCCGCTGGTGCTTGGGCTCACCAGCCTGTGCGGTGTTCTTATCGTGGAGCTTAGCCTCAGCCGGAACCTGGCGGAGTGGTTCTGTGCGCCGTGTGTGGCTGTGGCCAGCGCCTTGACGCTGTCCGTTGTGCTGCGCAGCCGGCTTCGTTGCAACTTATGCAACCGGCGCATTGGGTCACAGGACGTAATCTTTCGCTGCCCACGTTGCAGTATGCAGGTGTGCGATGAAACCTGCTGGAGCTTTGAGCACCGCCGCTGTGCACTGTGCCTTGAGCAGAGGGTGCCGGTTCTGCCCATGCTTGAGAGCTGGTGGATGCGTGTGGCGGGGCCACGCTCCCGGCAGGGCCGCTGCCAAGTCTGTCTCGGCTCCGCAGAGACGCTGGATCTTCGGGCCTGTCCCCATTGCCGCCGTCCCCAGTGTCGCGGTTGCTGGGATTTTAACAATGGGGAATGTGCGCGTTGTGCCGGAGCGCTGCCGGACCTGCCGCCATCCCTAATAATGGCGACGGCGCAAATTTCCGAGGGACAGTGAATCTGTTGCACGCTGATACGCTGAAGTACACACGCTGCCCTGAAAGGGGAATGGTTCCATGCCGAAGTATCAGGTCTACTTCGATACTGTAAGTGGTGAGACGAAGTACAACGTTGACATCGATGAAGGCGAGACCTTAGATATGGTGCTCGAAGAGATCCTGTTTGATCTGCGGGATCGCGGGGATCTGTTGAAGGGGGACGGCGAACCGGAGGTGATCTGGAATGGGTCCAGTCTGGACTTCGCCACACCGCTGCCGCAACAAGGGGTTCGTTCCAACGATGTGCTCCGAGTCTCCACCATTGCCACAAACGGCTGAGCTTTCTATGGTGTCCTCCCCCGAACGCCGACTCACGGCTGAATGGGAGATCCTGACCGCTCTAGCCGCCTGCAACCCCACGCGGCTGACCGATCCGGCGGCAGAGGATAGGACGTTTCGCTTGAGGCTGCGCGCCACGCCTGCATTGCCATTGAGTTATTCGGCTACAGGTGTTGTTGGGCACATCGTTACAGAGCATGCAGTTCGTATTGAATACCCACGGTTTTTCCCGGCCGCTCCCATGGAGCTCTATCTCGAAGAGGCAATGGTGCACCCGAACATCCACCCCGAGACCGGCTTTGTATGCGTCTGGGACCGGCATCGCGTCAGCAATACCGCCGAGCATGCCCTGCATAAGACGGTTGCGATCCTGGGTTGGCGTTTGTGCAACCCCGACGCGGTCCACGTCATGCAGCCGGCTGCCCTGGCGCAGTTTCGCCTTGCCGGCGAGACGATAGCCGCCACCCTGGCCGCGCCCGTCCTGGTTGGCCTCTCGCCGCAACAGCCGGGACGGGCTGAACTGCCCGATCCCTCGCAAGAGCGGCGGAGCCGGCTCTCATGATCAGCCTCGGCCTGCGTGACACCGCAGGACCGCTTCGAGCTCTCCGAGAGAGCGAGCCGACACATCTTGGAGCACGTACGCCTGAGGAGCTCCGACTCTTAGGGGATCGGTTGCGGCTGATCTTCGGTAACCGCTTTGAGGTGCTGCAGCCGATCGCTGTGGGCGGTATGGCCACCATCTTCCAGCTGCGCCATGTGCTGCATGGTGGCCTTTTTGTGGCGAAGATACTGCATGCGGAGCTTGCCGGCAGACCTGAGATCGTCCGAAGTTTTCGCGCCGAAGCGAGGCACGCCGCCTGCGTGGCCGGCCATCCGAACGCGATTCAGGTGTTCGACTGCGGCGAACTGGAGGGCACCTTCTTTATCCTGATGCCCTTCGTGGAAGGGGAAGACCTGGATCTGTTGCTGCAAGGGCATGGGCCGCTCTCTCGCGATCAGGCTTTGCAGTTTGCGGCGCAGATCAGCAGCCTGCTGTGTCATGCCGAGTCGCACGGCATCACGCACTGTGACGTGGCTCCAGGCAACATCCGGCTCGATCTGTTTGGACGGTATCGCTTGCTGGACTTCGGAATTTCACACTCCAATTCCACGGAGCTATACCGGCCGATCGGCGGAACGCCGCTCTACAGCAGCCCGGAACAGGAGCGGGGCGAGGTTCCCGATGGGCGCAGCGATATCTACTCGCTCGGACTTGTGCTGTGTGAGGTGCTCACGGGAAAGCCGCTTTTTGAGGCAACCTCTCTGGCAAAGATCAAGGAACAGCGTTTGCGTGGCGATTGGAGGATGCCGCCTGAGATCGAGGGGGATCGGCTGTTGAGCCAGGTGCTGCGAAGCATGTTGGTCACCGACCGTTCCCAGCGCATGGCGAGCGCGTTTGAACTCTCAGGCGCGCTGGCCGGTCTGGGGTTTGATCGCCCCGAATTCCGCCAGCCTCGACCGAAGGCGACGCCCCCCGGTGCCGCGGGTGAGGTGCGGCGGCCGCGGCTCTCCCAGGAATGACCACTTCACATCGGACAAGATCAAGGGAATACACGGCGAATGCCGCCCGGTGCCCGGGAGAGCGATGATCCCTAGATAGCCATAGTCACAAGTCTACCGGCTGGATAAAGCTTGCCGGTCGGCTTTCGGAGACTCTTAGGAGCACCTGCTCCTCCGACCGATCGGCCTGTGAAGGCGCTGGTAGACTACGTCAGTGATCGGCCAAGTAATTTCGCTTCTTATGGGAAAGTGCTTGCGAGTTACGCCCTCAAAGGCGCATATAGGAATCAGAGCTGTCCAACGGCAATAGAACCTTAGCGAACTAGAAAGTCGGGACTGGTGTGGCTCTTCCGAACATTCAGATAGGCGACGATCTCATCCAGGATGCACGACTGGCGTCTGTGGAGGTCGTCCAAGAGTTGAATCGGCACTGGCTTTGCACCGTGGTTTGCCGTCAGACCGAAGACAAGCGCATCCCTGTCGAAGACTTTCTCGGCAAGTCGATCGAGGTAAAAACCGTCGATGAGGATGGGACCGAGCACATCCACTTCTCCGGTTTCGTCCACGATGTGGACCTCCGCTATGAGGTCTGGGGCAGCTACTCGGCGCAATTCAAAGCGATCAGCTTCAGCTACAAGATGGATGTGACGGCGCACAAGCAGTACTACCCCGCGCAGACGCTCTCCTCTGTGGCGGGCACGGTTGGCGGGCGGTCCGGCGTAGCCGTGGCTGTGCAGGCCGGCTCAAGTAAATCGCTTGACTATGTGCAGTACGGCGAGACGGATTTCTCCTTCTTGAGCCGCATCGTCGACGACTACGGTTGCTGGTTACGGCCGACTGAGACGGGTATCCAGGTCGCGGACAGCTTCCAGACCGGGGGCAAGCTGCAATGGCGCGAGGAGAACGGGCTAACCGCCTTTCAGCTGCGCGGCACGCTTTCCCCGGGCAGCTTTGGCGGTTCACACTACGACCACCACGTGATGCAGTCGAATACGTTTGCGGATGTCAGCACGGCACCCAACTTCTATGGGTCCGCCCAACGGCTCACGAGTGCGGTCATGACGGCCTCAAAGCAGGCACTGCCATCGGCCTTTGAGCCGCAAAGGGCGCGAGCCATGACCCTCGATGATTACCAGACCCAGCTCGAGGCCGAGAGCGTTCGTTCGACCGGCGGCAGCATCGTCGGTACAGGCGAGTCGCGCACACAGACCCTGCAGGCGGGGGATGCGGTGATCCTTGAGGGTTCACTCGATGCCGCAGGAACCTACGGTTTGGTGAAAGTGGTGCATCAGTGGGATCCGAACGGCTACATGAATTTGTTTGTGTGCACGCCGTGGATGCAGTATCGCAATCCGCACCCACCAAAGGCCCGCACCTGGAATGGCGTCGTCTCCGCGCGCGTGGTGGCGCACAACGACCCGAAGAAGATGGGCCGATTGCAGGTTCAGTTCTTCTGGCAGAATGACAACTCTACCCATTGGGCGCGGATGGTTTCGCCCCATGCCGGGCCGGACCGCGGCTTTATGTTCATGCCGGAGGTCGGCGACGAGGTCTCTGTCGCCTTTGAAGACGGCGACCCGGAGCGGCCGATCATCCTGGGTTCCCTATGGAACGGTGTGCATACAGCACCCCGTGAAGAGTTGTATGGCGAAGATATCCCCGCTAACGACGTCAAGCGCATTTTGACCAAGAGCGGGAATCGCATGCAACTCATCGACACTGCCGGCAGGGAGACCGTCGTCATGGCCACCCCGCACTCCACGTCGCTGAAGATGACGGAAAGCTACAGCACCACCGGCGGCCGGCCCATGATTATCCTGCACTCCGAGGGCGATATCGTGCTCTCCGCACCCAACGGCCGCATTCACCTTCAGTCCGCATACCACTCTCGCCAGGTGGGCGACTTATGACCCAATTGAGCCCGTGGGCGAACGAACGCATGACGGAGAGAACAAGGAAGTCGCCCGTGAACAACGGAATTGTCGGTTCGCTTTTACTGCTGCCCCTGTTCGCGCTCATCATGTACGGACTCATCATGGGCATTCCTTACGTTTATCATCGCGTCACGCTGCCCTGGGCGGGTGCCGCCAGCAGTTCCGATAGCCTGCTCGGTGTGTGGGTTGGAAAGCTCGGCGGTTCCCAATCCGCGGATTATGAATCCTTTCTGAAGGCGGGAGGACACGGTGTTCCACCCCGCACGGCGGCTGCGCCCACGGCTGTCATGCTCACGATCGGCCTGGAGTTCCAGTGGGGTGTTCCCAAGGTGAAAGGCACGGCTGTCTCCTGCGGCCGCGGTGGGGCACGTCAAACCTCTACCTTCCACCTTGCCTGGATACGGGACCCAGCAAACTTCAGCTTGACGCTTACCCCCACGTCCGATCGATCGGCCTACACCGCGCTTACCGGCCACTTCACACCGGGAACGCTCCAGGTCGAGTGGCCTCAAATCCACGGCAACTCGCAGGAGGCCGGCACCTTGCACAAAGGGGATGCAGGGCAGTTTGACGCGCTCTGCGGTACGCTTCACTAAGCTTTCTACTAAGGTAACCGGAGATCCGATGCCGCCATTCAGCGCCAATGTGCTCACGGGCACGCAAGCCAACGCCATTGCCAAGGACATGAAGAACGCCGACTTCAAGCAGCTCGATCCGGCGATCATTGCCAGTCCAACCGCAATCGGTCCGGTGCCCGCCATCGATACCAAGCTGGTCTTTGGGGACGAATGCGAATATATTCGTGGATTTCGTGACACCCACATCGTTCAGTACGACAAGCGCCAGATCGACCAGACGCTTCAAGAGACCGTTAACAAAGGCACGGAACAGACGTATCTGCTTGGCCGAAAGCTCGAGATCACCAGCTTTTCCAAACTCGAGGTGACCGGTACGCGCGACGTTCATGTGACGGCCGAAGATGTGGAGAACTACGACATACATCGCGAGATCACGGAGCCGATCAAATACGAGGTCTCGAACGCAAAGTTCGAGCACACCTGGATGGCCGTCGATACCAAAGGTCTCTCCATAGAAAGCACCCTCGCCAAGATCGAACTGGAAGGCATGAACGCCAAAATCGGCCTCTTCGAGAGCGTCAACGAGGCGATCGCCGTCCAACTCAAGCCCCTGCAGCAGAAGATTGGCGTAGTCGAGGACAAGATCGGTGCCTTTGCGGGCAAGGTCATTGCTACCTATGACGCGATGCCTTCCCCGTCCATCATCGCGCCATTTGATTAACCTGTTCGTGCCATACCCGAAGAGCCTCTTCGGAACATCGACTTGCTTAGGCAGGGAACTGCCCGCCTTCCACAGAGACCCGAGATGACTGATTTACAAACCAACTTTGTCCGCCTCATCATCACCGCGCCCAATCAAAGTTTCATGCCCTTTTGGCACAAGGCCGAAGGCGTCTTCCTTCGCTTTCTTCCCGGATGGAAGAACTACGATGCCTACGCGACTTCGCTCGCTACAGGACTTCCGTTTCATCTACCGCTCTCATTCCAGCCGGATGAAGCCGAAGCCCTCGCAGGCGCACTCCGTGCACTTAACTGCACGGTCCGTATTCTCCCCGAGTAGCTGCACCCCAAAGATGCCCGGACGATGCATCAGATGACCTCAGCGACCACCGCCAACAGCTCTCGCACCCGCCTCACCAAGCCCGCCGACCTGCGGCCCTGGGTGCCCGCCGAGACCCTTCCCGACAGTTTCCTCTACTGGCTCCCTGTCAGCGGCTTTCCCCTCATGCACGAGGAGCGAGTGTGGATTCTGGACTTTACCGAACGTTGGACAAACCTGTTGCGGAAACGCGAGGCTCTGCGTTGCGAACTCTTCCTGCAGACCAAAACAGCCACGCAGGAGCCGTCGGAGGAGTTCCGCCGGTACATCCTCAAGAACAAGGTTCTGCAAGGATTTTCGCGCCGCCCCAAAGAAGCTCTGCCGAAGTTTCCCCAGGCCGATGAGATGAAGCGCATCCTGAACGGCAGTGATCCTTACAACATCCAGGATTGGGTGCCTGACCTCTGCTACTGGTTTCTGGGTAAACAAGCCGCGCAGCACCGCAATCAGTTTGCCGGCTTGGGGGGCATGAATGCCCTTTATCTCGCGCCGGACCCCAAAACGCAACCGCCTCCGCTTCCGTTCACCCCGAAGTTCCGTGCCGCCATGCCCGTCTTCCAGAGCTTTGACGTCGATGCAATTGTTGAGGGTGCCTTTGCCATGAACGACTCCTTTCTCCCCAACAGCAAGCGGGTCTTCGCCAAAGGTTTAGAACAGGACGAGATGTATCCAGGAATCGCCTTCGTTGTCCCGCTTCTCGACAGCGGCCACTTTTTCGCCGCGCTTCCTGAGGAACGCGCTGAATGGTTCACCGTCTTCGACGCCTACCTTCACGAGAGTCCAGTGGACAACGGCATGGTGCTCGCCTTCCAAAAGGACTTTGAACCCTATCTCATTGAGGTTTTGAACGCCATGCGAGCTGAGAACCACCTTTACCCCCATCCCTGATTGTTCACGTTTAACCGCCGGAGAAGACACGCTTGCAGGTCGCTATCGAAGTTTTGCCCACGGCCGGTCAGCCCTGGGAAGGGTATCTCATCCCCACGGCATTCCCCATCATCGAGCCACACCTCACCCCACTGAAAACTCTGCTGGGGCACATAGTGCAAAGCTGTAGGCAAAGCGATCTTCAGAGGGATGTCTTCCTGCACAGCTGGAAGCTGCATGAGGGCGCAACCGGACGGCTCTTGCACGATCACCTCCAAGCCTGGAGTCCTCGCCTCGGCATGGGAGTTTGGCCCGATCGCGAACCACCCCAGCCGCTCACGCAGGAGCGCTTCATGGATATGTCCGCTGGCGGTCTACAGCGCGAGGAGCTGTCTCTGCCCGCCTACCGTCTGCTCCATCTCGAAGGAGAGACCGACGCAACCACCTCCGCAATCTCCATGGTCTTCGGGGGTGCCGCACTCACACTGATCTTCTCTCAGGAAGGCTTTGCGGAGCTTCGAGCCGCCGGCAAAGCCATCTTTCTGCCCACCATCACGGCTCCCATTTATACACATGAACGTTTTTACATGCCCCTGCTTGATCGCCGGAGTATGGCGTCCGCGCGCTCGGTGCAACAGCTTGCCACATGGCTTTGCAAAGCGGAGCTTTATCTACGCGAGAGTGCCGAAGATGCCGGAATTCTGCTCGTTTCGCGACGTCCTTTGAAGCGACTCCTCGACGAAGCCGCGCTGGCAGCAGACATCCAGTTCGTCTGGCCGGGGACCGAGGGACAAACCTCTATTATCTGATGCTGCTTGTCGGATCACTCATTTTCTCGAACCAAAGCATTTTTAAGTCCCAAAGCATAGGGTGAGCATGGCTTTGTGCTGTGTACTGGCAAGCCGCATTCGAGCTGATTGCCACTTGCCGCTGATTGGGAGATACTTTGCTTAGGCTCAATCGGACATCTGCTGACCGATGTGGAGCCTAAGCTGCTCGTTTTATGAGCGGGAGTAGTTCAGTGGCAGAACGTCAGCTTCCCAAGCTGAATGTCGCCGGTTCGATCCCGGTCTCCCGCTCCAAAAAGCAGCAAACAGCCAACAGGAAGTAGCAAGCAGTGAGTAGGAAGTAGCACGGCGGCTAGGTTCCTAAGGACAAGTTCGGTAATACATAGGCCGCGTCCTGAACGCGGCCTATGTATTGATTGCTCATTCCTGTTTGCTGTTTGCTACCTTCACTTCGTACTGGCCGTCTGGGTCGCCTTGGTCTGATTGGGCAGCTTGTGCTCTTCGAGCGCCAGCGCTTCCGGCATGTAGCTGAGCGCCTTATCGATCTGCGGATCCCACTGGGCGCGGGCACGCATGCCCTCGGTCTGGCCGAACTGTGAGGTCAACAGCTCCGACTTAATGGACATCTTGATCCAATCAAGATTGTCGTTGAAGTCCTTCTCATTAATGTCGACCTTCTGCTCCTTCATAAATGCCTTGAAGTTGCTCAGCATGGCCTCGTCGACCGTCATGTCCTTGGTGACGTTGTGGTCGGCAAGATAGTGTTTGGTGAAGTTAAAAAATGCATAATGCTGCAGCAGTGTGTCTTCGGTGCGATCGTCCTTGATCTCGGCGATCTTTTCGTCCGGCGTGATGCCGCCGCCGCCATACACCGTACGACCGGAGTCGGTGAGCTTGACCTCTTTATTGGTCGTATTCGCCGGGGCCGCATCGTTGCGCACGTAATAGTAGTCATACAGCGAAACGCCGTTGTAGTTCCGCTGAATCAGCCGGCCGGAGGGCGTGTAGTAGTGGTACGTCGTCAGCGCCAACCCTGTATTCTCGGCAATGGGAAACACTGTCTGTACAAGACCCTTGCCGAAGGTGGTTTCGCCGACGATCAACGCCCGATCATGGTCCTGCAACGCACCGGAGACGATCTCCGCAGCCGAAGCTGTATTGCGATTGACGAGCACGACAATGGGGTATTTGGCATCGGAGCCCTTGGGTGCGCGATAGATCTGGTCCTGGAAAGCGCGACCGTGCTGTGAGACCACGATCTGTCCCTTTTGCAAAAACTGGTCGGAGACCTCGACGGCCTCGTTCAGCAGACCGCCTGGGTTGCCGCGCAGATCAACTAACAAGCCCTGAAGGTTTGGTCCGAACTTCACCGTGGCGTCGTGTACCTCTCGCGAGGTGGTCTCCATGAAGTTTGTAATGTGGATGTAGCCGATGCCGGGCTTAACCATAAAGGCGAGGTCGACGGAGAACCGGGGGATCTCATCGCGCACCAGATCAAAGGTCAGCGGTTTGGGCGAGCCTTCCCGGCCCATGGTCACAATGACATGAGTGCCGCGGGGGCCTTTCAGCAGCGTGGCCACGGCGGCTGAATCCAGGTTCTCCGTCACTTTGCCGTCCACCGACAGGATCACGTCGCCTGGCCGAATGCCTGCCTTGAAGGATGGGGTGCCCTCAAACGGCGCGACGACGACGATCTTATTGTTCTGCGGCTGGATGGACATGCCCACGCCGTAATACTTGCCGCTCTGGTCCTCGCGCATCTGGGCGAAGGCTTTGGGATCGTAGAAGTTGGAGTGCGGGTCAAGCACGTGGAGCATGCCCGGGATCGCGCCATCGTAGATGGCCTTATCCGCCTTATCCGTGTTCATCTTATCGGCATAGTTGGCCTCCACGAGCGAGTACACACTCGTGAAAGAGCGCATGGAGTCGCGCAGGTTGGACTCATCGGTTGCGGACTGCGCGGCAACCTTGCCACCCAGCACCGAACCGGCGACACCACATACTGATAGAAAGACCGTTGCCGAAAAGAGTGCGCGGCGTGTGGATGTGTTCATCGGGCAGGGAGACCTCGGGGCGGACCTCGCTGCCCTGTACCACAAACAGCGTCTATATATGACGAAGTATAGCATCGGCGGTGAGCCCGTATCTCTCACCCGAAACGGGTATCAGGGCGGGAAGGTGTGTCTCCGTATAGGTCAGCGGGAATCGTGTTGGCTTGATTACAATGAGAGAGCGTATGACCTGCGCGTCCTCCGGCGGTCTAATGCAAAAGGTCCTAGGAAATGCGGCACGCAGCCGGTAGTTTGCGGCAAACTCCGCGCGGAAGAACGGGTGATTGAGGTTGAAGAGAACAGAGCGGCGGAAGAGCATGTGGTTGGCATCGATGGTATCGCTGGCTGCAGCGGGATCGCTGGTGGTGGCGAATGCGCAAGCCACGGCCACACCTAGCGCGAACTTTCCGATCCCAGGCGGCGGGTATACCTCGATCTTTCAGTCGCCGGCTCTTCCTGCGGCAACGCCCATCACGCCGAACGGGGCCGTGGTGGAAGATGTGATTGCGCGTGTGAACGACCAGATCATCACGCGGACGGAGTACGAGCGCTCCCAAGACGGTCTGGTTCAGGAAGCAAAGCAGGAGAGCTGGACGCCTGCGCAATTCAATGAAAAGCAGCACGATCTGCTGCGCGACATGATCGACCAGCAGCTCTTGTTGTCCAAGGGCAAGGAACTGGGCTTGAACGGCGATGCCGAGACGATTCGCCAGCTGGATGAGATTCGCAAGCGTGCCAATCTGCCGGATATGGAAGCCTTGCAGAAGGCTGCCGAACAGCAGGGCGTCTCTTTCGAGGATTTCAAGCAGAACATCCGCAATCAGGCCATCACACAGCAGGTAGTTCGTGATGAGGTTGGCCGGCGCATCGGTAATAACCTTACGCCGACGGCGGAGCAGGCCTATTACAAGGCTCACGAGAAGGAGTTCGAACAGCCGGAGCAGATTCATCTGAGTGAGATTCTGGTGCCCACGCCGGATAGCGCGACGGATGCCCAGATTGCCGCGGCGCAGACAAAGGCAGATGCGCTCGAGGCCAAGCTGAAGGGCGGAGCCAACTTTGCCGACACGGCCAAGAGCGGCTCAGGCGGGCCCACGGCTGCTGCCGGCGGTGATCTGGGAGATTTCAAGCACGGCACCCTCGGCGATGTGCTGGAGAAGGCGACATTTCCGCTGCAGGCCGGGCAATTCACCGAGCCCATTCGTACTCGGCAAGGCTTTGTGATTTTGCGGGTCGACAGCCACCAGGTTGCAGGCGCAGCTCCGCTGCAGCAGGTGGAAGGGCAGGTGCAGGAAGCCATCTACATGAGCCAACTGCAGCCCGCCTTGCGAACCTATCTCACCCAGGCCCGCGACGATGCGTTTGTGGAGATCAAGCCAGGGTTTACGGACTCCGGTTCGGCGCACGCGGACAGCCGCATGGCTTTCACAAGTTACGCCCCGCCGGCCCTAAAGAAGAGGGTCGTCAAGAAGCAAGCGGCAGAGCAGGCCAAAGCCGTCAAGGCAGAACAGCAATTAGCCGAAGCGCGTACCAAGCTGGCCCAGAAGCAGGGAGCCGATGCCGCCGCCAATGCCTCGCGAGGCGGAGTCCGGAACACAGCTGCGACCGGCAAGCAAAAGCGGATCAAGCGTGAAAAGGTGCGCTACGGACAGGCTCCGCGCAATGCGCTGCCTTCGGCCCCGACGGAGGTCGCGACCGCTGTGCCTTCTCTGGGCTCTGCTCCTGCCGATGCGAGCAAGGCGCTAGGCGGCGAAGCGCCGGGCGCGGCCATGGGGTCGCCGACTCAATCTCTGACGACGATTTCCACCGGTACAGGGGCCGACAATGAGGATGCCCTTGCCCCCAAGGAGGGGAACGACAAGAAGACCCGTTTCGCGTCACGGGCACCACAGACGAACGAGAAGCATGCGCAGGTGAAGCTGGCCTCGGCCGAGGTGAAGGTCAATAAGCGTCCTACGGCCGCTACGGCGGAAGAGAGCGCCGACGAAAAGGTGCAGGCGGCTCCTTTGGGGCTGGTAGACCCTGCGAATAAGAAGAAGGTCAAGCACAAGCGCAGCAAGGACCAGCCCAAGGAGCGTCTGCAGGAGAAGGTGAAGCCGGTCGAAACACCCGTTGTAGTTTCGCCCACGGTGAACTCTGCTCTGGGCACCACAGCCACCGGCGACGGTACAGCCGCCACACGAGGGGCCAAGACCTCGGATCAGACGACACTGCCGCCTGCGCAACCCACGCCGGCGAACCCCGCTGCGCCTGGCTTGCCAATACCCGCGGCGACCTCGGCTTCGCCCAACGTACCAAGCACCACGGCGCAGCCCCCGCAATAGCCGATGAAGGATTTTTTCATTGCGGCGGCATCTCAGTTTGAGAACCAGACTGTGACCAGCTACTTCTCGCTCGCGTCCTTAAGTGTGCGCGAGCGAAAAGGGAGCGGGGGACAGTACCTCGCCCTCGTGCTTGCTGATAAAACCGGGCAGATGGAAGCGCGGATGTGGGAGGAGTTCGCCGACGCGCTTACCAGCTGCGCCGAGGGCTGCTATGTCAAGGTGCAGGGGCAGATCTCAAAGTACCAGGGCAAGTTTCAGATCACCCTCACGCGCATGCGCTCGGCATGCCAACCCGAGATCGATCCCGCCGATTTTGTCCCTTCGACCCGCTACGATGTAGGAGAGATGGAGACGGAGCTGCGCGGCTACGTGCTCGGCTTTCGCAATATCTGGTTGCGTGAATTGGTGTTTAACTTTCTGGATGATCCACAGATTGGTCCAGCATTTCGCGCGGCACCCGCAGCCAAGCGACTGCATCACGCCTGGTTGGGCGGCTTGCTGGAGCATGTGCTCTTCCTTGTGCGCATCTGCCGAGCTACGGCGCTGTTTTACCCCGAAGTGGACCCTGACCTCCTGGTTGCGGGGGCGATCCTGCACGATATCGGCAAGGTACGGGAACTCGCCTGGAGTGGAGCCTTTCAGTACACGCTCGAAGGCCAGCTCGTCGGTCATATTTCTATCGGTCAGCGCATGTTGAGTGAGAAGATCATGGCACTCAACGAGGAAGCGAAAGCACGAGCAGCGGAGCTAGGCACGGCACCGGAATTTTTTCCGGAGCCTTTGCGGGTTCTGCTTGAGCATCTGCTGCTGGCACATCACGGCAAGTTAGAGTTTGGCTCGCCGAAGCTGCCTATGACGCCGGAGGCCCTGCTGCTCAGCACGCTCGATGACCTCGAGGCCAAGTTTCAGACGATGCGGAGCGAGTTTAGAGGCGCGATCGAATCGGGCCGTGCCGCCGATCAGCCCACGGAGTGGGTGCGGTCCATGGAGCGCACGTTGTTTGATTCGCGTCGCTATCTGGACACGGTGTACCCCATCGACCCAGTGCCGAAGGGTCAATCTCAGGAGCCGGAACAAGTCCCCGTCCTGGATGATGTTCCCGCCTTCAGTCTCACCATTCCGGAGTAGGACTTTGGGTAGTGTCTGACGAATGGTTTCGGTGTAGCCGTGGGCTTCAGCCCACGAATAGGCTTGCCGGGAAGGCCAAGGCTAAACCTGCTCTTTCGACTGCCCCAGTCAGCCGGCTGCTACACCCAAAACCGTTTCCGGCCATTCGTCAGACACTACCTAATCCCTCTGATCTCCACAATCCAACAATAGGAACAGTGAGGCGTGTTTCGGGCCTAAGCCCACTTGGGAAGCCCTTGACTATTTTCAGACGCCTGACTGTCCGCCCTGTTATGCTCCCCTCAGCATGGCGGCGAGCACAGCACAGAGAATTTCGACTGGCAGCGCACGTCCGAGCGCCGGCGCACGCAACGCCACCATCGCGCTCGTTTTATTGACGGCGATGAACTTCGTCAACTACTTGGATCGCTACATCCTGCCGGCGGTGCAGGAGCAGATCAAAGGCGAATTTCGCATCACGGATGCGCAGATCGGTTCGCTAACGCTCTGGTTCATGGTGGCGTACGTGCTGTCATCACCGATCACCGGTTGGCTGGGCGATCGTTTCCCGCGCAAGCCGATGATCGTGGTAGCCGCGCTCGGCATTGCAGCGATGAACTTCGTTACCGCTTCTGTGCACGATTATGATTCGCTAAACCTGCGGCATGCGGCTCTGGGTATCGGCGAGGCAAGCTTTGGGGTATTCGCGCCGGCACTGCTGGCCGATTACTACTCAGAGGAAAAACGCAACCGCGTGCTGACGATTTTTAACATCGCCATTCCGGTTGGGGCGGCTTTGGGCTATCTGGCGGGCGGCAGTATCGCCACCCGATATGGCTGGCGTATGTCGTTCATCGTTTCGGCTGTGCCCGGTGCCATCATTGCATTGCTCATCCTTCTCTTCATGCGCGAGCCGGCGAGGACCGGCGTGTCCGACGCCGGGCCGGGCGGCAAGGTGGAGAAGGGTACGGTTTTATCGCTGCTCAAGAACAAGGCTTACCTTAGCTCGATCCTGGGGTATGCGGCGGTGACCTTCTCGCTCGGCGGCATCTCTTGGTGGATGCCCTCGTTCCTGCAGCGTGTCGACGGGCGCTCGATGGAGAACGCCGGGTTCATCATGGGGGCAATCACGGTGGCCTGCGGGCTGGGCGGCACCATTGCAGGCGGAGCCTTCGCACAGTGGTGGTCGAAGCGTACGGGCAAGGCGCTCTATCTGGTTCCGGCCATCAGTGCGGCGCTCGCAGTGGGGCCGGCGCTGGTCGCCTTCTTTGGTCCGAAAGCAACGACGCTGCCGGCTTTGGGCATAGCTGTATTTCTTATCTTCTTGGGGACCGGTCCGGTAAATGCGGCGACGCTGAACGCGGTGCCGGCCAATCTGCGGGCCACAGCGATGGCAGGCCAGTTATTCGTTATCCATGTGCTGGGCGATGCCTTTTCTCCTAAGGTGATCGGCATGATCAGCGACCATTCCAACCTGCGTTATGGCCTTGGCGCAACCTTGGTGACGATGCTGGTCGCGGCGTTTATCTTCTTCTTCGGCTCGCGTTATGCGCCGCCGCTCGATCGGTCTGCCATGAACACCCCCGCTGCGGCTTAAGCTTGAGCCTGTGATCGGTGAGGGCTGGCGAACGGCAGCGGAATGGGTGGGCTGGGGCGTGGCGGTTGTCTGGTGCCTGCGCACGCGGGCGCTGCTGACCCGCATCGCCGAGGTGCCTGACCTTTCCCGCGTGGAGTGGGACCTATGCCCCGTGAGTGCCCCCGGCCTGATCGTTGTGGTTCCCGCCAAGGACGAGGCCGAGACGCTGCGGCCGGCGATGGAAACACTGCTCGCCCAAGACTATCCCTGGATGCGCGTCGTGGCCGTGGATGATCGCTCGACGGATGCGACGGGCTATCTGCTTGAGGAGCTTGCGGCGGCTGCCCCCGGCAAACTTGATGTAATTCACCTGACCGAAACGGCCGAAGGCTGGATGGGCAAGACTTTCGCCCTCGAAGCAGCCACCCAGAGCAGCCACTCCGAGTACATCCTCTTCACCGATGCCGATGTCTGGTTCTCGCCATCGATCCTCCGCCGTGCCTTGGCCTATGCGCAGATCTCCGGTGCCGATCATGTGGTGGTTGCGCCCACCGCACTGGCAAAGAGCTGGGGCGAGCGCACGATCTTGGGTTTTCTGCACCTGCTTGCTATGTGGGCCACCCGACCGTGGCGCGTGGCCGACAGCCGCGCGCGTTGGGATGTGGCGGCGGCGGGTGCCTTCAACCTGCTGCGGCGAGATGCTTTGGAGGAGCTGGGTGGTTTGGCACCGCAACGGCTCGCGGTGGTCGAGGACATCACGCTGGGCCGCCGGGTGCGGGCTGCCGGGATGAAGCAGCGTCTGGTTTTTGCGCCGGGGTTGGTGCTCGTCCATTGGGCCCCGGGCGCCTGGGGGCTGATCCGGGGCATGACCAAAAACCTGTTTGCTCTGGTGAACTTCTGGGCATCTCTGCAGACTGTCGTTATGTTGTGTCTTGCGCTGTTATTTCTGCTGCCGCTGGCAGGCATTGCATGGCGGCCAACGACCTTGCCCAGCCTCATCGCTCTCAGCTGCATCGCCGTCTGTTACCGGACCATTAGCGAGATCAGCGGAATCCCTGCTCGTTACGGCTGGCTGTATCCCTTGGGCACCGTTGCGATCCTCTGGGCGATGCTCAGGTCTATGCTGGCCACTTGGTGGCGGCGTGGTGTGCTTTGGCGCGGCACGCTGTACGCGCTGCGCGAGCTGCGTCCGCACAACAATCCGTTCGCTTGGGAGTGGCAGGCGACCAAACACCGTGCTGAAAGGCGCAAGGTGAAGCGTGTGGCTCAGCCTTCGCGATGGTTACGACTTGTCCGGCAAGTCAGGCGTACAGCATCCTCAAGGCCACAACGGCCACCTAGACGAGGGAAGGGCGCTTAGACCTCGACCGGCTGGTGCCCGTAGCGACGCTCGACGTAGTCGTCGAGGATGACTTGAAACTCTTCAACAATGTGATCGCCTTTGAGCGTGGTGAAGAGTTTGCCATCGACGTAGACCGGAGCCTTGGGTTCTTCGAAGGTCCCGGGGAGCGAGATGCCGATGTTGGCGTGCTTGGATTCGCCGGGGCCGTTCACGATACAACCCATCACGGCCAGCTTGAGCTCCTCGACGCCGGGGTATTGCTTCTTCCACTCGGGCATGGTCTCCACGAGGTAGTTCTGGATGCGCTGCGCGAGCTCCTGAAAGTAGGTCGAGGTGGTGCGGCCGCAGCCCGGGCAACTCGTTACCTGCGGCATGAAGCTGCGAATAGAGAGCGACTGCAGGATCTGCTGCGCGCAGCGGACCTCTTCAGAGCGGTCGCCGCCCGGCTCCGGCGTGAGCGAAACGCGGATGGTATCGCCGATACCGCTCAGCAACAATGGCGCGAGGCCGGCGGTGGAAGCGACAACCCCCTTCATGCCCATGCCGGCCTCGGTCAGGCCAAGGTGCAGGGCATAGTCGCAACGGCGCGCAAGCTCGGTGTAGACGTCGATCAGGTCGCGAACGCCGGAGACCTTGGCGGACAGGATGATCTGATCGCGGCGTAGACCGTAGCGCTCGGCCGCGGCGGCGTTGTCGAGCGCGGAGACGACCATCGCCTCCATCATCACGTCACGGGCCTCGAGCGGCCGCGCGGCACGGGAATTTTGATCCATCATGCGTGTCAGCAGCGCCTGATCGAGCGAACCCCAGTTCACACCGATGCGGACCGGCTTCGCATTGTCGACGGCACACTCCACCATGGTGCGGAAGTTGTCATCATCCTTACGGCCGATGGAGACATTGCCGGGGTTGATGCGGTATTTTGCGAGGGCCTTGGCGCATTCAGGGTATTTGCGCAGCAGGATGTGGCCGTTGTAGTGGAAGTCGCCGACAATGGGCGTGTTCCAGCCCTTTTTTTGCAGGCCTTCGAGGATGTACGGCACGGCCTTCGCCGCTTCATCGTTGTTCACGGTGATGCGCACGAGTTCTGAGCCGGCACGCGCCAGCGCGGCGATCTGCTGCACCGTGGACTCAATATCGGCGGTATCGGTATTGGTCATCGACTGCACGACGACCGGAGCCTCGGAGCCGACACGGATGCCGCCCACATTCACGGTCACAGCTTTACGGCGTAAAAGAGACGGCATAGCAGTTCCAATTTTACCATTCTGAGACGCCGAAACCCCGCTTGCGAGCAGGGCTTCGTGGCTTCTAGGGAACAGCTTGTAGGTGTTCTGGCGTGCGCTCAGTGGCTAAAGCCACCTTGGCTGGGTGGGCTATGGCAGGACTGAAGCACCGCTCCTTCAAGGAGTTTTCCTCCGCTTAATTTTCTAGCTGAGGCGGCGGCGCAGGACTCCCGCCACGCCGAGAAGACCCGTCCCAAGCAGCATGATGCTTGAAGGCTCCGGCGTGATGGACGTTGTGTTCGTCAGGCTGATGCTGACGGGGTCGCCGAGATAGGTCTGCTGGTCAAAGGAGAGATCACCGTTGAAGGCCTCATAGACCAGGCCCTTCACGGGATCGGTGGCAAGGTTGTAGTACACGCCATTAGACAGCTGGAATGCTAGACCATTCTCATCGAAGGGATCGGCCTGCCCTGGGAAGAGCAGGTTGTCATAGGTGAAGTAGAAGGTATCGGGGAAGGTGACCTGCTGCTGTGTGTAGGTGCTGGGCACGGTCCCTGTAATAGCGACACCGTTCAGCGTACCGCTGATGCCGGTGATGTCCTGTGCTCCTGCAACCGTGGTGTCCGGTGTCGTGGAGAGAATGCCGGAGCTTGCAAGTCCGCTGCCCGTGAGTGTGAAGGCGAATGAGTCTGCCTTGGCCACGGTGGGAAGAAGGAAACAAGAGAAGACCAAAGATGCCGCAACTGAAAAGACCCGTAAACGCAACGCGAACTCCTGGGTAAGTCTGATAAGCCGATCTTAGTACAACTTTTGGGCCAGAAGATCGACAGGTTACCAAAGACTCGCGGGCGAGATCGCGGCCCGGTCCACTGAGCCGCCGGGTCTGACCCCTCCCAAACGTTCCCCCCAGTGGTCTAAATGCACCTTGCCGAGGGTAAGTTTATAGCGGGACTGAAGTCTCGCCCTTGCCTAAAGCGACTCGACTAGAGCTTGCTTAGGCAAGCCTTCGTCGCAAGATGACTCCGAGGCCAAGCAGTCCCGTTCCCAGCAGAACGAGACCGGAGGGCTCCGGCGTTACTGCAGTGACAGAAGGGACAACCGTGATGGAGAGCACATCCCCTGGAGGTTGGGTGTAGGAGCCGAGTTGCAGCACGGGCGCGCTCGTGCTCCCGGTGTACAGCGCGATGGGTGCTTCCGTAAGAAGCGTCGCGATGATGCCCTGGTAGCCGGGCGTGTCGGTTGGGGGCACATAGGGACTGGCACCATAGCCGATGCCGCCGGTAGGATCGATCGAGATCCCATCGCCGACGCCGAACTGGTAGATATTTCCCCCCGAGCCCGGCAACGGTGTTTCACCGAAGACAACATCGGTGATGATGGCCACGCCATTATCTAGTACCGGAACACTGTAGAAGGTGAAAGAGTAGCCGTTATAGATGCTGGGCTGGGCAGGGATCGGTAGCTGGAAGCTGACGGCGTTGTTGAAGTTGTACGGCACCGCACGCGGTGTGAATGTGATCCCGTAGCTGTCAGCGTGCGCTGCGACCATTGATGACAGCAAGAGGGCAGCGGTGAAAAGAAAGCAACCTGAGCGCATGCGTGGCTCCTGGGCGGGAACGAAACTGAATGGAAGAACACTCGTATAGAGCCCAACGGGCGAGATATCGTTGGCCGCGCGTCAGATATTCACAGGAGGTCCCGAAAAGTGTTCCAGGGATCCTGAAAAGGACTGCCACTTGTATGCACTGAATTCAGGAGAAGTTTGGAGGCGCGGGCCGAGATCGAACCGGCGCATAAAGGCTTCCAGCAGTCGCCGCAGATCAGATCTCTCCCAGCTGTCTAGGTAGCCATGCACGATGAGTTTGAGTTCGTAACCTCCACTACTCTCACCACGAGAGTTGTAAGAGGAGCGGCGACCTGATCTAGCCGCCAAATCCTTTTAGAAGCACAGGCGGCGTGGCGGGTCCGCAACACACCCTTACCGGACTTCTACATCGGTGCTCATGCTGTCACTGAGCGACTTGCCCTACTCACGCGCGACATGGCTCGAACAGAACTTACCTTCCAACGCTCGAGAATTTTGCGCCACCGCAAGATCGACCGAAGCTGACCGTTCTATGTTCTCTGTTCTTAAGTCACCAATCTGCGCTCAAACTTATGTTTTTAAGCCCAAATCGCTTAAGCTGTTTGGCTCATGTGCTCTCGCTTACTAGTCAGGTCAAGCTCAAAGCCGCGGCAAATCTGGTCATCGAGTATGCGCATAGACGCACTTCGGGAACGCCACTAGAGAGTTTCCGTCGAAACCAGTTTAGCGGAACCGCGGCGGCCGTGGGCTCTCGCCACCCATCGAGACTTTGGAACGGAGAGTTTTCCGCAGAGCGAATACCAAGAAGAAGAGCTCGACCCAGAGAGCTTTGTTGCCCATTACGTGAGTAATAGATCCGCCTGCAGCTGCTCCAAAGAGAAACCCGACGCAAATGATTGCGAACACGCGTGCCTTGTAAGCTGCCTCGACTCGTTGGTCAGGACGAGTCACACAATCGAAAAGAGCTTCGCTCAGACTTCGCAGATTGCCTGTGGTGAAAGTAGACGTGTAGGAATGCCCTTGGACCGTTCGGAAGGTTTGCACCTGCAAAGAGGCTGTAAAAGCAACAATCGTTGTGATAAGGATGTCCGGGCATGTTGACGGTAAGCAACTCAGAATCGAAAGGAGTGCAATTTCCAGGATCAGAACCGCCGCATAAGGGTTTGGAATCAGGTGGTTCATGGCTCGCAGATGGAGCAGTTTAGCCACCCAGACCCCGCAGAGAAACGTCAGAATGGGTGGAAGGTGCGTGTAAGCGCGCTGCCGCTCAGACCCAAGTACCTCAATACCGAGCAGCACTACGTTTCCAGTCATCGCGTTCGCAAACACATGCCCATGTCCGACGAAGGTATACCCGTCGAGATAGCCACCAGCGGTAGCAAGTAAAGTGCTGAGCGTGAGAGAGGCCGCACGATCATCCACGGTTTCGGAAATGTCGTTTTCGCGTGTTCGCGGTATACCAGACAAAGCTATCTCCGATGCCCTCCCGGGCACATATCGACCGCGCACCGGCCCGTAAAGATGTCTTTGCGGGCGACGGTCGCCGTGCCTAAAACCTTCGGGGCCTATGCCACTCTGTCCATGATGATGCCCGAAGGGTTACCGCAACGACGCCATATCGATAACAAACCGATACTTCACATCACTCTTGAGCAAACGCTCATAGGCTGCGTTGATCTCATCCATGCGGATCATCTCGATGTCGCAAACCAGATTGTGCTCTCCACAGAAGTCGAGCATCTCCTGTGTTTCAGCAATGCCGCCAATGTACGAGCCCGCAAGGGAGCGGCGACCGAGAGCAAGACTGAATGCGGCGATCTGAAGTGGTGCATCCGGAAGACCGACCAGTACCAGGGTTCCGTCAGATTTCAGCAGATCGAGGTAGGCGTTGATATCGTGCTCGGCAGCCACGCAATCGAGAATGAAATCGAAGCTGCCCGCGTGTGCGCTCATTTCATCACGGTTCTTCGAGATGATGATTTCGTCCGCACCGAGGCGTCGCCCATCCTCCGCTTTACCCGGTGACGTCGTAAACAGCGTGACCCGGGCACCGAGTGCGTGCGCGAATTTGAGAGCCATATGGCCAAGGCCGCCCAATCCCACGATCCCAACGTTTTGGCCTGGACCAACCTTCCAATGCATGAGGGGCGAGTAGGTTGTGATGCCCGCGCACATGAGCGGGGCCACGGCTGCCGGATCCAGATTCTCCGGCACGCGGAACACGTAAGCCTCATCCACGACAATCGCCTCGGAGTAGCCGCCAAGCGTAATGCCGCCATGCCTTCGATCGAGACTGTTGTACGTCTCGGTCGCTCCTTTAAGGCAGTACTGCTCGATACCAGCGTTGCAATTTGTACAGACGCGGCATGAGTCATAGAGCACCCCGACCGCGACCAGATCGCCTTGGCGACACTTGGTCACGGCGGTGCCAGCCTGATGGACCCGGCCCACAATCTCGTGTCCTGGGACGATAGGGAACTTGCTGATACCCCACTCATTTCGCGACTGGTGGAGGTCAGAGTGACAGACACCACAAAAGAGGATGTCGATAACTACATCGTTGGCGGTGGGCTCGCGCCGCTCAATGGTGAGCGGCGCGAGTGGAGCGGTTGCGCTTTCAGCAGCATAGGCGCGTGTCGGCAGCGACATCAGATAGACCCCTGGGTGAGTAGGCGAGACTTAGCTTAGAGTTTTTAGAAGCAACTCAGCGGCGGGCGTTGACGATGCAGGATTTTGTCCTGTGATCAAGAGCCCATCGGAGAGCACATAGGGCTGAAAGTCGTCCACTTTTGAGAAGATACCGCCCTGTGCCCGCAACTCATCTTCGACAAGAAAGGGCACCACCTGGGTGAGACCCATGGCCTCTTCTTCGGTGTTGGTAAATCCCGCAACCTTCTTGCCCGCGACCAGCGGCTTGCCCTCTGGCGTTGTGACATGCCGCAGAACCCCTGGAGCATGGCATACGAGTGCCACGGGCTTGCTCGCCGCTAAGAAGGATTCAATCAGTTTGATGGAGTTCTGATCTTCTGCCAAGTCCCACAACGGTCCGTGGCCACCAGGATAGAAGACGGAATTGAAGTCCTGCTGCTTGACTGTGTCCAGGCGTACCGTTGCAGCGAGTTGTGCCTTTGCTTGTGCGTCTGTCTGGAAGCGGCGGGTTGTTTCGGTCTGGAATGCGGGCTCGTCACTCTTTGGGTCTAGCGGAGGCTGACCGCCCTTGGGCGATGCGAGGGTGATCTCCGCGCCTGCATCTTTGAACGTGTAATAAGGCGCAGCTAGCTCTTCAAGCCAGAAACCCGTTTTCTTCCCTGTATTGCCCAGCTTGTCATGTGAGGTTAACACCATCAGAATTTTCATAAAGCTCCTTTTCCATATCCAGTTTATGGTTTTGATCACGTGGCGCGAATACCGAGGACTCCCCATTTCATGCCTAATCCTGTCGCAGTTACCTGAGCTCTCAAGTCCGAACGTCGACTGAGGTCAGCTTGCCTCAGCCCCGGTGAAGAAAGCTGGTCGGTTCTATACAGAAAGCGGATCGGATGGTTTGAGGAGGCGCATACTGATTGATATGAGCTCTCTTGAACACGGAGAAGCTACTGAATTGAAGCGTTTGGCACGATTCGTACGCCGCTACACAGACGATGCGGAAGGGAGCAGCCCGTTCACGACAGCTATCCAAGGCCTGTCGATCCTTCGATCGGATCCTGTGAGGCAGCCAGCCCTGTGCACAATTAAGCCGGCGCTCTGCATCACCATCCAAGGCGAAAAGTGCGCGACGTTTGGTGAAAAGCGTTATGACTATGGCAAGGGTCAGGCTCTTGTCGTTACCGTCGAGATGCCTTCACGTGGCACGGTTTGCGCGGCCAGCCGAACTGAGCCGTATCTCGGACTTGTAGTCGACCTGGATTTTGCAATCCTTCAGGAAGTAGCCGAGGAAATCGGACTTCATCTCCAGTCCCAAGCCAAAGCGAAGGCGTTTGGAGCTTTCACGCTGCCGCTCAATCATCAGCTCTTAAATTGTGCGCTTCGCGGAGTACGACTGTTAGAGACACCGACTGCGGTCCCGTCACTCTATCCAGGAATCATGCGCGAGATGTCCTACTGGCTCCTTACCGGTCCCGGCGGCGATCAGATTCGCCATGTGATGATGATGGCGAACGGCCATGACCACAGGGTGATGCAGGCCGTTCACCACCTCAGGGACAGGTTCCGCGAGCCGCTCCATGTGGAAGAACTCGCACACTTTGCCCATATGAGCGCGACGACCTTCCACCGCCAGTTCAAATCTCTAACAGCAATGGCACCCCTGCAGTATCAGAAGCAGCTTCGTCTTCTGGAGGCGCGCCGAATGATGGTCTCCGGTGATGCAAATGTTGAGAATGCCGCCTACGAGGTAGGTTATGCGAGCGCGTCACAGTTCAGTCGCGAATATACGCGCATGTTCGGGACACCTCCCAGTCGCGACGCCTCGGCTTGGAGGGTTTCATCGGCAACGGAGGCAAACTTCTCGCAGTGAGAAGAGCACCTTGGCAAGCTGGTCATCTACTGTCGTACGCTTCTTCGATACAACTTCTCCTTAGATGCGTCTACCCCCGGCTCTACTTCAGCAGCCTTGCAATGCAGTCATTAGCGGGTTGAACTGAGCTAAGCTCTTGCAGAGCGATCTTTTGAAGACGCCTCCTTCGTACACTTACCGCAAGGTTGATACAGACCAACTATTTCCAATCTGTTATTCCTCGCTACAGTGCCGGTCACGCCAGAGCCACCTCGGATCGCGACAAGGGACCGCCTCTACTGTAAGAAGATCGGTTGGGCGCATCTGCATATCATGCAAGGGCCACAATCGCATCTCGAAATCAGCGGTCTACGCTGACTACGAAACAGTTATGTCGTTTCGGTGACTGCGTCGTTAGGATGCCGCAAAGCAGGTAGCACGTGTAGCTGACCTCAACCGCTCTGCACACATCGACGTCTACAGTTCCATTTGTGATGAAGATCGTTATACGTTTTCTCGATACCAGCTATCCCTAAGTGCGTGTGGCCCTGGTGCTAACGTTACGAAGAGATACGAACAGGAGAAGTAGATGAAGAAGGTTTTGATTACAGGAGCGGCCACCGGTTTCGGATACGGTGTTGCCATGCAGCTCGCAGAAAAAGGGTTCGAGGTAATTGCCGCAGTGGAGATTTACGCTCAAATTCAGCCCTTGAAGCGCGATGTTGCGGCGCGCGGCCTAAAGGTGCAGGTAGAAAAGCTGGATGTTACTGTCGAAGGCGACCGCAAAAAGGCGCTTGGATGGGATGTAGACATTTTGGTGAACAATGCTGGCGTCCTAGAGGGTGGTTCAGTTGTGGACATCCCAGGCAGCAACATGCGCCATGAGTTTGAGGTGAACGTGATCGGGCCGCTGCTTTTGACGCAGGGCATCGCCAAGCAGATGGTGAAACGTGGCAAGGGCCGCATCGTCTGGGTGTCTTCCCGAGAGGGCCTGAACGTCAATCCCTTCACCGGCATTTACTCTGCGTCAAAACATGCTATTGAAGCTATTGCGGAGACCATGAGCATGGAGCTTCAGGAGTTCGGTATTGAGGTGGCTACCATCAACCCTGGTCCGTTCCTGACCGGATTCAACGATCGCGGATTTCAGACTTGGGAGAGCTGGGAGGATGTGGCTTCGGAAAGGCTTTTCGACTATTCAAAGCTCGCATTTCCCAGGCCACAGTTCGATCCCGCAGTCATGATCGCCACCATGACGAAGGTGGTGGCAGGAGAAGTCGAGAGCTACCGGAACCTTGAGCCACAGTCCATGCTTGAGGAGACGAAAAAGAATATCGAGGCTCCGTGGACCAAGAATGTCAAAAAGGATCTGGGTACCCGGGATCCCAAGATCCAGAAGTGCTACGACATGACCCCTGAGACTCCCGAATCTGATTGGAAGCCGCGAGAGCGTGACGGAGCATCCAGCTAGCGTTTGGTCCTGATCTGGCATGAAATGCCAGATCAGGGTTACTCAGACGCGAACCCAGCAGAGCTTCCGATGTTCTCTGCATCGCTGAGCCCATCCGTCTGGATCAAGCGACGGCAAGCTCTATCGTTGGACGTCTCAAACATTTCAATGCTGTCAAGATTGGAAGATCACACTTGTCACCGATAGAAGATACTCAGATCAAGAACGGCGAATACAAGCCGGGTGCGTTGCTCGATGAGGGTAAGTGGCGGATCGAGATTGACTCTATGGGACAAGTCAAGGTGCCTGCTGATCGCTTGTGGGGGGCGCAGACACAACGGTCTCTCATCCATTTCTCCATCGGCAATGACCATATGCCGATGGAGGTGTATCACGCCTACGGCTATGTGAAGAAGGCAGCAGCGATCGTCAACGCACGGCTCGGCCACCTACCGCAGGAGAAGGCCGACTTGATCGTGAGGAGCTCTGATGAGGTAATCGCAGGCCAACTCGATCAGCACTTCCCGCTTTTTTTGTGGCAGACCGGCAGCGGCACGCAAAGCAACATGAACGTGAACGAGGTGATCAGCAACCGCTCCATTCAGATGGAGAATGGAACCGTGGGCACGCAGGAACCAGTGCATCCCAACGATCACGTCAACATGTCGCAGAGTTCCAATGACACCTTCTCGACAGCCATGCACATCGCTGCGGTCAAGGAGATCAGAGGGACGTTGCTACCCAAGGTAGGTGCGCTACTCACGGCAATCGAAGATAAAGCCAATCAGTGGCAGAAAATCGTGAAGATTGGTCGCACGCACTTGGAAGATGCCGTGCCGTTGACGGTAGGACAGGAGTGGTCTGGATATGCCGTACAGATTCGCGCTGCGCTCAACCGCATCAATGCGTCCCTCTCAGGCTTGTACCACTTGGCGGCCGGGGGAACTGCGGTAGGAACGGGCTTGAACGCCCCGGAGAATTTTGGTGTCGAGATCGCGAAGGAGATCGCCGGTCTCACGACTTTCCCCTTCCTCACAGCGCCGAACAAGTTCGAGGCGCAGGGATCGCTGGATGCCATGGTTGCGGCGCACGCGGCACTTCGAGGTCTCGCAGTTGCGTTAATCAAAATAGCCAATGACATGCGTTGGCTCGCGTCTGGTCCGCGGTGTGGCATTGGCGAGTTGATCCTCCCTTCAAACGAGCCGGGTTCGTCCATCATGCCGGGTAAGGTCAATCCAACGCAGTGTGAAGCAATCGTCATGATCAGTATCCAGGTGTTTGGCAACGACACAGCTGTTGCTTTCGCCGGCTCCCAGGGTAACTTTGAGCTGAATGCGATGCGGCCAGTTATCATCAAAAACTTTCTGCACTCAGCACGCATTCTGGCTGATGGGTGCGAGAAGTTTCGCCTTTACTCGGTCGAGGGGACACAGCTGAATGAGAAGAAGATCCAGGAGTATGTGAGGAACTCACTCATGCTGGTTACAGCTCTAAGTCCAGTCATTGGCTATGAGAACGCTTCAAAGATCGCCCACACCGCTCAAGAGGACGGCAGCACACTGCGCGAGGCCGCGAAGAAGACGGGGTTGATCGATGAGAAGAAGTTTGATGAGGTGGTGAATCCGCTGGCCATGGTCGGCGACACCGCCCTCACCTTTGGTGTCTAGTCGCGCTGAGCCGATCGGTGAACTCGCAACGCAAGTTGTAGCCGCAAGGGCGCGTCAGAAGAGATGCCATCTCTCTCGGCCTCGACCAAACCTGAGGTCTAAGCAGCGCTTTGTCACGCGAGGGTCTGAAACATGCAATCTGGACAAAGGAGAACAAGGATGTCGTCTGAGAAGAGTGGAGTGGCTTTGCTCGAAGATCGCAAGCGGAACCGCGGAACAGCTTTTAGCCAGAAAGAGCGTGAGCAGAAGGGACTGATCGGTCTGTTACCACCGGTCATCGAAACTCTGAACAATCAGGTGAAGCGGTGTCTCCTTCAGCTCGGTAAGAAAGATAATGATCTGGAGCAGTACATCTATCTTGCGCAGCTTGCTGACGACAATCAAACACTGTTCTACGCGGTTCTAGCGACGGATCCAGAGCGCTTTCTAAAGATCGTGTACGACCCCACTGTGGGGGCCGCCTGCCTGGAGTTCGGTCATGTCTATCGGAAGCCGAACGGCATGTACGTTTCAATCGATCATCGCGGGAAGGTGAAGGAACTGCTAGAGAATTGGCAGATGGAAGATGTGCGCATGATCTGTGTGTCCACAGGGGGGCGCATTCTGGGCCTGGGAGATCTCGGCGCGAACGGCATGGGCATTCCGATTGGCAAGCTGCAGCTCTACACCGCTTGTGCAGCCGTGCAGCCGGATGTGCTCTTGCCTGTGCTTCTGGATTGCGGAACGGACAACGAGGATTTGCTGAACGATCCGCTTTATCTCGGCCTGAAGCAGAAGCGACCCTCGATAGACGAACTCGACGCCTTTGTTCAAGAGTTCGTCGATGCTGTGCAGGATTGCTTTCCCAAGTGCTGCATTCACTTTGAGGACTGGAAGGGTACTGATGCTATCCGTCTGCTGGCCCGGTATGTGAACCAGATTAGTTGTTACAACGACGATATACAGGGAACCGGCAGCGTCACTGTGGCTGGCCTGTACAACGCAATGAAGATCGCCAAAAGCGAGCTAAAAGAGCAGAAGGTGCTGTTTCTCGGCGCGGGCTCTGCGGGCATAGGCATCGCAAACATGATCGTCTCTGCGATGCAGCTGGAAGGTATGAGCAGGGAAGAGGCGCAGAAACGCATCTCTCTGTTCGACGTGATGGGCCTGCTGGAACCCTCACGGAAGGACCTCTCCCCGGAGCAGCAGAAGTACGCGCACGACGCGAAGCCCACCACAGACCTGGTGGAGGCAATTAAAGTCTTCGAGCCCTCGGTGCTGATTGGCGTCAGCACGATACAAGGCACCTTCACCAAGCAAGTCATCGAAGTCATGTCGGAGATAAACCAGCGGCCAGTGATTTTCGCTCTGTCGAACCCCACTGATCATGCGGAGTGCACCGCCGAGGAGGCCTACAAGTTCTCCGGTGGCAAGGCAATCTATGCTGCCGGGGTGCAGTTTGATCCGGTGACGATCAACGGAAAGATCTACCAACCGAGTCAGGCGAATAACTTCTACATCTTTCCAGCAGTCGGTATGGCCATCGTCGCAACTGCGGCTAAGCACGTGCCGGATGAGATCTTCCTTGCGGCCGCACGTGCCACCGCCGACCAGGTTACAGAGACCCAGCTGGACAAAGGTATGCTGTTTCCGCCACAAGCAGAGATACAGAAGGCCGCCCACATCACAGCGGTCGAGTCCGCAAAGCGCATTTTCGATCTGGGCCTCGCGCGGGTTAATCGACCAGCGTCGATCGACAAGCTCATTACCTCGCACGAATACAAAGCTGAGTACCCGTCGTGGCCTTAGCCGGATCCACGAAGGGGGAGTGGCCTTCTCAAGGCCTCTCTCCGCAGCTCATTTATGACTGACACTCAACGAAAAGAGATCGGGGTGATGCTGTATGCCTTTGCCGGCGGTTTTGCCGATGCTAGCAGCTTTGTGCTCTACCGGACCTTTACTGGCCACGTCACCGGCAATCTGATCCTGCTCATCCTCTCTGTAGTCGCCAAGAGCTGGCATGATGCTGCGGTGCGCAGTCTCGCGATTGCTAGCTTCCTTGCGTGCACCAGCCTTGGGTTCCGCCTCGCGACTATACGGCCGAAGAGCATATGGCTATTTTGTTGCCAGGCCGCACTCCTGATCCCAATGAGTGCCTTCCAAATCCTTAAGGGTTCGAGTCCTCTGCTGGGAGTTGCTGCGCTCTGCTGTAGCCTCGGCTTGCAGAACGGCATCGTCACTTCGTCTCTGGGGGTCAGTGTGCACTCCACCTTTGTTTCTGGTGATTTCACAGCCTTACTCAGGCTGCCAAATGAGCCTAGGCCGGCGAGCGTTGAAGACCGTGCAGCACGCAAGCGTAAGGCACGTGTACTCGTGCTTCTCCTGGTAGCTTTTGCCTCAGGCGCACTGTGTGCCGCATTATTGGCCCAGGCTTACCGGCGATGGTTACCGCTCTTCCTTCTCATCCCGCTACTGGCGGCTACGTTGGTGCAGAGCATGCCGGTGTCGACTGTCCGTCCTCATGAGGACGCCTGAGTCTGAAAAGGACTTGTCTATCAACAGCAATCCGATTGCAAAGTTCAGGAGAAGAACGCATGCCAAAGATTTATATCAACTATCCAGCAGGTGCCTTCTCTAAGGAAGCGCTCGATTCGCTCGCTGCGGAAATCACCACGGCCGGGCTTGAATGCGAAAAGTTGTCGGACACGCCTTTCGTTCGGAGCAACATATGGGTCTATGCCAACGAATACGCGGCGGAAAAGGTGTACCACGGCGGTAAGCCAGGCGGGACAAGGGTCATCAGCTGTGAGGTCAATGTCATCGAAGGAGCTCTTGACGCGGACGCGAAAAAGGATATGATCGCCCGCTTTACGAACGCCGTCAGGAAGCATGCAGGTATACCGCCGGGTGAGCGTGCACCCGTGTTCATTCTGATCCGCGACATTCCAGCGCAAAACTGGGGCATGTTCGGGCAACCGGTCACCCTCGATGCTGTACGTAACCCGCCTGCCGAGGCTGAGCCCGTGTAGCTGCTCGGGTCGGAAGCCGATGACCAAATTAGTCGTGCAAGTCACAGCACGATGCGATATCAAACGAAACCAGGACGACACCAACAGCGGATACGGCCGGGAATTCTCTCATCTTGGTGAGCACGCCTTTGAGTCCGCAGACTGTCTAGATCGAGCGTTCTTGAGCAGATCTGTGCTGCATGAGTCGGAACGATAACGAAGCATAACCTGCGCTCTCCCCTGGAGAGTGCCGAAAGGAATACACGTATGAGCAGCCAGACTGGCGTGCGCACCTACGCGCACGCTGCTAGTGTGTACCAGAGGACCTTTTAAAGAGGTGGTGCCGACCGGGTCCTGATTGATCCAAAAGGAGGCTGGGAGTGACCATACGTGACATTGAACTTCTCTTAGCCCTTGCTAGGCACCCGAATCTCAGTCGTGTTGCAGTGGAACAGGAGACCACGCAGCCACGTCTTTCTGAAAGGCTCAGGCGAATCGAACTAGAGGTTGGTGCGCGTCTTTTTGACAGAACTTCCAGGGGCATTGAGCTCACCCAAGCCGGAAGGAAGTTTCTGCCATTCGCGCGGGCGATTTCGGACACGTTCGCGCAGGGGGTGCTGGAAATCTCAGAATCGGAAGACGAGCTCCGTGGAGAGCTTCATGTTGGGATCAGTCACACTCACGCTGCCGTGATCCCAGAGTTGATGGTCGGATTCCAGGATCAGTATCCTGGCACCAAGGTAAAGGTAACCAGGACTCAAGCCGACCATGTAGCGGGCGGCGTGTCTTCAAAACGGTTCGACGTTGGTCTATGTTATGAACCCTTGAGCTACGATGGACTGGTGTGGGAACCGCTATTTAAGGCCTATATGATGGTAGTGGCGGCCAGCGGCGCTGGACTTCCTTCGCAAACAACTCTTGCAAGCCTCAGCGATAGTTCCCTCGTTCTCCCAACAAGAGCCTGTAGTACCCGGGTTCATTTAGATCGTTGCGTAGCCGAGCTTGGCCTCGCCTTAAAGGTGAAGATGGAAATCGACGATCCTCAGGCTTTACTGGCCATAGTAAAGACGGGCTTTGCCATCTCCATTCTTCCTGAAACTAAAGTTCCTGTTTCGCGACGGCTAAGAACCAGCCGTCTGGTCCGACCAGAGATACAGGTTGAGGGCGGGATCTTGCTTCGAACCGAAGTCAGCAAAGTAACAAAGCTCTTCGCGAGTTTTCTTCGACTGAACCTGAATACTATCTTGGCGCACAGCGTCCCGAACTCAACTCCAACCAGGTTGGCAAAACCGGGGGCTGCAAGCGGCGAAGATGAGACTGCCGAACCGAGGTCTTCGTGACTGGATCATGGTCAAGCTGGTATGCCGGAGCCGCTTTATAGCTAGCGAGCTGATTGCTCTACAAGTGACAATGTAAATTGGTTCCTCAAAGCGTTCGACATCTGTGCTGGTCAAATGTCACAGGCCTACCCGGGTACCTGAGAAAGACTGCAACGCGATCAGTTCAAAGCTGCGCGCTTTGAGCCGTCAGAACCGTTTCGGGGAGGATAATCTATCCGTTCCTGCAATATAAGCCGCGAGTGCATTAAAACTGCGGGGTAGAGTAAGCCCATAGGAGAGATGTTCAATGTTGATTGTCACGATGATGTACCCGGCCGGCGGCGACGGCCACCTCGACTTTGACTACTACATGAATAAGCATATGCCGCTAGTTCGAAGCCGATGGAATCCGTTGGGAATGCAGAGTGATCAGGTTCTGCGCGGTCTGCCAGGTCCGGATGGCACAGCGCCGATCTATGAGCTTATGACAATGATGACCTTTACCTCGATGGACAGCTTCAATACGGCAGTGGCGCGACACGGCGAGGAGCTTTACGGAGATGTTCCACACTTCACATCGATAACGCCTGTGAGAATGTTTGGCGTGCCTGCTGCCTGACCACCACTCGCCACGCTGCTGACTGAAGCTGCCGTTTCGTTGATTTCTCTGCTGTTTGACTACAGTTTAGCGGCGTATCTTCCTTCTCATGAGTCTGCTCCCTACTATTCAGTGCTAAATCAAAATCTTGCATAGCTATTCTGCCAAGTCTCGCGCGGCGGGATCGAACGTGCCTGCGTCTCCACCGGGAAGCTTTAAAGTCCCTGATACGCCGGCGTGGTTTATCGTCCCGCTCCTAACGGTTGCAGAGCTCCTCGGTTATCACTGCACGGTGACCGATAGAGACATGACGAATCTTTTAAAAGCAGGCGCGCGGCGTAGCTGCCGAGCAGATGAAAGATCTGAAGCTTAGCAGAGAGAGCCTAGTACATCGAGCCTGGTCTTTCCTGCTATCCATTTTCTACTTCAGCTATTTACAAAACGCGTCGTCTAGTATTATAAATAATTTGTGGAGGTACTGTGCAACACCATTTGCAGAACGAGTGCGTCTGGTTCATCACCGGCTGCTCAACAGGGTTGGGACGAGAACTGGCCAGGCTGGTACTTGCCCGGGGTCAGCGCGCCGTGATCACAGCACGGAACAGAAGTCAGATAGAGGACTTGATTGCAGGGTACCCAGAGACTGCGCTTGGGATCACATTGGACGTGACGCAACCGCCGCAAATTCATGCGGCCATCGCGCAGGCCGAGGAGCGCTTCGGAAGGGTGGATGTCCTTGTCAATAATGCAGGATATGGGTATCTCGCCGCGGTGGAGGAGGGTGAAGCAGAGCAGGTTCGCGCCATCTTCGAGACAAATGTATTCGGCCTAATTGAGATGACCACGGCGGTGCTGCCCGGCATGCGCAAGCGCGGGGCAGGGCATATCCTAAATGTTTCATCCATCGGCGGGCTGATGGGTTTTGCGGCGACCGGCTATTACCATGCGACGAAGTTTGCGGTGGAAGGCTTGTCGGAGTCGCTGGCCGCGGAGCTTGGTCCACTGGGGATCCATGTCACGATCGTGGAGCCGGGTCCATTCCGAACAGATTGGGCAGGCCGATCGCTCCTCGAGTCCAAAAACGTCATCGAAGACTACGCCGGAACAGCAGGCGTGCGGCGTACATCGAGCCGAGCCAGCAGTGGCAAGCAGCCCGGTGACCCAGTACGTGCGGCTGAAGCGATGTTTGCAGTGGCGAATGAAGAGCACCCGCCCCTGCGCCTCTTGCTAGGCAAGCTTGCGTTGACGATGGCACTGGGCAAACTGGAGAGGCTGAAGACAGAGTTTGAGCAGTGGCGTGCGATAACGGAAGGCGCAGACTTTCCGGAAGGCGAGTAAACGATGAGCGTCGCCGAGCTGAAGAAGCGCGGACGACCGCGTAGCGAGCAGGCGGAGAAGGCGATCCTGGAAGCCACCCTCATTCTGCTTGAGCAGCGGCCACTTCGCGATCTCACCATGGAGCAGATCGCGAAAGAAGCACGGGTGGGAAAGTCCACGATCTACAAGTGGTGGCCTGGGAAAAACTTTGTAGCCTTGGCTGCCTTTCTCACGCGCATGCAGCAGACCATTGTGACCGAGAACACCGGGTCAGCACTGGAGGACTTTCGGCAGCAGCTGATAAGTCTTATCGCGTTTTACGCAAGTCCGATGGGCTCCATCTTCCGCCAACTCCTGGCCGAGTGCCAAGCCGACCTGGAATTTGCGGACAGCTACCGAAAACTCTTCCTTGAGCCTCGCCGGGCAGCTGTGCGGGAGATTTGGCACAGGGGTGTCTCGCGCGGAGAAATCGACTCGCGGTGGGGTTGTGAACTGGTGCTGGACATGATTTACGCGCCCTTGGTGTATCGGGTACTTGCGGGCCATGCGCCGTTTGAGCGCGAAGATGCCAATCAGCTCGTGGAAGCAGTTTTTGAAGGGCTGCGGCCTAAATGAAAGGACAATCACTATGCAATACAAGAGGCTCGGCAACACGGGGCTGAAGGTCTCTACGCTTTGTCTGGGGACGATGACGTTTGGCGATGGTTTGGGGGTGTACAAGGCCATTGGAGCTGTCGACCAGCCAACTGCGGATGGCTTGGTGAAGTTGGCACTGGAGTCTGGCATCAACTTCTTCGACACCGCGGATGTGTACTCTTTCGGGAAGAGTGAGAGCACGTTAGGCCAGGCGCTGAAAAACTTGAACGTGCGGCGCGAGGATGTGGTGCTGGCGACCAAGGTATTCATGCGCGTCGGCCAAGGGATAAATGATGTGGGCGCCTCGCGCGGGCACATCCTCGATGGCGTTGAAGCCAGCCTGCGACGACTGCAGACCGACCACATCGATCTTTACCAGATCCATGCGAGTGACCCGCTGACCCCGCCGGAAGAGACGCTGCGGGCTCTGGAGATGCTGGTCCAGCAAGGAAAGGTGCGGTATCTCGGCTGCTCAAACTGGCCGGCCTGGCAGATAGCTCAAGCACTCGGTGTAGCGGACAAGCGCAACTTTTCAAGGATGGATACTGTGCAGGCCTATTACTCTCTCGCAGGGCGGGATCTGGAGCGTGAACTGGTTCCTCTCGTAGAGGCTGAACAACTCGGTTTACTCGTGTGGAGTCCTCTCGCGGGAGGACTGCTTTCAGGAAAGTACAGTCGTGAGAATCCCAATCCCGAGGGCTCACGGCGTTCCGAGTTCGATTTCCCGGTGGTAGACAAAGAGCGGGCCTGGCGTATCGTCGAGCGCGCACGACCGATGGCTGCGGCTCACAATTGCAGTGTTGCTCAAATTGCTTTGGCATGGCTGCTGGCTAAGCCCTACGTTACCTCTGTGATTCTGGGTGCCAGACGACTCGATCAACTCGAAGACAATCTTCAGGCGCTGCAACTCACGATGCAGTCAGACGAAGTACAACAGCTCGATGAAGTTAGTGCACTGCCGCCTGAGTATCCCGGGTGGATGACGGAAGTACAGACGGCGGGACGACTCGCCGAGCCTGGCGCAAACATCTGGAAAAAGGTACAGACTAGCTAGTAGCTCAACACAAGAGCCATAGGAAAGCCCTTGTGGTCCTTCAACACTTACGTTACGGGAAGAACGCCCACGGTACAGCGCACCTGCACCGGTCCATGCGCTGCCTCTCAGTTCTGAGTGACTCAGGGTTGTGGCACTCCTGGTTAACGACTTTCCCAAGAGTGCCGGATAAGACAACAAACCCGATCGTTGCTCTAGCCTCGCGCCGGAGGCCACGTTCCCAGGCGCTGAAACATTCCGAACCAGTCTTCAAGATGCCAGGTTTGGTTTACTCGTCCCCCTCGAAGATGATGGAACTCGTAAAGACGCACTTCGATGGGCTGCTGCGTGCCGGGGACGCCGAAGATCTCACCCTGATGCATTCCGACCATACGTGCTCGCACTCCAGCCTTACCAGACGCGCCGACAATCTCGTCTACTTCAATCCTGAGATCTGGAAAGGCTGCAAAGAACATAGGCATCATTTTCTTGAACCCGTTGACGCCCGGTTCTTGTCCCGGGACAAGGTTCATATCTTCCCAATCGGGCCAACACGCCTCGTCCAATAAATCAGGGTTGCGCTCATTAAACGCTCGGTAAAACTTCTCGATTGATTCGGTTTCAACTTCACTCAGTTCCGATATGACTGCTGTCTGGTTCACGGACATAACACCCTCCTTTTCGATTTTCTTCTAGCTATCATTCGCAATCGGTCTTCACCAGGGTCTATTCCATCTTTGGAAAATAGCATTTCCCGTTGGACCACTCTCATCCAGCAGGGCGAATCTCGTGGCTGCTAGAGCCCCAATCTCAACAGGCTACGTGCCTTGGTTATTGTTCAAGTCGGTCCTGGTGAAATCCTGGGTTTGCCGAGTTGACACTGATGTTTATGCCGCGCAGTTCCCGTGCGAATTGCACGGTGAGCATGTTGAGCGCTGCTTTGGAAGCGTTATAGCCGATCAGCTTTGCATCGTGATGCTCCCACGCAGGATCGCTGTTGAGCGTCAGGGACGCCGAGTTCGCTTGAAACATTCACGATGCGCGCTGATGGTGCTCTCTTTAAAAGTGGCCGGCTTGAACGAGGTTCCGAGAGAGCTCATAACCGATGCCTTTGTTTCCTCCCGTGACCAGCGCGATTTTCATGTTGTTCCTCCTAAACTCTCTTCAGATCTGAATCTTCTAAAGTGCCGCGCCACAACGAAGGCCGCGCCTTTAAGCAAGAGTACGGTTGCGCGGCATTCACCGGTAGTGGGGTGACGTCGAAGTGTGTAATGAATAAAATTCATGAATCATGAGAAACGAACTGAGCGAGCTCGCGATCTTCTCCATCGTGGCGGAGGAAAGAAGCTTTACCCGAGCAGGAGCGCGTCTGGGACTTTCACAATCGGCAGTGAGTCACATGATGCGAACGCTGGAGAGAAAGTTAGGGCTCCAGCTGCTTGCGCGGACGACGCGAAGCGTCTCCCCGACTGCGGCCGGATCTGCACTCTTGCGAAACCTGAATCCTGCATTGGAGCGCATCGAGCAATCCTTGGCGGAGGCGCGAAATCTTCGTGACCGTCCCGCAGGTAAAATTCAGCTTGTCCTCTCTCGAACGGCGGCTCGCCTGATTTTGCTTCCGAAGCTGACTGCGTTCTCCCACGCCTTCCCTGAGATCGAATTGGATATCACCTGTTCGAACGACACAATCGACCTCATCGCAGGGCAGTTCGATGCTGGAATACACATCGGTGAATTCATACAACGTGACATGATCGCGGTGAAAGTAAGTCGAGACATGCGGCTCGCTGTCGTAGGCTCACCCGCCTACTTCGAATCCAGAAAGATTCCGAAATCGCCCGGCGACTTGAAGGAACATGCGTGTATCGCACTTCGGCTAAGAAAGAGCGGTGTCTATCGTTGGGAGTTTGAAAAGGGACGGCGATCTCTGACGGTCAACCCGCGTGGTCCACTGACATTCAGCGATTCAGATTTTGCGGTTCAGGCCACGCTTGAGGGTGCGGGCCTGATGATGACGATGGAGGCACAGGTCGAAGAGCACGTCGCAAAAGGAAATCTCATTTCAGTACTTCGAGACTGGTGTCCTACCTTCCCCGGCTATTTTCTTTATTATCCGAGTCGCCGCAATCAACCTGCTGCTCTCATCGCTCTCATCAACGCTCTCCGGCTATAGCGGAGTATGCCTCTCCAGAGCTCTCCTGCCGCCCCGTCAGAACTTCCGTCAGCACCTCGATCCCTTGCTGATCGCGCTCGCTCCTCGATATCAAGCTTGTCCTTAGAATCTGACAGGTTCACTGGCAGCTACAGCATCGTCCCAATGAGTCGCATTCTCGCCAGTGATCGTGCTTTGTAGCACTCGGAAAGCAAGCGTTTTGAGTTGCGCAGACGAGATGTGATGACCCGGTAGTCGGGTTGATCGGCTCGCCCGTGTCCGCCTGCCTCAATCACCGAGTTCCTGCGATCCGGCAATTATGCCCGCGATCCCGTTCTGGCCCTCGGTGACGATGCCTTCATCGCGGAGCGCAACGAGAGCCAGATGAAGCAATTTGCACGTGAAGTGCCCTGGTTACGCCTTTCGCGCCGAACATGATTTCTTTAAGGGATGCCCGAGGAGATGGCGGCCGTCGTTTCGCCATTTCTAAAAGCAAAGCATGAGTCACACCGCAGTCTTCAGAAGCTAGTGATTCCCGGATCTCTCGATGCTACTGTGGGGAATCGGTACCGCTCTATCAGCTTTTCGGCAGGAGCGGTCTGCGCGCCTAGGTGCGCCTGATGGAACGTCAGGGATACCTGGAGCAGGTCCCGGACCCGATAGATACTCGGGCGAAAGTCGTGCGGATGACCGAACGCGGTGAGGCAGTGAAGGTTGCCTGCGTCGAAGTTCGTGAGGAGTGAAACCGACAAGTGGCACGGATTCTCGGAGCGAATCAGGCTGAGCTACTGAAGGCAAACCTGAATGCCGCCGCGGGTTATATGGGGAGATTACCGAGACGAATCACGATAGTCGACCGCGCGACCATTAACCGGAGTTAAATTGAGTGCTTCAACACGGCTCGTAAGGCGTAGTGAAGCTTGTTGCGCGAGATATGGTTCTGCTGTCCGAGTGGGGCCCTTCAGGATTCTCCAGTAACGAGAAATGCGTTTATGAGAACTTACAAAGGTTCTCGCCAGTATGGCGGCCCTCAGCAGGCACTAACGGCTCGACAAGTGTTTCGATGATTCTCGCCATCTGCTCGGCTGGTCTGCGATCTTTCGTCTGCGCCCAGCGGCTTGCGGCACCAAAGATGGCCCAGGCAAGGGTGGTTGCGAAGGTCTCCAGATCAACGCCAGGCGTGAGCATGTTGCCGTCAACACTCTCGCGGAAAAGAGCTTCCAGGACCGGAATGACAAAACGATCCTGCGGCATTTTGCTTAAGCTGCTCGGGCAGCCCAGAGCCTTGGCAAGGTAATCGCATACGCCGAGCGCAATGGCGTACAGCGCACCTTCGCCTCTGGGTGAGTTGATGCCGCGCTTGCGAAGCATCTCGCCGAAGCGCTCGGCAGACATAGCCTGTAGGAGTGAGCCTTTGTCGGGGTAGTGGAGATAAAAGGTGGCCCGGGTCAGGTCCGCTTCGTCCACGATCTCCTGCACGGAAAGCTCGTTGAAGTCTCTCTTCCTGAGCAGCTTTCCGAGGGCGTCAATCAACATGCGCCGGCTACGCAGCACGCGCCGGTCTGTGGACGCAGCGGCTTCGGGGGACTCGGTGAGTTCGGGCTGCGCTGACGCAAGGGGCATGCCTTGATGATAGCTTTTCTGAGCCCTTTCACAAAGCCATACATCTGTCTATTATTGCTGGTGGACAGGTGTCCATGAATGGCCACCTGTATTCACGAAGGAGAGACCCTATGCCTACCCTGCTTCATATCGATTCGAGCCCTCTCTACGGAGTGTCCATCTCCCGCGAGTTGACCGCGGCGTTCGTCACCGAGTGGAAAGCTGCTCACCCCGGCGCGACCGTAGTTGATCGTGACCTGAACGCCACCTCCATTCCGCCGGTGACGGGCGCGTGGGTTGCGGCCGCTTTTACGCCCGAGCCGTCGCGAACTGAAGAGCAGAAGCAGCAGCTCGCCCTTTCCGACACCTTGATTGCGGAGCTGCAACAGGCCGACGAATGGGTTATCGGCGTTCCGATGCATAACTTCAGCATCTCCTCGCCGCTCAAGCTCTGGATCGATCAGGTGGTGCGCGCGGGTAAGACCTTCGCCTACGTCGAGGGCAAGCCGCAGGGGCAGCTTCCCGGCAAAAAGGTCACGTTCGTCGTGGCCAGCGGCGGGATGTATGACGCCGGCACACAGATGGCCTCATTCAACCATGTGGAACCCTACCTCAAGGACGTGTTCGGCTTCCTAGGCGTCAAGGAACCGAAGTTCCTGACCGCAGGGGGAACGATGGCGCTCCGCCAGGGCAAGGACCGGAACGAGTTCCTCGCTCCACACCTCCAGGCGGTCCAGGCGCAGGCAAGCCAGATCCAGTAGTGTGCCGGCTTCGGAGGCGAGTGCCTTCGAAGCCGGTCGTAATCTAAAAAGACGTAATCAGGAGACGTAATCGGGAGACGAACATGGTAGATCAGGACTTCCTCACCTTTGGAGCGGTTCATCTGGAGGTCAGAGACCCCGAACGGACCGCACGTTTCTGGCAGGAGCTCTTCGGGTTTCAGCGGCGGGCGAGTGACAGTGACAGCGTAGCGGTCGGAACTGCGGAAGAGACCCTTCTTGTGCTCCACAACGGCGCCAGCGGCCCCTTCAAGAAGGGACACAGCGGCATTTACCACGTTGCCATCCATCCGCCGGACGCCCGTGATTTCGCGCGCATTCTAAAGAGGCTGATCGACGCCAAGTACTCGATATCTCCGACGGACCATACCTTTTCAAAATCGATCTACCTGGACGACCCGGACGGCATCAATGTCGAGATAACACTTGAAACTCCGGAGCGGTTCCGGGAGTGCGTGCCTGGTCCCGGCAACCGGCTGACCTTCGTCGGCGCAGATGGAGTGGGACGGCCCGGAGCGTATGCCCTGGACCTCCACCAAGTGTTTGAAGCGTACGAGACCGGTTCAGAGCGCGAGCCAGCGGCCAAAGGAACCAAGGTCGGGCACCTTCACCTGTACGTCGGTGATCTGGAGAAGGCCCGGGACTTCTACACCGGCCTTGGCATGCAACTGGCGCGGTGGTGGCCTCCCATGCAGGTTGCTGATTTCGGCGCAGGGGGACCATTCACGCATCGCATTGCCATCAACACATGGCAGGGAATCGGCGCTCCGCCGTCGCCCGCAGGCACGGCGCGGATGCGTCACTTTGAGATACGCTTCGCCACGCCCGAACATCTGCAAGCTGCGTTGGCTGCAAACCCTGCTGCTATTGACATCGGGAACGCCTACGAAGTCACGGACCCTTCCGGCATCAAGGTGCGCCTCGCCAAAGAGCTCACCAGGCAGACCGGCGAGTAAGTGCGAAAGCTGCCCGGCAGGCGTGGTAATAAGGCATCCATACCAAATCTCAATTGGACTATCACCTTAATAACAAGGTGGACCTGACATACATCGTACAGATTGAAGGTTCTAGGCTTCAAGCTGGAGACAACCATGCACATCTTGATCATTGAGCATCGAAAGGCACCGGCGCGTTCGCCGTCAAGGCGGCGCTCAAACTCGGACATGACGTAACGGCGTTAGCTAGAAGTCTAGAGAGACTGAGATCGAGCATCCAAGGCTTACTAAGGTGAGTGGGGATTTCCATAAAACGAAGACGTAAAGAGAGCCGTTCTAAGGTCATGACGCCGTCATTGTGACCGCATCGGCTGGACGCGGCCTTCCAGCTTCAAGGAAGATCCGACCTTCTTCTCGCGAGGCACTAAGCTCATAATTCGGGCCATAAAAGCAAGCAGCATTCGTCGTCTAGCCGTGCTGAGTGCAATCGGTGTCGGCAAAACCAAGAGCATCTCTGGTTGGTTCGCCGAAGAATCTCTTTTTGGCACGATGGCTGTAGCCACAACGGGTCCGGTACCTGGGATCTGCCGGATGCGGGTGCAGCCGGCATCCGCAGCGGAGATCCGCTCCAGTTCCTCCACAAGCTCCCCCAATCTGGTGCTCGACGCTCTTGCACTCATTCCACAGCGTGTTGATCAGGTTGAGCATCGTCGGGGTGAGGTCAGCTTCTGCGTTTTCCAGGATGTCCGCCAAGGCAGCTCTTAACTGGGCCGGCCTCTTCGCGAACACTAGGCCGCGTTCCAGCAGAAACACACGAAGCTGGTGAATCATGGCGGTGCGTCGTGAGATCAATCGGTCTTGCACTCGGTGGATTGCTTGCAGGCCCAACTGGTCGTCGGTCTCGATCGGCAGCAAACTGCGCCATCGGTCGCCATAGTAGCGATAGACACGCACTCCCGCCCTGTGAGACGGAAAGGAGGAGGCAAACAGTCTCGATCGGGTCTCTTTAGGACATTGGCAATAAGCCAAGCGCGCCGAGGATGGCGGGCACGTCGAACTGCTCCCAATGAGCTACGATTAAGCCGTCGCGCAGTTCGTACGCAGTTATGCCCTTCACCTCGAAGCGCACGCCGCTTGCGGGGACGCCCATAAGGGGTCCAACATGCTGCGCTTTGGCCGTCCAAATTCCAACATGGGTCGCACCTTCCGAAACCGTACGCTCGACCCGGTAGTTTTGCCTAAGTGCGCTGTTGATGAGCGAAACTGTCGCAGCAAATCCATCTCTGGTAGGCGCAGCGCCAAAAGCGGGTGAGTGATCGACAAAGTCGGCAGAGACGCGCTCTTGAACCAGTCTTAATGCTTGTTGGGGATTGTTGGCATTGTAAAAATCCGCGAACAGGCCGTGGCCGAAGGGGTTTGAGGTCATCCTGGTGCTCCGTCTTGGCGAGTTCGAATGAGCGTTAGCGTACGCCAAAACTAATCCTAGCCGAGCAGCCGGGCACGGACCAGCATTTGCCCTGATCTCTGAATCAATTTAAGCCTCGGGCGCATCTTTGGCATGGTGCGTCGCCACAAGCCGTTCCGGGTGGATGTAACCGCAGCGAGTCACCTCCAGCAAGCTAAGATGTGTGGCCCGGCGGTCATGTTCACCGATGAAGTTCTTCACATCCGCCAGAGATGCTCGCTCGATGTGCAAGCCGTAATCAAGAGTCCAAGTGAAAACGTCGCCCAGACACAAGACTGTCTCGGACGTGAGTACCCGTCTCCTGGAACATCCATGCGGCCCGTTCAAACGAGCAATTGAATACGTTCCGGTCAACTGTTTCTCTTATAGCCGGGCGATGTCAATCGCCTATATAGGTGCGTGATCAACATAGAAAGCGGGAGAACAGAACCGATGCTCCTCTTCTGTCATCTCTATTGATGGCTACGCGCCGAATACACCCAAATTTAGTTTGAGTTCTTAGTTTTCACCACGGTACCAGAAACGAATGCATCGAGCTCTGTGTTGAACTTATTTGGGGCTTCCATGAATGGTGAATGACCGGCATCTGGATAAATTGACACCGTCGCCTGCGGCATGAGCTGCTTCTCACGTTTCACCATCTCTATACGCAATTGCGCATCGAATACGCCATAAACGAGCAGTACGGGTGTACGAATCCTAGGAAATTGGGTTGGATGGGGGAGGTCGGTGCCTCGAGTGAAAATTTACGTATTCCATTACCCTTGAAGCCGCATCCTTTCCGCACCGTATGGAAGGTAGCATTCTGCCGCCCGATAAATTGGGTATGGCAATCCCCTTAACCCGGATGTCACGATCGGTCCCATCATCAATTAGAATCAGCTGAAACCCCACCTAGATCACATCGAGGAAGCCAAGGCTGCCGGAGCGGCAGGTATTGGGCGGCGACGTTTAGGGTCAGGTGTTGCCACCTCATGTGTTTGTCGACGTCACGAACGACATGAAGATCGCGCAGGAAGAGTTATTTGGATCGATCGCGCCCATCATAAAAGGTCAGGATGAAGCCGAGGCTTTCCACGTGGCCAACGACACGGAGTACGTCCAGGATATTGATTGCGATAAGGTGTTGTCTGATAACGAGAGAGGAGGCTCAAGACTCGCACAGTTTCTCGGCGAACACAATCGGACAAACGTCGCGTTTATCGGAGGTAACCCTGAGGCGAGCACCTCTCGGGACCGTGAACGAGGGTTTTACAAGGGCATGGAAGCTCATGGACACTCTGTTCCAGAGCACCTGCGATTTTGCGGCAAATTCTCCCATGACGCCAGCGCACAAATAGCCCAATGTCTCCTTGACCGCGCAATACCACCTGAGGCAATTGTTTGTGCTAACGATTTTATGGCCTTCGGGGTGCTAGACGTCCTGAGAAGTCGCGGGCGGACTGCGGAGCAATGTTGGGTTTTAGGTTACGACGACGTACAAATGGCTTCATGGCATTCGTTCAATCTCACCACGATTCGCCAGCCTAGTCGCGAAATGGCAGCACTTGGGGCACAGATGCTTCTCAACCGCTTGCTCGATCCTGCTATTCCAACCAATCAGGTGACTTTCATCTCGGAACTCATTGTGCGTGGTAGTACACGATTAAGACCCGCACAGCCCAAACTGTGATGCAGCATAGGCGTGAATTGCTGCAATAGACTTACCCTCCTCAGGAGGGGTGCGAGCAGACGGGCGCGGACCAGCACCGGCTTATTCTCAGGCATAATCGAAGCCACGCCGCGTCTTCGCCAGAATGCATTGCCACGAGCCGCTCCGGGTGGGTGTGATCGCAACAGGCCCCTTCTGGCAGGACCGGCATACGAGGGTCGGCTATGACCTTCAAGGACGGAGTTCTCCGCGGCGTTTGGCAGACATACTGATCCGGGTGCTAGCCGTTGCTTTGTCTCGGACTTAAGCATCCGTTTCCGGAATACCATGTGGCCTGTTCAGTACGGGACGGAGTGGTGATCTTTAGCCAGCCCTCTAAGGGCTTAGCTGCGATAGGCGGACACCACGAAATTACGCAACTGCCAGATGACCTTGTCGACGCCGAAGTAGGCGATGTCTCTGCAACGGAACAAATATCCATAGACCAACCTCGATCAGGGGAGTCGTCGGATGGGTTTAGCTCCGACATATATTGAAGACGCGACTTATACGCGACGAAAGCCCAATTGGAGAACAAAGGCCAACACTCGTCAGAGCGACCGGAACAGCTAGACTGACTCGCATGCCTATCGAAGCAATCCTGGCCGCTATCGACGTTAAGCTCACAAAGCTGCTCAGTCATCCCGTGAGAGAACCGGATATTGCGGAGGCGGGTGGAAGCGAGCAGATTCGGGAGACGAGGTAGCTCAGCTCGCAGGACTGATAGCTGAGCGGAACTGCCTTCCTTGCGGCATCTGGCTGGAGTGGGCCAGAGGCGGCGGAGAAATTGGTGGCGTTGTGGACAGGTTCGGGCGGAGGAAAGGAACTGCTCGAAAGGAGGTGCTTTATAGGTCTACTTCCTGCTCTTTCTACGGCTTTGTACTATGGAGCTAGGAAAGCTTTTCAAGGCAATGCTTTCAAGACAAGGATGTAAGAGATGAACGCAGCAACATCGATTCCGGGGCTTGATCCCTATAGTTTGGGTCCGAGTGATCCTGGCCTCGCGTACGATCGTGGCTTTAACGACCTGCTGATGCAGACGTATGAGCGATATCTCGGCAAGAGCCTGGCTCCGCAGGGTATGGGGCCGGACGAGGCATCGCGGTGGTTATATGAAGAGGCACCTTTTTGTGTGCTGGCGCACAATAACGCTGCGGATCCGCGCTTTGTGTATGCCAATCGAACCGCGCTGGCGTGCTTCGAATACACGTGGGTGGAGCTGACACGGATTCCGTCGCGGCTCTCGGCCGAGACGCCGAACCAGGCGGAGCGCCAGGGATTGATTGAGCGTGTGCTGCAAGAGGGATACGCCACCGGATATCGCGGGCTGCGCCTGGCGAAGTCAGGGCGCCGGTTCTGGATTGAGGATGTGACCATGTGGCAGTTGATCGACGCCGCCGGTATGTTGCAGGGGCAGGCGGCCCTGTACAGCAGGTGGGTGGATGCGTGAGCCACCAACCAGAGAAGTACCGCACGATCTCTCTACAGGATGAGAACACCATACTCCTAGTGAGCCATCTAGAGCTGCTTAATGAACCGAGTGGGGCCATGAGCGGGGTCGGAGGCTGGGAAGGGAAGGGTGGCCATGCGGGGCGGTGATGTCCCAGGGCTGGCCGGGTAGGTAGGCACCAATGACGCGCTTCGAAACCAAAATGCAAAGGCTTGTCGCAGAGCTTGTTCATCGACCCAAGCCGGCCATGAACCGGATGCTGACCACTTGGCCTCCATCATTGACCTTCGCACTTGGATTCATGCTGAGTGGGTGCGCATTCATCCCTTTGCAAACGGAAAAGGTTGAACCGCTCACCTTTGGGTGAATAGCATTGCCATGCGGTATGACTGGCTTTTTCCGCTTACGCCCAGACCCAACAAGGGTTGTGAAGAGGCCAGGGCCAGAGCAACGCAAGGGGATTGAAAGCTGACTTCCACGGTGTTTCGGTAACTGCTCAATGACTTTCTCGGGTCTGATCGCTCACAGGTGCCGTACCTAAAAGATCATTCCATCAGTGATTACGATTCTGCTTCTCGTCAGTACGGGCACTTTCGCCGAGCATTAGTAAGGTTGGGCGGAAACGGGAAGACCTGCTGCATGATCGCTTGCGACCCACCATGCTCGGCAGCGAACAGCCGACGTGGATGCTGCACAACCAAATCAAACTTCCCACAGTTGGTCTCTTCTGCGGACATCTCAGACGATTAAAGCTTTTGCATCCCGAAAAGTGGTCTGAATGGATCAGTAAATGAGATTGTGACGAGCTAAGTTCAGTTAGCGACGCCCCGCAAGGCTGTCGCAGGAAGGGAACAAATGACCTATACGCCCTCTGACACGGCGATCCTGCTCGTAGATCCCTACAACGACTTCCTTAGCGAAGGCGGCAAGGCTTGGCCACGAGTAAAAGATGTGGCCGCCAAGGTCGACCTGCTGGATCATCTTCGCGGAGTCGTCAGCACTGCTCGCGCCAATGGATATCGATTGTTCTTTGTGCCGCACCACCGGTTTGAAGCCGGTGACCTTGCCGACTGGAAGAACGCAACACCCTACCAGCAGGGTCAGGTCAGGATGCTCTTATTCGAGAAGGGAAGTTGGGGGGGCACCTTTCATGACGATTTCCAACCACAGAAAGGTGAAATCGTCGTTCAAGAGCATTGGGGCTCCAGTGGCTTCGCGAACACCGACCTTGACCTGCAACTCAGGCAGCGTGGTATCCGACGGATCGTACTAATTGGCCTGATCGCAAACACCTGCATCGAGGCGACCGGGCGATTTGGCCAGGAACTCGGCTACCAGGTGACGCTAGTGAAAGACGCCACCTCTGCGTTCAGTGATGAAGCGATGCACGCCGCGCACGAACTCAATGGGCCCAGCTTCGCGCATGAGATCCTCACCACCGCCGAGCTGCTGCCGCTACTCGCCGCTTGATCCACTTACCGAGTCTGCCACTTTACCTGCACACGGAGATAGACCATGAACTTGCCTATTATAGCGGACGTCAGCTCTCAAGCCGTCGTTAACGCTCCCATCGACGCGATTGACGTGACCGCATGGGTATTCGGCATCACCGATGCCGAATACCAAGCCTGTTCCAAGAACCATATCGCGGCAGCGGCGACCTTTGCGCCGGACGGCCGCCGCATGTCGATCAACGTCGAGCATGTCGGCCAGCTCCTCGTTCAGCATTACGTCGAGGACCTCGCCGAGCGTCAGCATTGCCGCCTCCTGTCATGGAGCGATGCTTTCGGCCCAACTATTAGTGATCGAGGAAACGATAACGTTCTCTGGGAGTTCTGGATCGAGGCCATCGATGCGCAGACTACCCGCTTCACCAACCGGATTCAAGCTCAAGCCGCCCCAGGATGGGAAACTAGCCTCGCCAAAGCTGGCATATCCCTTGAGCAGGCTCAGCGGCAGTTGAAAGTGTGATTTCTGCACATAACGCGGAAGAGACGCCTCTGTTTGCCATCGATATCGAAAAGAAGGCACGTGCAGGACGTTGGGGATAGCGCCCTCAATTAAGCACTTGTAAACAAAAAACCGCCGTCCGCGTAAAACGCAAAAGGAACAGTTATGGGAAAGCTTGATGGCAAGGTTGCCGTAATCACAGGTGGATCGAGCGGCATGGCGCTTACCACAGCCAAATTGTTCGTTGAAGAAGGCGCTCACGTCTTCATCACGGGGCGGCGGCAGGACGCGCTGGACGAGGCAGTGGCCTCGATTGGCCGGAACGTGACCGGTGTACAGGCCGACTCGGCTAAGCTTGAGGACCTCGACCGCCTGTTCGAGACGGTGAAGCGGGATAAAGGCAGTATAGACGTGTTGTTCGCGAGTGCTGGGGCTGGCGGTGAAGCGCAGAAGATCGGGGACATCACCGAAAAGAACTTCGACGCGCTCTTTAATCTGAACACACGCGGCACGCTGTTCACGGTGCAGAAAGCGTTGCCGCTCTTCAATGACGGCGGTTCGATCATCATGACCGGATCGATCGCGTCGGTCAAAGGCTGGCCTGCCTATAGTGCGTATGCGGGCAGCAAGGCGGCGCTGCGCGCCTTTGCCCGCGCGTGGCTCAACGAGCTGAAGGATAGGCAAATACGGGTGAACATACTGAGCCCGGGCCAGATCGCGACACCGATCCAGGACCAAATGTTCGACGAGGAAACGAAGCGGCAGTTCGAGGCCCTGATCCCGCGAGGCAAGATGGGCCGCCCCGAGGAGATCGCGACGGTAGCGTTGTTTCTTGCTTCGAATGATTCCAGCTATGTGAACGGGGTTGAACTGGCCGTCGACGGTGGCACCTCGGCAATCTGAAGTCGCCGCGCGAAAAAACGAAGGGATCAGGTCCTCTGTCATCGATCCTCTGTAGTGAAAGGTTTGTATCTCATGATGACTGAACAGCAGGTCGTAATTATTGGCGGCTCCGAAGGGATCGGGCTCGCAGTCGCAAAGGCGGCACGTACCCTCGGAGCTCGAGTTCTCGCTGTCTCAAGAACGAAAGAAAAGCTTGAAGTCGCACAAGCTACGGTGAGCGGCTTGGCAATCCGCGTAGCCGACATCAACGACACCGCAGCAATTCAAGAGCTTTTTTCCGAGCTATCTTCCGTTGACCATGTCTATATCGCGGCAGGCAGCACAAAGGTAGGCGGTCCGCTTGATGACCCGCTCAGCGACTTCCGGCACAAGTTCGACGAGCGTGTCTGGGGTTCGCTTGATGTGGTTCGCGCCGCGCATCATCTCGTGCGTCCCGGTGGTTCCTTTACCTTTAGCGGCGGCCTCGCCTCCGACCGTCCCTCCAAGGGAGCCTGGGTGTCCGGCATCGCGACGATGGCGGTGGAACAGCTAGCGCGCGTGCTTGCTCTGGAACTTGCGCCCATTCGCTTCAATGCCATAGCCCCCGGCTACACAGATACTCCGATGTGGGACAGTATCTTTCCCGGCAACGGATCGCAAGCACTTAGCGACGTCGTAAAGAACCACTTGGTTCCCCGTCTGGTGACCGCGGATGAAGTGGCTCAAGCCGTACTGCTGCTTATGCAGAATGAGGCGATCACGGGTGAGACGATTCACGTTGATTGTGGCGCACGGCTGGTCTAACGCTTCCTTGAAGACGAGTCTTGTCTCAAAGCTACTGACACTTGGTGCGTTTGCACTAAGCCTTGCTCTTTAAGCATGTTTTGGCACCCGAACCGGCCTAGGAAAATAATGTCGGCGTACCTTCAAAAGCTACAACCGCCTGTACAGGCGATTCCAGGAGCGATTAAAGATGGTCGAGCATAACGGACCACTGGTCCACAGCGATCGCATTGCTGTCAATGGAACAAAACTCCACTATCGTTTCGCGGGAAGCGGCGCACCCGTTGTGCTGCTTCATGGCGTTCCCAAGACTGGGTATCATTGGCGTTATCTGCTGCCCTTATTGAGCGACAAGTACACCGTGATCGTTCCAGACTTGCGCGGTCTGGGAGATTCGGATCATCCCGAGGGGGGCTATGATTCCGCCACCATGAGCGATAATATCGCCGAGCTGATGTCGAAGCTAGGCCATGATGCGTACAGCGTCATCGGTGAGGATTGGGGTGCCGCAATCGCGTACCAGCTAGCGGCACGGAATCCGCAGCACGTGAAAGCCCTGGTTTTTGCAGAAGCATTCATGCCTGGATTCAACTTCGAGAAGCATACGGCGCTTACTCCCGAGAATATTTCTGACGTGTTTCTCTGGCATGTCGGGTTCTACTTTACCCCGGACGTGCCTGAGATGCTGATCGCCGGCCACGAACGAGAGCTCATCACTCACATGATCAAAACCGAGCGGCGGTTCCCCATCAGTGCAACTTCGGACGCGATCGATGAATATGTGCGCTGCTACAGCATGCCGGGCGGCATCCGCTCCATGCTGGCCGTGTATCGCGCCATGCTCGTGGATGGTGAACAGAATCGGCAATCTTCCAAGATCAAGCTTGAGCTGCCGGTCCTTGCGCTGGGTGGCGATGGCTTCATTGGTGAGCGCAACGAAAGCATGATAAAGCAGCTTGCAAATAACGTCGTCGGTCACGTCTTCCATGCCGGGCACGACCTCGCGGAAGGCGTTCCGGCAGAGATGGTTGCAGTCATACTGCCATTCCTGGCTGCGCACCAGTAAGCGGGTTCGATGGCTGCAAGAAACACAACGCGAGGGAAAGACTAGATGAGCTAGGATGGGCAGCTTTGAACGCCCGTCACCGTAACGCGCCACGGAGAGAAGCTGCGCAGAGTGCACGGCCCGTTCCGGCTACAGTCTTCTTCTCTTTATTTTCCACTACTTACCTTTTGTGGGTA
>CAXTUW010000028.1:0-52275 GCA_964247595.1 uncultured Acidobacteriaceae bacterium | reverse complement strand
CTTCCCTGCCCGCCCTTGTGTGCATTGGGTCGCCCAGACGCATTCGGTCGCCCAGACGCGTTGACTCGCTTGACTGTGGATTTCGGAGCCTTGCTCGCCGGTTTCGGAGCCTTGCTCGCCGGTTTCGGAGCCTCGCTCGCCGGTTTCGGAGCCTCGCTGCGCGCGATGAGACCTGTCGGTAGACGCAGCTTGCGGCGCAGCTCCGCCTCGCGCAGAGCCATGGCACCGCCGTCGATCTCATGATCCATGCCGAGCAGGTGCAGGATGCCGTGGAGCAGCAGAATACGGACCTCGTCGTGTAGCGTATGGCCATGCTCAATGCCCTGGCGCGCCGCGGTTTCGAGCGACACTGCTAGATCGCCGGCATGGGTACTGGGGAGCTCCGGGGATGCGGGAAAGCTCAGCACATCGGTCGGCTTGTTTTTGCCGCGGAACTCGCGATTGAGGCGCCGCAGCGCACGATCGTCGGTGAGCAAGACTGCAATGTCCCCCTCCAGCCCGACCGCCGCCTGGGCGCTGCGCAGAAAGCGCGTGAGGCCAGACCGGGAGAGCACAAGCGCACCCCACGGGTCAGCCTGGGCGGCAAACTCTCGTGGGGGCTCGAGCGAGATCATCTCTTCACTGTACTGCGAATGCCCGCATACCGCGCCCGCGATGGTCCATTCACTGCGGCTTGGCCCGCGAGGTGCGGCCCGCTTCTTCGGAACGGCCCGGTATGGCCATCGACGATTCGTTCTCAAGCGTCAACGGCATCTGCTCGGCGCGCACGTGGCGATCGTAGGCCTGCACGATACGCTGCACAAGCAGGTGACGCACGACATCCACATCCTCGAAGTGGCAGAAGCGAATGCCTTCCACGCCCTCGAGCACCCGCAGGGCTTCGAGCAATCCGCTCTTGCGCGGGTTGGGCAGGTCGATCTGCGTGAGATCGCCGGTGATGACGGCCTTGGACCCGTTGCCGAGCCGGGTGAGGAACATCTTCATCTGCTCGTTGGTGGTGTTTTGGGCCTCATCCATGATGATGAAGGCCTCATTGAGCGTACGGCCGCGCATGAAGGCGAGCGGCGCGATCTCGATGACGCCGGTTTCGAGCATGCGATCGACCTTGGCGGGATCGATGAGGTCATAGAGCGCGTCGTAGAGCGGCCGCATATACGGATCCACCTTCTCCTGCAGCGAGCCGGGGAGAAAGCCGAGGCGCTCGCCGGCTTCGACAGCGGGGCGAACCAGGATGATGCGCGACACCTTCTTCGCCAGCAACGCATTCACGGCCATGGCGACCGCAAGGTAGGTCTTGCCGGTACCCGCTGGGCCGAGTCCGAAGACCATGTCGTTGCCTTCAATGGATTCGAGATATTTGCGTTGATTGGGCGTACGCGGCTGCACGCTGCGCTTGGTGCCGGCGCCGCGCTGCTTGCCGCTTTCGATCAAGCCGCGCAGGGTCGCGGTCGGGTCGGCAACGACGACCTTCAGCAGCGAGTTCAACTCACCGTTATGCGGGTGAACACCGCTTCGCCGCAACGCTTCAAAGTCGGCAAAGATGCCTTCGACGCGTGCCACAGCCCCTGCGTCGCCCATCACCCGCACCGAGTCCGATCGAAGATCGATCTGAACACCCAGGCTGTCTTCCATAAGACGAAGGTTCTCGTCGCGCGTGCCGTAGAGCGGCTCGATTCCAGGGGTGAGGGGCAGCGATGTTTTTACCAATGAGGGATCTGACCTCCGTCAGGGTGGTTCACGCACTTCTTAGGGTTGGATGTTGGGAAAACGGCATCGTTGCGGCTCCGGCGATCTCCTCTGCCCGCCGCCGTGGGAGGCTGCGGGGTGCGAAGATCGGGTGCGGGCATCGAATTGGCGGGAAGTGCCAAGGAAATAACGATGGTGGCTGGAGCGTAGCGCCGCCGCTTCCCACTCGTCAAGTGAATACTCCGCGATTGACCGGAGGTACCCGCCCGGGCTACCATCAGATGTTCGAGACGACTGAGCGCGCTGTGTCCCTATGCTGTGGACACACCAGCCGCTGCTTGGAGCGGGCTCAAGCAATTTCACCCGGGCTTCACTCTAAAAGGGGACGGGTACCAAGAGAGTTCAGATGGCCAATCATGTTTCATCCCTGAAGCGCGCCCGTCAAACCATCACCCGGACGGCGGTGAATCGCTCCAATCGCTCCAAACTACGCACCGTGCTGCGCGCCATGCGTGAGGCCCTTACGGCCGGCGACGCTCAGGCAGCCAGCACCCAGTACCGCGCGACCGTCTCCATCCTTGATAAGAGTGTGCAGAAGGGTGTGCTGCACAAGAACACCGCCAGCCGCTACAAGGGTCGTTTGAACGCCCGTGTAAAGGCGCTTGCCACCAAGGCTGCCTAAGGCTGGCTTCACGGACACAAGAGTAAACAAGAGAAGGCCAGCGAAGCGCTGGCCTTCCCTTGTTCTGCGATGCAAAACAAGCTACTACGGTTACTGCGGCTTGTTGTCGTGTCCTTTGTACTCGGGCACCTCACCGGGGGTAAGCAGGGTCGGTGGCTTGCGCGGTGTGCCGGGGCCGTCCGCTGCTTTGTCCTGCGTCGCCCCTGGCGCAGGCGGCGAGCCGGGAGCGGGGTTACCACCCGAACTGCCTTGCCTGCCGTTCGCCGGGGCCTGGGCAGGCGCGGCGGCGACCGTTGTTGCACTCCCCGGGGCAAGCGCCGGTTGCGGTTGGGTCGTCTCCTCCGAGGCAATGGCCTGCTCCTCCGCGACCACCGGACGCGTGATGCGGCGCAGCACCACCGGACCCGTGCTCACAGGAGGGGTCATGGCCTGCGCCTCGGCAAGATCCTTGCGATCGTGCGCCGTCAACTCCGGCAGGTTGTAGAAATTGATCGAATCCGCCCCGAGTACGACCAGGCTGCGGCCATCGGGGGAAAGATCGAAGTTCTCCGGCGTCCGCAGCACAGGCAGGCATTGAACGCTGAGCAGCAGATCGCCGCTCGCTGTGCCATACACCCGGATCTCCTGGCTCAGGGTGCCGTCATCAAGTCCCGGAGTCTTCACCGGCGAGCCGTTGCTCGAGGCCGTAAGCCGGCTCATGGCGAAACGTCCGCCCTCCGGTGCGGTCACGATGGTGGGCGGCTGCAAAGGTTCGCCACGGAGCGGCTCCTGCCAGTTCTCGTGCCCATCGAAGCCGTAGGCAGAGAGCATCTGCGAGCTGCTATCGAGCCCATTGCAGGTGAGCACCGCGAATTCGCCACGGCTCAGAAGCTCCAAACGCGGATTGCAGGAGCTGTCGACAGCCGTGAGCTCCTGCCCTTTGCCCTCGTACTCATTGAAGCTCACGGTCCAGCGGCTGCGCTGCTTGTCTTCCGCCCACAGGTAGCCGTCGCCGTCGAGCGCCAGGCGCAGCAACGCCGGCGAGCCCACGGCACCAGCGGCACGCAGCTCCACGGGTTTTTCTGCCTCCGAAGGGGCCAGGATGCGGTAGAACTCGACGATGGTGTGCTTGTGCTTGGGTCCTTCCCCGCCGGCTGTCCCCTCCTCCGGATCGGCTTTTTTCTGGAGCTCTACTGTAAGGATGTTGCCGTCGGGTGAGCCCATAACCAGCTCCGGATGGCCCGCCTTATGAGGCAAAGCCACGCGATCGAAGGAGGTGTGCGTTGCCAGGCCCCGCAGCGGGGCGAAGGTGGAGAGCTCATCACCCGAACGCAGCACAAAAACACCATGCCCGACGCTCCATACGTAGCGGCCATGGTCATGGAGATGCCATTCGGTACGCTCCAGGATCTTGCCGCTGGGGATCTCGACGACCTCCGCGCCGACCAGGCGATCGTCGTCGTTCTCGTCATCCCCGGGCAGGCGCGGCACCAGCGATCGCAGCCCGAAGGTGAACAAGAGGTGGGATTTATCGAGCAGGTGCAACGTGACCATGGATGCGCCCGCATGCATAAACGCGACGCGGTAGCCGGGAAAGCCCAGCGCCGCAAGCGGGATGCGCATGGCAGGAACGGTGGGCTTGGCGGCAGTGGCCGGCAAGGAGGCTGTGAAAGGGGCCGTGAACGCGGGGAGGCTGAACAGAAACCCGAGATACCGTACGCGCCTTCGATTGCGCCATTGAAAGGGCATGAAGATTTGACCCGCCTTCCCGCTCCGTTCCTTGTAGTCTCTAGTTTAGTTGAAGATACCCGCGCTGCGAACGGGCAAAACCGTAAGGGTTCAGGGAAGCCTATAGGCGCGAGCCTGCCGAACCCGGAAAATTGATACCCCGGGAACAAATCGCAGGGATGCGGTGTACTAGACGAAAAACAAGTATGGGAGTTTTCCGATGCCTCGATTCTTATGCCGGCGCGCCGGCTTGGCTATGGCCGCACTCGCGGCTGCCGTGTTCCCCGCCTCCCGAGCCTTCCAGGCCCGGGGGCAACAGCCCGCCGCGGCCGCCGCGGCCGTAGGCATCCCCCACTACGAGCTTGCGCCGGCCTTCGACAAAGCCTCGCTGAATCCCGGTGCCGATCCTTGCAGTGACTTTTATAAGTTCGCCTGCGGCAACTATGCCGTGAATCATCCCATCCCCGCCGACCAAACCGAGGTCGATCAGTTCTACACGCTCTTCAATGTCAACACCGGGCGCCTGCAGGAGATCCTGACCAAGTACGCCGCGCAGACAAGCGGCCGCACGCCCAACGAGCAGAAGATCGGCGACGACTATGCGGCATGCATGAATACGGCGCTCATCGATCAAAAGGGGCTCACGCCCGCACAGGATCTGCTGAACCAGATCGACAAGGTCACAAAGGCCGGACTGCCGTACTTCATCGGAGAGCTGCAGCGCTATGGCGTAGAGGCCTTCTTCAGCTATGGGGAGATGCAGGATTTTAAGGACTCCACGAAGCAGATCGCCATCATCTCGCAGGGTGGGCTCGGTCTGCCGGAACGCGACTACTACACGCGCACGGGCGACAAGGACAAGCTGCTGCGGGAGCAGTACGTCGCGCACATCACAAAGACGCTGACGCTGGCCGGTGAGGCTCCTGACCGCGCAGCCTCCGATGCACGCGACATCCTGGCGCTTGAAACCAAGCTTGCCGAGGCCTCGCTGACCAACACGGAGATGCGCGATCCGCAGGCGATCTATCACCCGCAGACGCTAACCGCGTTTGAAAGCAATCTGAACGGCATTCCATTCGCCCCCTTTTTCACGGCCATCCACTCGCCCGAGGTCAGTTCGCTGAACGTAGCCACGCCCAAGTTCTTTCCGGTGATGGTGAGCACCGTAATGTCGGCGAAGATCGAGACCCTGCGCGCCTACATGCGCTTTCACCTGTTGCGTACGTACTCGAGCGTCCTACCGACCAGCTTCGACGCGGAGCATTTCCGCTTCTACGGCACCCAGTTGCAGGGCCAGCCGCAGCAGCGCCCGCGCTGGAAGCGCTGTTCGCAGACCGTTGACGAATCGCTCGGCGAAGCCCTAGGCGAGGTGTATGTGCAGCAGTACTTCGCCGGCGACAGCAAGGCCAAGACGCTGGAGGTGGTGCACGACATTGAGGCCGCCATGGATCGCGACATCGACACGCTGCAGTGGATGGGCCCCGAGACCAAGGTGCGCGCCAAAGAGAAGCTGCACCTCATCACCGATAAGATCGGCTATCCGGAGCACTGGCGCGACTACGCGAAGGTGAGCATCTCGCCCACCGATGCATTCGGCAACAAGCTGCGCGCCGGGTCGTTTGAAAATGATCGTCAACTCGCCAAAATCGGTCAGCCTGTCGATCGGCTGGAGTGGGGCATGACGCCGCCGACCATCAACGCCTATTACGACCCGAGCATGAACAACATCAACTTCCCGGCGGGCATTCTGCAGCCTGCGTTCTATGACCCCAAGGCGGACCTGGCGATCAACTACGGCCACATTGGCGGCGTTGTCGGGCATGAATTGACGCATGGCTTCGATGATGAAGGATCGCAGTTCGACGGCAAGGGCAACCTCGACAACTGGTGGACGCCGACGGATAAGACCAATTTTGAGAGTCGCACCTCGTGCCTCGATAAGCAGTACAGCAACTATCTCGCCGTGGATGACGTACATGTGAACGGCAAGCTGACGCTGGGCGAAAACACGGCAGATAACGGCGGCCTGCTGCTGGCGTACATGGCGTACCTGGATCGCGCCAAGAAGGACGGCGTCGATCCGAGCACCAAAATTGACGGCTACACCGGGCAGCAACGCTTCTATATCGCGTGGGCACAGACGTGGTGCGAAAACTCCCGGCCGGAGATGGTGCGGCAGCTTGTGTTGACCAACCCGCACTCGCCGAATCACTTCCGCGCCAACGGCCCGGTGGTCAATCAGCCCGGGTTCGCCGGGGCGTTTGGCTGCAAGGTTGGCGCTCCGATGGTGCCGACGCAGAACTGCCGCATCTGGTGAGGGTTTCCGAAGCGATAAGGCACCCGTCCGGTGGCCGCGCGTTGGGCTTTGCCGCCTGCGCGCTGGCCAGCGGCTTTTGGGGTTGCGGCTTCTTCTTCGGCAAGATCGCGCTGGCGGAGATGAACGTCGGCGCGATGGTGTTTTATCGCTTCGCCTTTGCGATGCTGGGGCTGCTGCCGATGCTGTTCACGCACCGGCCAAACCTTAACCGGCGCGAGTGGCACTGGCTGCTGTTTGGGTCGTTTCTGGGGATCCCGCTGCAATTTCTACTGCAGTTTCGTGGGCTTTCAATGACGACGGTCTCGCATGCCTCGTTGATGGTGGGTACGATGCCGGTGATCCTCGCGGTAGGCGCGGTGCTGTTTGCGGAGGAAAGGCTGCAGGCGCTGGGCTGGGCTGCCTTGGCGGTCTCCACGACCGGAGCCGCCCTGATTGCGCTGGGCGGCGATCATCACCCCACCGCGAATGGGCCTTCGCTCACGGGCGATCTTCTTGTGGTTCTCTCGATGGCCATCGCGCTGTTCTGGATCCTTATCAATCAAAGATTGATCGCGCGGCACAGTCCGGTGGTGGTCTCGGCGTATGGCCTGCTCGCCGGGTTTCTGATGCTCTGCGCGTGTGTGCCGCCCATCTGGGGTTTACCGCCGGTGCATGGCATCTCCCTGAAGGCCTGGGCCGCGTTGGCTGCCAGCGGCCTGCTGTGCACGGCCAGCACGACGCTGCTGTGGAACTGGGGCATGACGCGGGTGCCGGCATCGCAGGCGGGCGTGCTGCTGAACATCGAGCCTCTTATGGGGTCGGTACTCGGTGTCGTCCTTCTGCATGAGCACCTCGGAGGCTTCGCCTATGGGGGTGGCGCGATGATCGTGCTGGCCGCGTTGACCCTGACAACGCGTTCAACGACCGCCGAGGTATCTGCCGCACCAACAACCGTCTGACCGCAGGCCGAAGTGGGCCTGCTACCATCAGCCGCGACGGGCTTCGTTGCGCATCTTTATCTTTGCCCGGATCAGGAGATCGCCAGACCCATGAAATTATTTGCTCTCACCGCCACTGCCCTTCTCGCCTTTGCCGTCTCCCTCCCCGCACAAGAGACAGGCACGCTCCCGGAGACCAAAGCGCCCGCGTCGAAGAGCCAGACGACTCAAGCTCCCACCCAACCCAGCGCTCCAGCAACGAAGTCCGCCAAAGGCACCAAAACGCCTATGGAAGAAGCGCCCGGCGGCGGACCCGATAAGGTCTGGGTGAATACCAACTCCAGCGTGTATCACTGCCCCGGCGACCGCTTCTACGGCAAGACGGCGCATGGCCGCTACATGACCGAAGCCGCGGCGAAATCTGCAGGTGCCAAGGGCGTAGGCGGCAAGACCTGCTTCGCCGGCAAGTAGAGCCGCTGGGCAGCGTCTGCGTTTGGACCCAAAAGCAAACGCGAAGGACGCGTTCTTGGCGTTCGTTGCGTTTGCTTCAAATCGGCGTAATGATGCCGCCCACCGGCAGCGACGTGGGCAACGTACCCGGACGGCGCAGGTGCATCGCCTCGGCGACCGTGTCGGTGTATTTCAGGCCGGCCCCAGTGTTAAACAGCACAACGCGCTCTCCGGCCTTGATCTCACCACTGGCCCGCAGCGCGTCGTAAGCCGCCGTCGCTGCCGCCCCCTCCGGCGATAGGAACAGACCCTCGTGCCTAGCCCAATCGAGGATAGAAGCCAGGATGGTCGCATCATCCGAGCTGACCACCACCCCGCCCGACCGCCGCACAATGTCGAGGATGATGGCATCGCCATATGGCTTAGGCACACGCAGCCCGGAGGCAAAGGTCTCGGCGTTGTTATAGAACTCACTGGCAGTCTTGCCTTCCGCGAACGCCTTCGCTACCGGCGCGCAGCCCGCGGCCTGGAGCGCATACATGCGTGGCCGCGTTCCGCTTACCCACCCGAGCTGCTCCATCTCCTCAAAGGCCTTCCACATGCCGATCAGTCCCACGCCGCCGCCCGTCGGGTAAAAGATTGCGTCGGGGTACTGCCAGCCGAGCTGCTCGACGAGCTCATAGCCCATCGTCTTCTTGCCCTCGACGCGGAACGGCTCCTTGAGCGTGGAGATATCGAACCAGACCTCCTCGGCGGGCGTTCCAGTGTCCTTCTGGCGCTTGATGGCTTCGGCAACCAGTCGCGCGCACTCGGAGATGAGGCCGTCGACCATGGTCACCTCCGCGCCATAGAGGATACCTTCCAGGTAGTTGGCCAGCGGGACGTCCTGCGGCATGAACAGGTGAGCGGCGATCCCCGCGGCAGCCGCATACGCCGCCAGCGCACCCGCGGCGTTGCCGGCGGAAGGCACAGCCAGATGGCGCAAGCCGTAGTGCTTTGCCATGGTGACGGCAAGCCCAAGCCCGCGCGCCTTGAAGGTTCCTGTGGGGTTGGTGCCCTCCTCCTTGACGAGCAGGCCCTCATACCGCCGGGACGGAAGGATGGGCGTCCAACCCTCGCCCAACGTGACGGGCTCGGCCTCGGGCAGCACGTCCCGATAGCGCCACATGCCTAGGCTGGCGGACGACGCGGCGGCCAACTCTGCAGCGCCTTCGCGATGAGCCGTGCGCCGCAACGCGTCGATGTCGTAACGCACATACAAAGTGCCGGCATCGAGGGGGCAAAGGGTTTGCGGCCTATCTGCGGCAAGATGGTTTCCGCATTTCGCGCATTCAAAATAAGCAATCTTCGGCATAGGGCTTCATGGTACCGAAGTCAGACGGGTAGCACTCCACAGCAGCTTTGCAATGCCGCCGCTTCCGGGTAGGATCGAGTCAGACTTCAGGAGTGCCTTTGTGAAGACCGATCCACCCCCCTTCCACCATCCTTTGAGACTGAGGAAGAGTTGCACAAGCTGATTTCGGAAGGATTGGAGAGCCTGCAATCTAGCGATTCCATGCTCGTGCCTTCTGAAGAGTGAACACGATTCCGTCAGGAGTTGGAGAAATCACGCTTTGATCGGAACTCGCTTCTTGAAATCAGTTTCCGTTTCACGTATAGCTCGCAATGATCTCAAAGCTCTTTTCAACTACTTAGAATCTTCGGGTACCAGCACTCCAATGCGTCATCGTATGTTGACCGCATGGATGCGACCATTTCGTTGCTGGAGCGATACTCGGCGATTGAACAAAAGCTGCAAGGGCCGCAAAACACATGCGATATCGAAGTTCGCCGCTTCCCGCTCTCCGGCTTCCCAAAGTACATCATCGTGTATGCCCTTACTGACACAACGCCCATCATCACGCGCATCCTCCACGGCGCGCGTGACCCCAAACTCCGCGTCTTGGACCCCTCCTAAAACCACTCCTAAATGACCAAACCCTGCCTCATCGCCATCGACGGTACCCTGCTCCGCTCCGACGGACGCGTGAGCGAGCGCAGCCGCGCCGCGCTTCACTGGGCCGAGACGGAGGGCATGGAGATTGTCATCGCCACGGGCCGTCGCCACTCCTACGCCATGCGTGTGCTGCGCGAACTCAACCTGCGTGAGACCGGCGCTCTGGTCAGCTCGAACGGTACCGTGATCCGCACGGTCGGCGCGCAGCTGATCAGCCGACGCCACATGCCGCTCGAAACCGCGCGCTGGTTGTGCCGCGAGGTTGAGGACTTTCGAGACACGTTTGTAATGACCTTCGACAATGTCGGTGAGGACGGTGAGGATCGCCGTGGTGCGCTGGTATGTGAGAGCACAGATGCGCTGCACGCGAGCGTTGGCGGCTGGATGCGCGCCAACGAGCCGTACATCGCCCGGGTGGAACGCATGGAGCATGCCCTGGCACCGGCGCGTGTGCCGGGCTCGGGCCTCGCAGTGGCACTTGAAGAGGACGATCGTGCATCGCTCGAAGACCTACCTGTTCAGGCCCCCATTCAAGCCATGCTGTGCGGCTCGATTGCGCGCATGGCGGCCGCAGAGGCCCGCCTGATGCAGCATTCAGCCGTTGCCGGGGTCGGCGAGCCCGAGTTCCCGGGCTGTGAGATTGTGTTGCACCGCACGGCCTACCCGGAGCGCGATCTGGCTATCCTGGACATCCTGCCCGCGGGCTGCTCGAAGGCCTCCGCCCTGGCTGATCTAGCCGCGATGCGCGGCTGCACACTGGCCGATGTGCTGGCGATCGGGGACAACTGGAATGATCTGCCCATGCTGCAGGCCGCCGGGCAGGCAGTTCTGATGGGCAACGCGCCCGCCGAGCTCCGGTTGCTGGCTGAGCAACAGGGATGGACGATTGGGCCGACCAACGACGAGGATGGTGTTGCCGTGGCTATCGAGGCCTTCCTGTAGCTTGGGGAATAAACCAGAGCTTGCCTAACATGAGCACACCTTGCCTGCTCAGCGGCACCGGCCCGGGAATGCAACGAAAGTGGTGGGAAGTCCCATAGGTAGGGCAGCTATCGTTTTCGCTTTACTGGTAGTCTTTACCGCAATGCGCTCTTCGTTGGCTCAAACACGTGCAGGGTATGCGGCGCTCGCTGCGGTTCTTTGCACTTGCGCCTGTGCGCCTTTCGCGCGCGCGTTTGAACGAGTCAATCTGCGCAATGGCTTCTCCTATGACTGCTCGCGGCATGAGGTGCTCGACAGCCTGCATGTGCGGCTTTATCTTGTCACCGATCCGACGACGCCGTCGGCCAACTACATCGATTTGCCGGCAAACGCGATTGCGGACACCGAGACGCTGCCGGATCCGCCGCACAGACCAGCCGCGCCGGGGGTTGCGGCAAACGCGACAGCCGCAGCCCCACCCACAGCGGGAACAGTGGCACCTGACCTGCGCACCCTCCTTACCCATGCCGGCAGCGTGCACGACATCGACGTCGAATTGCTGGCCAGCATCGTGCACGCGGAAAGCAACGGCAGAGTGGCAGCCGTCTCGCGTGTGGGGGCGGTCGGTCTCATGCAGCTGATGCCTGCGACGGCAGCCGCTCTGGGGGTTGCCGACGCGTTGCGGCCGGAGGGCAATGTGGCGGGCGGCACGGCCTATCTTGACGGGCTACTGAGGCGCTATCACGATAACCTGGCGCTGGCCCTGGCGGCCTACAACGCCGGACCGGCGACGGTAGATCGCTATCACGGTATTCCGCCCTTCCGCGAGACCCGCGCCTATGTCGCTCGCGTGATGAGCGAGTTCAAGCGACGCAAGCTTGCCCTTCCGCAGACGGCACGGAACGAGCAGCATTAACCTGCCGACAGATATGTCCGCTCCCGAGCACGCAGGCTTACAGCTCCCCGCGTCAAAATCCGGAGTGCCGCGGCGCAACTGGGCTGTGACCGTATCGCTCTTGCTGCTCCTGGCCGTTGGGGTTGCGTTGGCGCGCTCGCACCGGCTTGGCAATCTCGCGGCATTGCGTACGGAGCTGCGCTCCGCCTCTGCGCTCGATCTCGTACTGGGTCTGCTATGCATTCACCTCGGGCTGGCTGTGCGCGCGCTCCGCTGGGCTCTTCTAATGAGCTCGGAGAATCGGCCGAAGGCTCAAAGCCTGGTAGCACCGCAGTTTGTCGGCTTCGCGGCAGTCTCGCTGTTTGGGCGGGTTGCCGACCTCACGCGGCCCTACCTCGTTGCCCGGCGCACACATACACCCGTTGCCATGCAGGTGGGCGTGTACTCGGTCGAACGCGCGCTCGATGTGGCTGCAACCGCGGTCCTGTTCTCCGTCACGCTGCTGTTTGTGCCTCGGTCTTCTCCACACCATCACGCCTTCTCACGCGCCGGTATCGTGGCTTCGGTGGCGACGGTAGTCATGTTGGGTTTTGCCGTGCTGCTGCGGGTCGCGGGGCATCGCATCGCCGCGGCGGCCCGAACACACGTGGGCAGGTTCGCTCCGGACGCCGCGCAAAATGTAGCTGCGCGCGTTTTGGAACTACAGGCCGGCTTCTCTACCCTGCGCTCCTCCGCGCAGTTTGCCGGCGCATTCGCGTATTCGCTGCTGATTTGGTTCGGTATCGCGATGTCTTACCTGTTCACCGCGCATAGCCTGCGCTCCACACCGGAGCTCACCGGGCTGGGGCTGGCGTCCATTATGCTCGTCATGGCGACCAGCATGGGCACGTCTCTGCTGCAGCTACCGGTGGTGGGCTGGCTGACGCAGGTAGCGGCATTGGCGGCGGCGTACCACGGCTTCTTCGGCGTGCCTCCCGCGGCGGCTTCGCTTTGCGGCATGCTCACCTTTACCGTCAATACACTGAGCGTCATCCCGGTCGGAATGCTCTTTGCACGTTTCAGCGGACTTTCGCTGCGCGAGGCTCGGCAGCGGCCAACTGAAGAGGGCCATGCGACCAATGCCGAAGCCGCTTGTTAGAATTAAGTACCCATGAAGTGCCCGTATTGCGGCCATACCCAGGACAAGGTCATCGACTCCCGCGAAAGCAAGGAGGCGGACAGCATTCGCCGCCGCCGCGAATGTGAGCGCTGCACCAAGCGCTTCACAACCTATGAGCGACTCGACGAGATCCCCTACATGGTCGTGAAAAAGGACGGCCGCCGCGAGCGCTTCGACCGCCAGAAGGTACTGCAGGGGTTGCTGCTCTCCTGCCAGAAGCGCAAGGTTTCGGCCACGCAGATGCAGGGCATCGTCGATGCGGTCGAGTCCTTTGTCATCGACTCGCCGGAACGCGAGCGGCCCACCACGCTCATCGGCGAGCTGATTATGAATCGCCTGCGCGAGATCGATTCAGTCGCCTACATCCGCTTTGCCAGCGTGTACCGCGACTTCAAAGATGTGAACGAATTTAAGGAAGAATTGGAGGGTCTGCTGCGTGGCAAAGATTCAAAGACGCGCAGACCGCCGAGCCGATGAGTTTTTAGTTCTTAGTTCTTAGTTCTTAGTTCTTAGTTCTTAGCGTCTCGCATTTGAAGTAGGCAGAATGCTCAACGGCCTGGCGCACTCCCTAACGGCCAAACCAGCAGCTAAGCCAGATTCTAAAAACGAACAACTACGAACTAACAACTACCCACCCAAGGAGTTTGCTTGCCTGATACAGTTCGCCCCCACCCTATCACCCTCATCCCCGGCGACGGGATCGGCCCCGAAGTGACCGAAGCTGTCGTAGCTGTACTTGAAACCGCGGGACAACAGACCGGCTGCCGCTTTGAGTGGCATCGCTTCGACGCGGGCGCGGACGCCTATGCCAAAACCGGCGAATACATCCCGCAGGCACTCATGCAATCGATCCTGGCCGATAAGGTCGCGCTGAAAGGGCCGGTGACGACGCCGATCGGCGGTGGGTTCTCCTCGATCAATGTGCAGCTGCGCAAGAAGTTCGACCTGTATGCGAACTTTCGCCCGGTGAAGTCATTGCCCGGGCTAAAGAGCAACTACCCGAACGTGGATCTCGTGATCTTTCGTGAAAACACCGAGGATCTGTACGCCGGTATCGAGTACATGGCCACACCCGAGGTCGCACAGAGTGTGAAGATCATCACGCAGAAAGGGTCCACCCGCATCGCCAAGGCGGCCTTTGAGTACGCGCGGAAGCATGGCCGCAAGAAGATTCATGTCATTCACAAAGCCAACATCATGAAGCTCTCCGATGGGCTGTTTCTTAGGTGCTGTAAGGCCGTAGCCGCCGAGTATCCGGAGATCGCCTATGCCGAACACATCGTTGACAACACCTGCATGCAGCTGGTGCTGAACCCGTATCAGTACGATGTGATCCTCACCGAAAATCTTTACGGCGATATCCTCTCCGACCTGTGCTCGGCCTTCGTCGGCGGATTGGGCCTGGTACCGGGTGCCAACCTCGGCGTCGACGGAGCGATCTTTGAGGCCGTGCACGGTTCCGCACCCGATATCGCCGGGCAGGATAAGGCGAATCCCACCGCCCTACTCCAGTCGGCGATCCTTATGCTGCACCACATCAACGAGGACGAGACGGCCGCGAAGGTGCAGGCCGCACTGGAGACGGTCTACGCCGCAGGCCAGAGCCTGACGCGGGATGTGGGCGGATCAACGGGTACAAAGGCCTTTGGCGAGGCGATTATGGCGGCGTTATAGCCCCTTGGCCACTGCGATGTACATTTCCGTACACACGGAACGTACACTTGTGATACGATTCTGTAATGCAGATGACGATCACGCATTTTCGGCGGGACCTGTTCAATGTAGTGGAGCAGGCCATGAACGGTGTGGAGGTTCATGTGACTCACAAAGGAAAAGGGTTTACTTTGAAGCCGGACGCTCCGCCTCAGGATCGGCTGAGCCGCATCACGCCGATGAAAGTTATCGTTGGCGACCTGGAAGAGGCCCAGGCACAGCTGATGAAAGAGATGGAAGCGGAGTGGGAGCAGGACTGGTCTGAGCTTTGAGTAGCTTTCCTGGAGTGGCGTACCTCGACACAAACGTCGTACTTTGGTTGATTGAGGGCAATACAGCCCGTATCTCGCCAAAGGCCCAGGAGGTTCTCCGCCAGGCCACGCTCCTCCTTTCGCCGATGGTCCTGCTGGAATTGCAGTATCTCTTCGAAGTGGGTAGAAGCGTCATCTCGCCAAAAGGGGCGTTGCTAAAACTTCGTCACGAGATAGGCTTGCAACTATGCGACTTGGCCTTCCCGCCGATTGTAGAAGCCGCTCTGGAGGAGGGATGGACTCGCGAACCGTTCGATCGGCTCATTACCGCGCACGCCAGGGCGAATGGGTACGCCGCGCTGGTCACGGCCGACGTCAAAATTCGGGAACACTACCCTATGGCGGTTTGGTAGCCCGCAGGTTCGTTCCTGGCTCTTGAACTTCCGAAGCATGCCTCCCCTAGAAATATTTAACAAAACCATGAATAACCCTACCCGCATCTTCGCCCTTGTCGCCGCTTTGTCAAGCCTTGCCGGTTGCAGATCGACTCCGCCATCTTCGCATGCCGAAGCACCGCATATGCCGACCACACCGGCTGTGGCACCCGTCGATGCTGCCCTCGCCGGCACTCTCGCCGGCACCGTCCACCTCAAAGGCAAGCCTCCCGCCCGCGTAGCCATCGATATGTCGATGGACCCGGCGTGCTCACTGGCTGGTGACAACCTGACTGAGCAGTACATCGTGAGCAAGGGCGGCCTGGGCAATGTGTTCGTCTACATCAAGTCGGGCTTGCCGGCCGCTTCGGCACCCGCCGGCACACCACCCGTTCGCATCAACCAGCACGGCTGCCGCTTCATCCCGCATGTTGCGGCCGTACGGGCGGGCGGGGCAGTCAGCTTCACGAACTCCGACCCTACGATGCACAACGTGCATACAATCACGGTTGGCGGCAACCCGGGGATGGACGTCTCGCAGGGTCCCGGAGCGGCACCGCAAACGCGCGTGTTTAGCAGCCCGGAGACGATGCTTTCTGTTCGCTGCAATAACCATCCATGGATGAGCGCGTTCCTGAATGTGGCTCCCAATCCCTATTTTGCAATAACCAACTCGGACGGCACTTTCACAATCAAGGGGTTACCGGCGGGCACCTATACGCTGGCGGCGGTCCATGAGAAGCTGGGCGAACAGGATATGCAGGTCACCGTAGCTGGACAAAAAACTACGACGGAAGATCTCACATTCATCATGCAATAAACCCCGGTTCGGGCTCTCTCAATTTTCTCCCAAGGCACTGCCGATGAACGCTCGTACGCTTCTGGTCACACACACCCTGCCCTTGTGGTTTCTCGTGCTGTCACTATTTCTGCCGCGCTTATGCATTGTCGTGGCGTGGCTGCAGCACAGCGTGCCGGCGTACATCCCCGCAACGGTGAATCTGATCCAGATTATCGTGGCGGCGCTGGTTCCGCGCATCCTGATCCTCTTCTGGATCTACCAGGACCAGGGCATCGGCCTGTGGTTTCTGATCCATGCAATCGCGCTTATCTTTGCCTGGGGCGGGGGCGGATCGAGCGTAGTGCGCCGGCGCCGTGTGGAGGTGGTGGACTGATGACTTCCTTAGGAGAACATCCGGCATCCTGCGATAAACTGGGCTGATGGAACGACGTGACGTCGGCATCCTCGGCGCGACTGGAGCGGTGGGGCAGCGTTTCGTCCAGCTGCTCGCCAATCATCCCTGGTTCAATATCACGTGGCTCGCGGCGAGCGAGCGCAGTGAAGGCAAATCCTACGCCGAAGCCTGCCAGTGGAGGCTCGACACGCCGCTTCCCGCCCGCATTGCGGAGATGGTGCTGCAGCCGAACACGCCGGAAGCCTCCACGAGTCCCCTGCCCCGCATCCTCTTTGCCGCGCTGGACGCCGCCGTGGCCCACGAGCTCGAGCCCAAGTTTGCAGAGGCCGGCTGTGCCGTCATTTCGAACTCCTCTGCGTTTCGCATGACGCCGCATGTGCCGCTCGTCATCCCTGAGGTCAATGCACATCATCTCGAGCTGCTCGAGTTGCAGGCGACGCGTCAGGGCTCGGGCGGGTACATCGTCACCAACCCGAACTGCTCTGCAATCGGCCTTGTTCTTGCGCTGAAGCCGCTTGAAATGCGCTTCGGCATCGAGAGCCTGTTTGTCTCCACGATGCAGGCAGTGAGCGGTGCCGGCTACCCAGGTGTGCCCTCGCTGGACATCCTCGGTAACGTCATTCCGTTCATCAAGAATGAAGAAGAGAAGCTCGAAGAAGAATGCAACAAGCTGCTGGGCACGCTGCGCGAGCATGGCATCGAGCCGCTGCCGGCCAGGCTCTCCGCGCACTGCAATCGCGTCGCGGTTGAGGACGGCCACACCGAATGCGTGTCGATCAAGCTGAAGAAGCCCGCAGCCTACGAGGAAGTCATCAGCGCCTGGCGAGAGTTTCAGCCGTTTGGTCCAACGGCCTCGCAGTTTGGCGTGCATCTGCCGACGGCGCCCATCCATCCCGTGGAGTACGAGCATGGGCAGGACCGTCCGCAGCCACGGCTGGACCGCATGCGCGGCAACGGCATGACCTCCACGGTGGGGCGCTTGCGTCCTTGCCGGTTGCTGGACTGGAAATTTGCCGTACTTTCGCACAATACGATCCGCGGGGCGGCCGGGGCGGCCGTGCTGAATGCGGAGATCCTCGCGGTGCTCGGCAAGTTCGACTTCAAACGTTTCCCATCGATGCAGCAGGGCTCTGCCGCAGACGCGAAGCCTCTCACGGCAGAGCCGGTGATCGCTTGAGCGCGCCGCGGCCGAACATTGTCGTCATGAAGTTTGGCGGCACCTCGGTGGAGGACGCCGCGGCCATGCTGCGCACGGCTGACATTGTCGCCGGCCGTCTTGCGCAGGGCCTCTCCCCGGTCGTGGTGGTATCGGCGATGAGCAAAGTAACGGACGGGCTGCTGGTCTGCGCCGCCGCGGCCTCCTCGGGTCGAGGCGACCGCGAGGGCGCGCTGGAGATCGCCGCACGGCTGCGTGCGCGGCACCTCGAGACAGCCAGCGCGCTCGCCTCCGGCCAACGGCTCGAAGCGTTGCAGGAGGACGTCCGCCGCGCCTTCGACTCACTCGATGAGCTGGTACGCGGCATCGCGATCCTGCGTGAGCTAACGCCGCGCACCGCCGACCTGATCGTCAGCTACGGCGAGCGGCTCTCGAGCGTCATGGTCGCCGCGGCCTTCGCGGAGCGGGGTATTCCTGCGGTCCATGTAGACGCTCGCGACATCATCCTCACCGACGATCATTTCGAAAAGGCGATCCCGGACGAACCGGCGATCGAGCGTGCCCTCCATGACAATGTGATTCCATGGATTGCCAAAGGCCAGGTGCCCGTGATGGGCGGCTTTATCGGCTCGTCAAACGGCATCACGACGACCCTGGGTCGCGGTGGTTCGGACTACACCGGCGCGTTGGTCGGCGGTGGTTTGCATGCCGGGGCCATCGAGATCTGGACTGACGTCGACGGCATCATGACCACCGACCCACGCATCTGCCCCGAGGCTCTGCGGGTGCGCACGATCTCCTTCGAAGAGGCTGCCGAGCTCGCGTATTTCGGTGCCAAGGTGCTGCACCCGGCCACCATCCTGCCCGCCGTGCAAAAGAATATTCCTGTCCGCGTGCTGAACAGCCGCAACGCCCTCAACGAGGGCACGGTGATTACGGCGATGCCGCCCCCGTGCGCGAGCCCATTCAAATCCATCGCCGTCAAACGGCGGCTGACGATCATTGACATCGTAGCCAGCCGCATGCTGCTCGCCCACGGATTTCTCAAGCTCGTCTTCGACGTGTTCGACCGCCATCGATGCGCCATCGACATGGTCTCCACCTCGGAGGTCTCCATCTCCGTTACGGTCGATTCACGTGAGGCGCTGCCCGCCATCGGCGCGGAGCTGAGCCGGTTGGCCGACGTGAAATTTGAAGGCAACAAGGCGCTTGTGTGCCTCGTGGGCGAGGACATCCGCGGGCACTCCGGTATCGCGGGCCAGGTGTTCAGCGCGGTCTCGCACATCAACGTGCGCATGATCTCCCAGGGTGCCAGCGAGATCAACATGAGTTTCATGATTAACGAGGACGATGTCGAAGAAGCGGTTCGCGCCCTCCATGCGCAGTTCTTCCATGCCCCCGATCCGGCCGTCTTCGACACGATAGCGCGGGCCGTAGAGGTTCTAGGTTCTAGGTTTTAGGTTTTACGATAGCGAGACAGCACCTGCAACCTACAACACCCCCACAACCTGCAACCCAAAGGGAAACTTTTATGCGCGTCCTTGTTCTCGGTGCCGGCAAGACCGGCAAACTCGTCGCTTCGGTCGCCTCCGAGCATGGCCACAGCGTTCACGTGCTCGATGCGAGCGAAAACAAGAACGCCGCCGCACTGACCGCTCCTTTTGTCGCCGGCTTCGACGTCGTTATCGACTTCACCACGCCTGAGGCGGCCGTGCAAAATATGCGTGCCTGTTTGGCAAACGGCGCGAAGATGGTGGTCGGCACCACGGGCTGGTACGACAAACTCCCCGATGCAAAGGCGCAGGCCGAGCGGCGCGGCGCTTCCCTGCTCTACGGCACGAATTTCTCCGTGGGTGTGCAGCTCCTGTTCAAGATCGCGGCCAACATGGCGGCGGAGCTGAAGCGCGCCGGCTATACCTTCACCATTACCGAAACGCACCACACCGCCAAGCTGGACGCGCCCAGCGGCACGGCGCTGCATCTGCGTGAGGCCGTGGAAAAGGCCGCGGGGGTGGGGTCCATTCCCATCGAATCGGTTCGGCAAGGCGAGGCGGTCGGCACGCATGTGCTCGAGGCCAGCGGACCGGGCGACAAGATCTTGCTGACCCACGAATCGCACTCGCGGCGAACCTTCGCCGAGGGTGCCGTGCGCGCCGCCGAGTGGTTGGCTGCCAATCGGCCCGGCGTTTACGACTTTCAGGAGATCTACGAGAAAATCTAGCCACTGTAGGGGCAAACGAAGTTCCGAAGTACACTAGTGCGCATGTCTTTTCACGGTTTCGAGAAGGCCCCCTTTGCAGGGCTTTCGTTTGAAGGGAAGCTGAACCGCTTGGCCGAGGTCGCCGTCCACGTGGGTCTGGGCCTGCAAGCCGGCCAGGAATTGGTGATCTCCGGTCCCACGGATGCGCTGCCGCTCGTGCGCCTGATCACCGAGCATGCCTACCGCGCCGGGGCCAAGCTCGTCACCATTCTGCTGTCGGACGACGCCGTGACGCTCGCCCGCTACCAGTACGGTCCCGACGCCTCCTTCGACTGCGCGCCGCGCTGGCTGTATGAGGGCGTTGCACAAGCCTTTCGTGCCGGAGCGGCACGGCTGGCCATCTCCGGGTCGGATCCGGCGCTGCTCACCGGGCAGGATGCCGACAGGGTGTCGCGGGCCAGCACGGCGACATCGAAGTCGAACAAGCCGGCGATGGACCTGATTGTCCGGCACGAGATCAACTGGTCGATCGTCGCCGCGGCCACGCCGGCCTGGGCCGCTCTGGTATTCCCGAACGATCCACCGGAACTCGCCATGGGCAAGCTCTGGGATGCGATCTTCCAGGTGTCCCGCATCACCTCGGACGACCCTGTGGCCGAGTGGAAGGAGCATGGCGCCAACCTGAAGGGACGCGTCGACTCGCTGAACGCGAAGCGCTTCGGTGCGCTGCGCTTCTTCGCTGAGGATGGCTCGACCGACCTGACTGTCGGCCTTGCGGACGGGCACCTGTGGGCGGGCGGCGGTACGACCGCGGGCAATGGCGTGTTCTGCCAACCGAACATACCTACGGAAGAATGCTTCACCACACCGCATAAGGATCGCGTCTCCGGCACGGTTTCCGCGACCAAACCGCTATCACACCAGGGCACCTTAATCGAAAACATTCGCTGCGTGTTCCGGGACGGCCGCATCGTCGAAGCTACCGCTTCCGCGGGTCAGGAGGCGCTCAACAAATTGATCTCGACCGATGAGGGCGCGCGACAGCTTGGCGAGGTGGCGCTGGTGCCCTTTCATTCGCCGATCGCGCAGTCCGGGACGCTGTTTTATAACACGCTCTTCGACGAGAACGCGGCGTCGCACATCGCCCTGGGCCAGGCCTATTCCACCTGTCTGGTGGGTGGGGAAAAGATGGCCACCGACCAGCTTGCGGCCCTCGGCGCGAACGACAGCCTGATTCATGTGGACTGGATGATCGGCGGCCCAAAGGTGCATGTCGATGGACTGCGCACGGATGGGGTGGCGGAACCGTTGATGCGCCATGGGGATTGGGTGTAGACCCGCATTCGCTTCGTTGAGCGGCCCCTTTGCTCTTGCGGATCACATAAGGCAAACGGTGAGCACGCATTTACCGGCATCCAGAGGTGGAGCAACCGCGCTAAACTCAACCCTGGTATGGAACTCCAAGGCTGCGGCACCGCTCTCGTAACGCCTTTTCGCCCGGATGGCAGTGTTGACGAGATCGCGCTGCATGCACACGTGAACTGGCAGATTGCCAACGGCATTTCGCTCTTGATCCCCGCAGGCACCACCGGCGAGACCGCCACGCTCAATGAGCGCGAGTGGCTGCGCATTGTGGGGATCACGGTAAATGCCGCACAGGGCCGTGTTCCGGTCTTTGCGGGTGCCACGCATAACAACACGCTGCAGGCGGTGGAGAATGTCCACAAGCTGTCGCAGATCGACGGCCTTACCGGCATTCTTACGGCCAATCCGTACTACAACCGCCCGGGGCAGGAAGGTCAGTACCAACACTTCAAAGCCATCGCCGAATCCACGGATCTGCCGATCCTGCTCTACAACATTCCGGGACGCACGGGCGCGAATTTGGAGCCGGATACCGTGCTGCGCCTGAGCGAGATCTCCAACATCATCGGCATCAAGGAGTCGAGCGGCGTGATGTCCCAGATCACCTCGATCGTCACCCAGGCACCGCGCGCCTTTCGCGTCTTTGCGGGCGACGATGCGCTGTGTCTGCCGACGATTGCGGTCGGCGGCGTGGGTCTGATCTCGGTCGCTGCAAACGCGGTTCCACAGCAGATGTCGCACATGGTGGAGGCCGCGCTGACCGACAACTGGGTGGCAGCACGGCGCATCAACCGCCAGTATTTCAAGCTGATCCAGGCACTGTTCTCCGAGCCCAGCCCCGCGCCAATCAAGGCCGTGCTGGAACTGCTCGGGCGCGGCCATGAGACGCTGCGCCTGCCCATGGTGCCGGTCACCACGCCCACGCGGCGCAAGCTGGAGCGCATTCTGGGCGAGTTGGGCTTGCTGTTCGATCAGCCCGTGCGGGATGGAAATTTGCGGGTGTTCTGAGGCGATTCGGCGATGCAGTTAGGCCCGCAACTAGGGCGAAGTCGCAGAAGTACCAACGGATGCATAAGCTGTTGTCATTCCCGAAGGGAATCTGCGGGTTTTCTTGCTGTTGCCTGTTCTAGATCATCTGCGAATCCCGCTTCAACAGCGCAGCGCCGGCTACCTATGGCGTGCCTCGTACGCAGCTACAATCGGTTCAGCATGCCCTCGCAAGCCACCCTCCAACACTCCCTAGAACACTTTTTCTCGCTTGGGTCCGAAGCCATCGGTAATGCCGACGCGCTCACCGCCTTTCACCAACTCCGTGACGCACTCGAAGCTGGCAGCCTGCGCTCCGCCGAGCCCGACGCCACCCAACCGACGGGCTGGCGTGTCAACACCTGGGTGAAGCAAGGCATCCTGCTCGGCTTCCGCTTGGGGACGCTTGAAAGCATGAACGGTTGCGAAGCGGGCAGCTACTCCACCCTGAGCTTTGTCGACAAATCAACCTACCCCGCCCGTCGTTTCACGCCGGAGGGAGGTATTCGCATCGTCCCCGGTGGCAGTGCCGTGCGCGCGGGCGCGTTCCTGGCCAAGGGTGTCGTCATGATGCCCCCTGCCTACGTCAACGTCGGCGCGTACGTCGGCGAGGGCACCATGATCGATTCGCACGCGCTCGTCGGCTCCTGCGCGCAGATCGGTGCGCGCGTCCACCTGTCCGCGGCGGCGCAGATCGGCGGCGTGCTGGAACCGGTCAACGCCTCGCCGGTCATCATCGAGGACGACGTGCTCGTCGGCGGCAACACGGGCGTGTATGAAGGTACCATCGTGCGCGCGCAAGCGGTGCTCGCGGCGGGAACGATTCTCACGCGCGGCACCCCGGTCTTCGACCTGCCCAACAACACCGTCCTGCGCGCGACGCCCGAACTGCCGCTGATCATTCCTTCAGGCGCGGTGGTGGTTCCAGGGTCGCGCGCGATCACAAGCGGTTCCGGCAAGGCATTGGGGCTCTCGGTGTACACCCCCATCATTGTGAAATACCGGGATGAGAAGACGGATCTCTCGACGGCCCTCGAAGACCTGCTTCGGTAAACGCTTGACACGTAGCTACGTTGTAATTACCGTAGAACAACGCTGTACCCATCCGCGCTTTGCGCATACTTGCCCAGCAATGAGAGTGATCGCCGACACTGCATGTAGGCTCAGGCTTTGTCGTTCGTTTCTGGACGCTTCACGCGCGAAGTGCACCCGATAAGGGGCGTCAGTACTATGTCAGAGTTCGTGGCGCATTCTTATTTCGGAGAGAAGCATGTTCGATTGGGACGCGGCCAATCTTGGCCATATTGCAGAGCACGACGTCACTCCTGCCGAGGCAGAAGAAGTACTGTTCAATAAGCCGGTAGACCTAACCAGACAAGCCCGCGACGGAGAAGCTCGCCTACTTCAAATTGGCGAAACAAATGCTGGTCGGGTCCTTGTGGTCGTCACTACGCAGAGAAACAAGGGAATACGGTTCGTAACGGCATTCCCTGCAAATCGGAGATATCGGCAGTCCTACGCAGCGCAAAAAGGCGAGAGGCGTACATGGCGAAAGAGATGCTTCCTGAGTTCCAGTCCGAAGCCGAAGAAGCGAAGTGGTGGTTCGATCATCAGGATGAACTTCTCGAAGATTTCGAGGCAGCAGCAGCCAACGGAACTCTCGGTCATGCAACCGCCGTTCGTCTAGGTGCCCTTCCAACGACCACCATCCGTCTCGATCCTGTCGACATCCAAATGGCGCGTGAACAGGCGGAGAAGCGTGGCCTGAAGTACCAAACCTACCTCAAAATGCTCGTGCACGAGTCCCTGCTCCGAGAGGCAAAGGCCTCCTAAGCCGGAGCAGTTTCGGTACGCTGATCCCCGATCAGCTAAACTGAAGGTCCATGGCTTTAGATAAACTGCAAATCATACCGCTGGGCGGTCTCGGCGAGTTCGGCATGAACTGTATGGCGCTCCGCATCGGCGACGATATCCTCGTCATCGATGCCGGCCTCATGTTTCCGGAAGAAGAGCTGCTCGGCGTCGACATCGTCGTCCCGGACATCAGTTACCTTATCGAAAACCGCACGAAAGTCCGCGGTATCGTGCTCACCCATGGGCACGAGGACCACATCGGCGGTCTGCCCTGGATCCTCTCCGAGCTGAACGTGCCCGTCTACGGCACCGAGTTCACGCTCGCCTACGTCGAAGGCAAGCTCGATGAGCACCGGCTGCTGGACAAGACCGAGCTCATCGAGATCCTGCCCGGCAAGCGCTTCACCTTGGGCCCGTTCAGCATCCTGCCCATCCGCGTGACGCATTCGCTGGTGGACTGCGTGGCGCTGGCCATTACCACGGCGGTGGGTACGGTGCTGCACACGGGCGACTTCAAGATCGATCTCAGCTCCCCCGACGGCCACCCGTTCGATCTGCAGGCCTTCGCCGATCTTGGTAAACAAGGCGTGCTTTGTCTGCTCCAGGACTCCACCAACGTCGATCGCCCCGGCTTTACACCCGGCGAAAAAGCTGTTCGCCCACGCCTGGACGACATCTTCGCCGCTACGCGCAAGAAGCTGTTCTTCTCCTGCTTTTCCTCCTCCATCCACCGCATCCGCATCGCGATGGAGCTGGCGCACAAGCACGGCCGCAAGGTCGCGCTGGTCGGCCGTTCGATCGACAACTCTGCGGAGATCGCGCAAGACCTCGGCTACCTCGATCCCCCGCCTGGCTTGATCATCCACCCCGGCCAGATGAAAGATCATGCCGACGACAAGCTCTGCATCCTGATCTCCGGCACTCAGGGCGAACCGATGAGCTCGCTCTCCCGCGCGGCCGTCGATAACCATAAATTTGCCAAAATCGATGCCGGGGATACCGTCGTACTCTCCTCACGCATCATTCCCGGCAACGAAAAAGCCATCTACCGCGTCATCGATCACCTCGAGCGTCGCGACGCCCGCGTCATCAACGACGACGGTACACACGGGCTGATCCACGTCTCCGGCCACGGCTCACAGGAGGAGCTGCGGCTGATGATCAATCTCGTACGCCCCAAATTCTTCATCCCCGTGCACGGCGACTACCGTCACCTGAAACGCCACGCCGAGCTGGCCGCCGCCACTGGCGTCCCCGAGAAGGTCATCTTGATGGAGGACGGCGACGTGCTCACGCTCGATGACCGCTCCGCCAACAAGACGGGCAGGATCACCACCGGTCGCGTCTGCATCGACAACAATTCGACGGCGGACGTGGTGCACGACGTCGTCATCAAGGACCGCAAGCAGCTCGGCGGCGATGGCATCTTCCTGCCGATCATCGCAATTAACAAGAGCACCGGCGAGGTCGAAGGTGCACCCGAGATCACCACCCGCGGTTTCGCCGTCGATGACCCGGATCTGCTCCGCAACGCACGCGATATCGTCCGGCGCACGCTCGAAGATTCGAGCAAGGAAGAGCGTCGCGACTACGGCGTGATGAAGGACAAGATTCGCGGCGACCTCAAGCGTTTTCTGCAGAAGAACGCGAACCGCCGGCCGCTAATCATGCCCATCATTCTGGAATTGTAGACACAAGGCTAACGCGAAGACGCCAAGAACGCCAAGCTGCGCCAAGAACGCCAAGCTGCGCCACGGACATCCAGCTACGCCGTTCAACCGGTTATGCCATGTAACCGGTCACGCCACGAAACCCGTGGCGTACCTCCGCGTTCTTGGCGTCCGTTGCGTTAGCCTTACGCACTTCGTAGAAACGGAAACGCCTCCATCAGCCGCCAAGGTCCACCCAAATACTCCCACCACAGCAGACCTTTAGCCGCCACTGCACGGGACGTAAACCCTGCCTGCAGTTGTGCCAATAAAGCCTTCGCCTCGGCCGGCTCCACCTTGTTCTGGACCACCACGTGCGGGCGTAGCGGCTGCTTATCCTGTGGCGTCAGGAATGGGGTGAAGCTGCTGGCGAGTTGGCGATGCAGCGACTGCAGAGCCGGGCTGGTGAGCGTGTACATGACGCCGCGGCCCATGGAGCGCACCCCGTCCAGCTGCAGGGCAAACGGTGCCTGCCCCGCCGCTGCTTCACGTAGCACGTGGCGGGTCGACGCATCGCCCGGCAGGCTGTGGAAGAGGCTCAGGTGAGCAGGGATGTGGTTCAGTGCGGGCGGAAAGTAGGCCTGGCGCTGCTCTTCAAACCAGTGCTGCGCTCCGTCTTCCATGGCAAGTGTCACAATTGTGGTCAAGGAAACGCTCCAGAAGTATTCGACGCGTTTCATGCATCAAAATGCTTGAACGCCCTTACCCTGCCTTTTACGCGATGAGTTGTTGGCGAAAAACTCTGGTGCTCTACGCGACCCTTCTGGTGCTCGCGCTCGCGGCCCTGCCGGCGCAGGCGCGCATGGGACTGATTGTGGGCGAACCGTTCGGTTCGTTCGGCACGATGATGCCGCAGGGGCACGCAAGCATCTACCTCGCCGATGCCTGTGCCGAGACCGCCGTGCGGCTGCGGCCATGCCGCCCGGGGGAGCTCGGCGCGGTAATCTCGCGCTACCACGATCTGCGTCATCCGGAGCTGGACTGGATGGCCTTCCCGCTGCCTGTATTTTTGTATGGAACCGAAGACCCAGCGCAAATTTCCGCCTATATGACCCCAGCGGCCGAAGCCGACCTGCGCGAGCGCTACAGGAAAAACTACCTCGCCGATCTCGTGCCGGAGCTCCGCGATCGCCACGGCGACCTGCGTCCCCCGCCTTACGGCGACTGGGAGGAAGGCATCGGCTCAGCCTACGACCGCCGCTTGCTCATGTACCAGTTCGACACCACCCCAGCGCAAGACACTGCCATGCTCGCCTGGCTGAACGACCGGCCCAATCGGCGCGCTTACACGCTCGGCCGCGCCAACTGCGCCGACTTCGCCGCCGACCTGCTTCGCCTCGCCTTGCCGCCCGACGTGCTCAAGCGCAACGTCCTCGCCGACTTCGACATGACCACGCCCAAGACGCTCGCCCGCGAGGTCGACCGCTACGGCCATGCCCATCCGGAGCTGCACCTGCGGGTGTATGAGGTCCCGCAGCTGCCCGGGTCGCTGCGCCGCAGCAGACCCATCCGTGGTGCCGCCGAGTCCCTGCTCACCAACCGCTACTATCTCACCACCCTGCTCGTCATCCAGCCCGAGATCATCCTTGCCGATACCGTCATCTATGAGAAGCGCGGCAAATTCCACATCGGCGACGACGCCCAGACAATCAGGCCGACGGACTGGCAACCGTCGCCGGACCTCACCGGCACTATAGCAACACCGCCCAGCAACATTGCCATAGCAGAACCCACATCCGCGTCCAGAGCAAACTAAAATTCACCTGAGCGAGTCTTCATTTCTTGCTGTCATTTCTGAAGGAAATCTGCCCCCGTGTTGTTACTTCCGAAGGAAATCTGCCTTCTTGTTGTCATTCCCGAAGGGAATCTGCGTTCGTTTGCCGCACCCAAAACTTGTCCTCTCGACCGAAGCAGATACTTCCCTCACTACGCCTGCGCCTTCGGTCGAGAGGACCCCTGACAAATAGCCCCGGAGCCTGCCCCAGCTATTCCTCCACCCCCGCCACGGGCTTGCGCGCAAAGTAATACAAACTGAACGCCAGCATCCCAAACATCCCCACACTCACCCAATCCTTGTAGAGCGGATTCCCCGTCGAAAAGTGCGGAACAGTATGCCCGCTCACATCCTCATAGATCTTCGTGGCCACGCCGATGAGCCCCATAATGCCGCCCGCCGCGATCAGCCCGGAGGCGTACAGGCTTCCCGACGAGATCTCACTCTCCAATCCTGATGCTGCTCCCAGCCCCGCTTTGGCCGCCGCGCGATCCACTATCCAGCGCACGACACCGCCGCAGAAGATCGCCAGCGTTGTGCCGATTGAAAGATAGGCCCCCACGGCAAACGTCAGCGACCGTATGCCGAGCAGCTCAATGCCAATGACCAACGCCACGCCCAGCAGCACAAGACTCCACGGCAGCTTGCGGCTCAGGATGCCGTTGATCACCGTGGCCATCAATCGGCCCTGCGGGGCTGCCGCGCTTTCGCTGCCGATGCCCTGCACCCATTGGATCTCAATGCGGCCGGTGTCGGGGTTGTAGAGGTACTTGCCGTCCTCCAATTGCGTGGAGCCGATGGCGTTGAGCAACAGAAAATGCCGCGCATTGCCGACGATCTCCTTCCCTGTTCCGGACTGCGCGTTCGTGAGCGAATGCGGCGTCAGCGTGAGGCTGTCGCGGGTGAACGGGCCCTGGTTCTGCACACCGTCCGGCAGCGCACTCAGGACCACCTGCCTGGGCGTCTGTAAGCGTTGGAAGCTCTCGAAGCCCTTGTTCATCGCGCTCAGCGTCGGGCCGATGGCGAACACGCTGACGATGACGCCCACCATCACCGCCACCTGCTGCTTCCACGGTGTCGCGCCGATCAGGTAGCCGGTCTTGAGGTCCTGCGACGTGTCGCCCGCGTTCGAGGCGGCGATGCACACCATGCCGCCGATGGTGATCGCCAGCGCACCGAAGGCCGGGGCCGTCCAGCCCTTTACGAGAAAGATGGCGGCGGTTGCCATCAGGGTCGCGATGGTCATGCCGCTGACCGGGCTGGCGCTGGAGCCGACGATCCCGACGATGCGCGCGCTCACCGTGACGAACAGAAAACCAAAGACCACTACCAGCAGCGCCGCGGCAACATTCGCCAGCAAACCCACTTGGGCACCCGGCACCGGCTTGAACTGGAGAAACAGAACGATCAGCACCACCAGGGCAAGGCTGCCGCCAGCGACGACACTCATGGGCAGATCGTGCTCCGTGCGTACCCGGCCACCCGCAGCCGCGAACGCCGGACGCTCCCCACGCACCTCGCGGCTGGCTGCCACAGCCGACGCGCTGCCGAGATTGGCCACACTGAGGTTCGGCTCGTCGAACGGCTCGACAGCCGAAGCTCCGGTGGAGAGGGAAGGCAGCTCGATCTCGGGCGTTTCGGACTCACTCCGCCCCGCGCGGCTCTTGCGCATCTTCCCAAAACCCGCCGTGAGCGCGCTGACGATGGTCGGTGCTGTACGCAGCAGCGTGATGAGGCCGCTGGCTGCCACGGCCCCGGCACCCATCGGGCGCACGTAGGTCTTCCATAGATCGCTAGGGCTCATCTCGCTGATCGGCACGGTGCCGGGATAGAGCGGGCCGGTCAGGTGGCGGCCGAAGAACACGATCGCCGGCATCAGCACCAGCCATGAGAACACGCCGCCAGCGAGCATAATGGCCGCGACCCGAATACCGATAATGTAGCCCACGCCGAGATACTCCGGCGTAACATCCGCGCGGATGGCACCGCCGCGCAGAATCCCCTGCCCTTGCGGATCGAAGTTGGGCTCCCAGTTCGGCGTTGGCGGAAACAGGCCGAGGAGGTTGTCGTTCTGAAAAAGCGTGTACAGCCCGCCCAAGCCAAGGCCAAGGAATACCCGGCTCGCAAACGATCCGCCCCGCTCGCCGGCCTGCAGCACGTCCGCGCAGGCGGTGCCCTCGGGATAGGTGAGGGTGCCATGCTCCTCGACGATCAGCTGCCGCCGCAGCGGAATCATGAACAGCACCCCCAGCCAACCGCCAAACAGCGCCAGGGCGAAGATGCGGAAGCTCTGCAGGTCGAAGCCCAGAAAGATCAGAGCCGGCAGCGTGAAGATCACACCCGAGGCAATGGATTGTCCGGCGTTTCCAGTGGTCTGGACGATGTTGTTCTCGAGAATCGACGCCCGTCCGAAGGCGCGCAGGATGGAGATCGAAAGCACCGAGATCGGAATGCTGGCGGCAACCGTCAGCCCGGCACGCAGGCCGACATAGACTGTCACCGCGCCAAAGATGACCCCAAAGACGCTGCCCAGCAGAAGCGCCCGCAGCGATAGCTCCTTTCGGCTCTCATTCGCGGAGACAAAGGGGCGAAAGGTTGCAGGTGCGGCCATGGTGGCATGTTCTCCAGCAGCAAAGGGATGTCGTTGCTCAGGAGTGTATCGCTTGTGTGGGGGTGTTGACCTGTGATCTCTCAGCTGCCGTGCGATCTCCGCTGTAGTCAGGTAACGAGATGTGGTCCCTCTCGACTTCCACTGGTCATCAACTGCCGCTCGTCATCGCGCAGCAGAAGGATTCACTGGTGTCATCGACATTTACGAACGGGTACTGCCAGGCGGAAAGGGGATCCCTTCAGAAGGGAATCCCTTCGCCGCGCTGCGGGATGACAAACTTTTTGAGCGACAGATCTTATTGAAGAACAAGCGGCTCGGCCGCGAGATCTACGCCCAATCGGCCTAGCCTGCGATGCGCATTGTCCGCCCATGCCGGCTCACAATGGTCAACCGCTCCAAGGCGAGAATGCGCCGCGCCTGCAAACGCGCGTGACTTGACCACGGACCGCTCGGATCCAGCCGTGTATAGGCCGTCCAGTGGCGCAGGGCTTTGCGGCGCTCCCCCAGGCGGTCATAGGCGAGTGCGAGATTATAGTGCGCATCGGCGTACTGCGGAACCAGGGCGAGTGCGCGCGCATATGCCTCAATGGCCTCTGGCAGGCGGGCCTGCTCATCCAGCACATTGCCTAAATCGAAGAAGGCCAGCGCGTACTCCGGGTCGGCTTCCGTGGCGCGACGGTAGAGCTTTTCGGCGCGAGCATAGTTGCGCTCGTTGTAGCAGATGGTACCCAGATTGATGGCGCTGGCGGCATGGTTTGGCGCGAACTGCAGCAGACCTTCGTAGATCAGCTTGGCCTCAGCCAGCGTCTCCAGACGCTCTTCCAGACGCACCGCGCGCTGGAAGAGCTCCTGCAACTCAAAGGGCGTTACAGCGGGCTGGTTCGAGATCCTGCACAAGACCGAGGGCACCCCGACGGCATTCATGTCGAAGTCAAAGGCCAGCTGCGAGGTGATTGGGTCGATCAGCGCGCCACCCTGACGGAATGCCACCCGTGGACCATAGGGTGCGGCAAGCGCCTCCGATAACGGATGGGCCAGCCCGGCTACCCGGCTCATCGCCTCCACGGACCGGCGAATACTCTTGGCTGAAATCCGGGTCGCCGCCAGTTCGCGGAGCTTACGCAATTGGGAGATGGCATCGAAGGCATAGACCTCCGCGGGTGCGATCAGCCCAGCCCGCTCCCACATCTCGAGTTGCCGTGCCGGCAGGCGGAGGATGCGCAAAACATCCTGTCGTCGGTACTCCTTCACGGCATTCCTCCTCATGCAGGTACTCGATTGGGCACTTGCCGACTGCTATTGACCCGAGTATGCGCGGGGTATCGGCCGACGGCAAGTACTCAAGCAAGCTCTGACAAAGAAAGACGTGGATAAGTGGAACCAAATCTGGTACGGTCCTGTTCCCAAATCGGACCGCGGCTCCGCAGCCTCGCAACGGGTGTTGACGCTCTTTGCAGTCCGACGTCAAATAATTTGAATTGAACGACTTAGCGGACGCTTACAACCTTCGGCGCACAGGGGTGTCATACCCCATAACGTGACGTGTTGGCGATTACTGCCGCGGGGGCTCCAGCAAAAGTGGGACAGCCACACCCGGGTAGCGTTTCTATTCTCAGAATACGGATGACGCCCACACTGGCCCAACTCGAACAGCCTCGGATCAACGCGGTCGAACAATACGACCTCGGTGCCGTGCCGCACGATCCGGCCCTGGACGACATCGCACGGCTGGCTGCGCAGATCTGTGGCGCTCCCGTCGGCATGGTCAGTGTGATCGAGCGGGACCACATCTCGCTGCTGGGGCGATCCGGCGTGGAGCTTGACACCCTTCCCCGGCACACAATCCCCTGCGAAACCACGGTGGAGGCCGAAGGCGTGTATCAGATTCCCGATGCACGCCGCGATCCCACCTATGCACCCGCTGGCATTCCGCTGGGCGAACGGCAGTACCGCTTCTACGCCGGGGCCCCGGTGCAGACGCCCAAAGGCGTACCAATCGGCTGCGTCTGCGTGATGGACAGCGCGGCGCGCAAGCTCAGCCCCGCCCAAATCGACTCGCTCGAGGCCCTCAGCCATATGGTGACCACGCGGCTGGAACTGGTCATGCGGGTACGCGAGACCAATCGGGCTGCCCGGGCCCAGCAGCGTGTGGAGGCGGCGCTCACGGTGGAGCGCAACTTTGTTGCCGCCGTGCTGGATACGGTCGGCGCCCTGGTCGTGGTGTTCGACACCGCCGGGCGCATCGTGCGGTTCAACCGCGCCTGCGAGATCATCTCCGGCTACACTTCGAGCGAATTGGTGGGTAAATACGCCTGGGAACGACTGATTCCGGAAGAAGACGTTGCCGAGTACATAGAAGACTTTGAGAAGATCCGCCAGGGCGGCTTCCCTGCCGCCTTCGAGAATTTCTGGCTGGCATCGGACGGAACACGCCGCCGGATCTCCTGGTCGGCCACGGCTCTGCTGGATTCGCAATCACAGGTGGCCTTCATCATCGCGACCGGACTTGACGTCACCGTGCAGCGGGTGGCCGAAGGCGCAATTCGGGAGAGCGAATCGCGCTATGGGCAGATCGTCGAGGGCTCGCTGGGCCTGGTGTGCACGCACGACCTCGAGGGCCGCATGCTCTCGGTCAACGAGCATGGCGCGGAGATCTTTGGCCGGAGCGTCGGCGAGGTCGTCGGGCATCCCTTGCGCGAGTTCCTTTACGCTGACCGCCAGCAGTTCCTAAAGCCGTACTTCGAAACCCTGCTCACAGTGGGGGAAGCGCAAGGCTTGATGCATCTCCAGCACAGGAGCGGCGAGGAACGCGTTCTGGCCTACCGCAACCGTCTAGTCGAGCCGAGCGACGGCCCCAGCTACGTCCTGGGCTTTGCGGTCGACATCACCGATCAGGTACGGGCCGAAGAGCAGCTCCATTCGCTGATCCGGCAGTCCAACTCCGTTCTCGAGTCCATCGGCGATGGCATCTACGGCATCGATCTCGAAGGCCGCGTCACGGTGGTCAATCCGGCTGCGGCGCAGATGCTCGGCTATCGCGCGGAGGAGCTGCTGGGCCGTCATATGCACGAGCTGATCCATTACAAGAAGCCGGATGGCTCGCCCTACCCCGAGAGCGAGTGCCCCATTCGAGGCAGCGTTCATGACCTAAACTCCATCCGTGTGGCCAACGAGGTCTTCTGGCGTAAGGACGGCACCTCGTTCCCCGTCGAATACGTTGCTCGTCCGCAGATTGAAGCGCCGGCTAGGGACGCTTCCGAGCGGTCAGAGGATGCACGTGGCCGCGCCGTCGGCGTCGTGGTTGCTTTCACCGATATCAGCGAGCGTTATGCGCTCGACAAGATGAAGGACGAGTTCATCTCCACGGTCTCGCATGAATTGCGCACGCCTTTGACCAGCCTGCGTGGCGCTCTGGAATTGATCGCCGGCGGCGCGCTTACCCAGCACCCTGAAAAAGCCGAGCGGATGATGGACATCGCCGTTGGCAACACAGACCGGCTCGTTCGCCTGGTGAACGACATCCTGGACCTGGAACGAATCGGTTCCGGCAAGTCGCAGCTACATCTTTGCAGCTGCTCAGTGGAAGAGCTGTTTAAGCGTGCAACCAACAACCTGCATGGAACGGCTGCGCAGGCCAACATCCGATTTACGATCGAGCCAAACGAAGTGGTGGTCTGGTGCGATCCGGATCGCATTCTGCAAATGTTGACCAATCTGATCTCGAACGCGATCAAGTTCTCGCCAGCGCCTTCGACCATCCCCAGTGAAATCAAGCTGACGGCCAAGGCGGTCATGCCGGATGAAGCTTTAATCGAAGTGCAGGACAGCGGTCGCGGTATTCCCGCCGACAAGCTGGGGACGATCTTCGACCGCTTTAAGCAGGTGGATGCCTCAGATTCCCGTTCGATGGGCGGCACCGGCCTTGGACTCGCCATCTGCCGCAGCATCGTCACCCAACACGGCGGCCACATCTGGGCCACCAGTCAGGTCGGCGAGGGCTCGACCTTCCACTTCACCTTGCCCATGCAGCCAAACAGTAATTTGCGTTAGGCCTTGCGTCTGTTCTCACCTAAACACCAACCCTGAACACCACAGCTAAGCGCTTCCGTTCGGGATGGCCTCAGGCTCGGCGTGTGCATCTAAACCGCTGGGCAAGAAATAATATCTTTGCCTGGGGGACTCCGACCATGGGACAGACATCTCGCGCAATACTCTTGAGCACCGCTGTTGCCGGGTTGCTCGCCTTGACACGGGGCATACCCGCACAACAGGTCACCACCGATTTCGATCACCACGCACAGTTCGAGAGCTATCACACATTCTCATTCGCAAAGGTTCAAACGGACGACCCGCTGTATCAACAGCGCGTTCGCGACGACATCACGCATGATCTTCAGGCGCATGGTTTGCAGATGGTGCCTTCGGGTGGCGACCTCGCCATCACGGCCATCGGCGGCGTCCATGACCAGCAGCAGTACAACACCTTTTACAGCGGTCTTGGGTCGGGGTTTGGCTGGCGCGGTTGGGGAGGCTGGGGCGGTGGCTGGGGTGGCGATGGTGTTGCAAACACGACCGTCGAACAGGTCGCAGTCGGTACCTTGATGGTCGACCTCTATGACACAAACACACATAACCTCGTGTTTCGCGGACGCGCCACTGCGGATATGAGCAAGAAGACCGATAAGAACATCGCCCTTGTACAGAAGTCCGTGGACAAGATGTTCGACCACTTTCCGCCGAAGCATTCGATGTAGTTACCGGGATGACAAAAGGGGCTAAGCGGAAGTTGATAGCTGATGATCCGTTACCCGTTGCGCATGCAACTCCCCTCTTCGTTTGTCATTCCGTAGGGATCTGCTTCTCTTTTGAAAGTAAGAACAGCAGCGGATCCCTGCGGGATGACAATGAATAGCTGCATACAAGAGGTAATTCGCTCTAAATCTTTATCTTTTCTGGAGTTCCCTCACTCAAGGGTATTGCCTCCGTTGACGGCAATCTTCTGCCCATTGATGAAGCTGGCGGCATCGCTGGCGAGAAACGCGACCACGCGGCCCACCTCCTCCGGCTGCCCCATGCGTCGCAACGGAACAGATTGCGCGTACGCTTCCCGGTCGGCCGCCGACGCGTCCAGTGCTCGTTCTGTGGGGATCCAGCCCGGCGCGACCAGGTTCACCGTGATGCCCTCAGGCCCAAGCTCACGTGCCCAGGAACGTGTCTGCCCAAGCTGGGCAGCTTTTGCGGCAACATAGTTAGCGAAACGCGCATTGCCGAGCTCGACAACTTCGCTGCCGATCTGAATGACACGACCGAACTTTTGCCGCCGCATGCCCGGCAACACCGCTTGCAGGAGCAGAAGCGGTGACTTAATGAAGAACTCAAGTTGTTGTAGGTACGCCTCCCAGGTCTGATCCTCAACGGAGAGCATGGGTTGATGGCCGGTTGCATTGACCACCAGCACCTCTACAACGCCGAATGCCGATTCAATCTCTGCGACGAGGCGTTTTACTGCCGCCTCATCGCGGACATCGCCGCCGAAGGGTTGAGCCACGAGCCCGCGATCGCGTAACTTGCGGCAGAGCGCTTGCGCGCGCGCTTCGTTGGCAAAATAGTTGACGGCTACGTGGTGCCCCGCCTCGGCCAAGGCGATGGCCATCGCCGCTCCCAGGCCGCGTGAAGCTCCCGTGACAAGCGCAATGCGGGACATAACCCTGAGCATAGCCCAGCACCGGCCTGCATCGATGGCAGTGGAGTGTTGCGCGTATCGTGCAAGCTCCCCTATAGTGAGGCGATCCTATAACCATCCTATGAAGATCCCCCGTCGTTCTGCACCCTCCTCTACGTATTCCATGGCTGCACAATGCCTTGCTGCGCTGCTGCTTACCCCGTTGCTGGCCCTCTCCCAGGGGTCTGGAAGCGGGAGTCAAGGCAGATTCCAGGGCTCAACCGATATCGGCCACGCGCAGCCCGGAGCGAGCTTGTACAACCCTGCCATGCAGACGTACACGATACGCGGTGGCGGTGCCGATGTCTGGGGTGCCGCCGATGACTTTCGCTTCACCTGGGCCAGAATGTCCGGCGATGAAACGCTCACCGCAGAGGTGCAGGTCTCTCAGCCGAGCACATATCCCAAGGCGAAAGGCATGCTCATGATCCGGCAAAGTCTCGATCCGGGATCTCCTTACGCCGACATCGCCATTCATGGCGATGGACACATCACGCTGCAGTACAGACTGACGCCGGGTGGGGAAACGAAGGATATCGACCTCCCGGAGCATGGTGCCGTGCGGCTGCGCATTGAGCGCAAAGGAGATCGTTACACCGCTACAGCTATTTCTGCGGGCAGCGGTGCGGCGAGTGGACCGTCAATCACAATTCCCATGGGAGGCTCCGTATATGTGGGGCTTGGTGTGTGTTCGCACAGTACAGGGGCATTGCAGACGGTCACCTTCGGCCATGTGGAGATCACGCAACCGGCAACGCCCCCTAGCTCCACTTACTGATGGATAGGTCTTCGCGTTTCTCGATATCCTCCTGAGAGGCGCGACGACGTAGCATCATCACCGAGAAGCCGAACACACCAGTGCCCAACAGGGCGAAGGAAGAGGGCTCGGGTGTGACGCTCGAGTTTACATTGGTGACTACAAAGTCCTCGTCGTTATAGTTCAGGTCGGAGTGACCCAGGGCCTGGTCCTCCATGCCGACAAAAAGACCCGGCGGCACCTGTACGCCGTTCAGCTTGCTTCCGGCATAACTCGCGATGTACGCGTGGTTCACGGCATCCGGGTTATAACGGCCCTCGGAGGTGAAGATTGCCTCCGGGGTGTCGATATAGAACAGCAGCTGATCGCCGGCGTTGATCTGTCCCGATGCCGAACCAACTACCGCCTCCGTACCGACGGGTGTCGTCCTGTTGTCGAAGAGCAAACCGCTGTTATAGCCGGTTTGGAGATCGAAGATCCCCACGTAGTCCGTATAACCGGCTGTGCTGCCGTAATAAAAGACATCCACGCCATTGCTGCTGCTCGCAAAGACAGCGGTCTCCGGTGCAACCGTCCCGGCATGGGCGTAGTTGATCGAGTCGGCTCGCAGGACGGCCGAGCACATGATGAAGAGTAAGGGGAGCAATAAGCGTTTCAAGATGTTCTAGGACCTCAGAGCAGGCTCGTTGCTCGCGTTTTCGGCAACTGGAATGAGCCTAAGCTCCTTCGCCTTATGGGCGAACAAAAAACGGCAGTGTAGATTCAGACCTCTTCCCGCTTCGGAACAACGGTGCGTTGCCGTTCCGTTTTGGCATTACGCTTGGCAGAATTTGTACAAATGGCTCTGAAGTATGGTTGGACTTAGCCGATCATTGATACAAGGCCTGAAGGCATCGCAGATGCGTACTGGCTGAGGCACCGTCGCACTTACATTCGCATTCAGGGAGGAACGCAGCATACTTCTACCGGGTTCTATCTCAGGACAAAGCTCGAGTCCTGAGGTCGCGTACCTGCATCGCGACGTTCTCCATGCGGCCGCACAAGCCAATATAGAAAACCATGCATCTTTTCAACTTGAAAACTCGGCCGACGCGCTAGGATGCATCCAACGGCAGTCATGACTTCACCGACCCATCTCGAAAGTCTCGCAACCCGATTCGCGCCACATGTCGAGTTGCTGCATGACTTTTTCGCGAGCCGGGGTGTCCATTTCGGCGCGCCGATGGATGTCAAAGCTCTGGCAGTTCGTCTCTCCGTGCCCGGTAGCTTTCACGACGAGATGTGTTCCATTCTGCGAACGATCATCTATCGCGAAGACACCAATGTGAATCGCGTGGAACTGCTCGAACTCATAACCCTCGCGGTCGGCGGCCCGGGTATCGACCAGACAACAGAAGACCTCCATGAGCCGGTTGGGCAGCTTCTGCTGTTCGTGAATGTTGTGTTGCTTTCCTTGCGCAAAAAGCCCTTCGGATCGGAAGGAGAGATATCACAGGATCACCCAGCGGCCGCACCCACGGTCTCCGATCAAAAGTTTCCTCAGCCGCCGCGAAATCCGCCTCGGTCCGAAGATGCGCCACAGGTGGAACGCAACCCGCCGATTCCCGCAATTCTCAATGCTTTCTCGGCTGAAACCAATGCTGCGCGCCCCGAGCATCAAAATTTGCCCTTGCCTGAAAATCCGGAGCGTCGGCCTTCTACCGCAACGCGAGAGATCGAACCGCCTGCGAATGACCTCAAACCTTATCCCGCAAACGACGAGGCAGCCAGGTTTGCGGATCGCCAGAATGCCTCAAACGATTTCGCGAGCCGATCAGTCGATTCGCCGCGGCCTCCACGGCATGATCTTTCTGCTATGCGCTCGTCCCGAGAGCGCCGCCTGCTGTCGCGTCCGGCTGCCCTGCTGACGGTTCTTTTGCTGGTCGGGCTGGCAGCGATCATGCTGTTTTCTCGCAAGTCCACAAACCGTTCTTTCTCAGCGCCGGCGAATCACGATGTGAACACTCCCTATGCGGCTTCCATCCCAAAGCCGAGTGCCTACGGTAGCCCACTCGGCGGGGAAAACGCACCGGAACTGGCGTCACCAGGCCAAGACAGTCGCTCGGCCGAGCAGCTCCGCGCCACCCACGATGCCGCTCTCCCCGAGGCTGCCCGGCAGGGAGCCTCAGATTCTCAGTCAGGCCAGCCGACTCAGCCAGCCCAGCCGAGCGATATCTTCACATCGAATCAAGCCTCGGCTGTACCTTCCGCTGCGAGCCCGAGCGCCACAGAGTTAGGAAATCGGTCCCCGGCTCAGATTCCGGATACAGCAAAAGACCGGCTACGCCGGATCCCGGACACGTTTTCGGGGCGCCGCGGACCGCATCGGGGACTGTTCGCTGTGTCCTCCGGCGTTATGAGCGCCAATCTGATTGCCGCGCCGCCTCCGGACTATCCCACGTTGGCCAGGCTTACCCATGTGGAAGGTCAGGTGATCTTACAAGCGGTGGTGTCGCGCAGCGGCTCGGTTGTAGCGACCCATGTTCTGCAGGGGCACCGCCTTTTACGCGGGGCGGCAGAACGCGCGGTGCAGCGTTGGAGGTATCGGCCGTATCTAATGGAAGGTAAGCCGACGGATGTGGAGACCGTGGTTTTCGTGAATTTTCGGCTTCGCCACTGAGGCGGATACCAGCGGTAAGCGCAACATCATGCTGTCCGCAGGTGTTTCAAGAGGAGTATTCACAGCCGTCTTCTGCAAAGGCTCCGAAGCCGGGGCGACGAAGGTTCGAGATGAGGTGGGCCATGACATCGCAATTGGACTTTAACTCTGTTTCTCTTCGACTCGTGCCGTACATACTGGAACTGCAAGCGCTGCTGGGCAGCCACGGCGTTCCATTTGGCTCTCCGGCCGCCCTTGCCGCGCTGGCAGGTCAGCTATCCAGCGGATCCGCCTTGGCAGACGAGACCTCCGCGAGCATTCGCTCCATCATCTTCAGGGAAAACGAGGGAATCACCCAGGGCGAGCTGCTTGAAATTCTGGCAGCTGCGCTTGGTGGGCCGGAGGTGGATCTTCAATCCCCCGAGCTTCGTACCCCCGTGCGCCAACTCCTCGCCTTCCTTGGCGGTGCCCTTCGCACGTTCTGGAAGACTTCGCCCGATGGCCCCTTGCGGTCCCGTTTGGCAGAGGACACCCCAAGAGCTCGCCTTGCTCCCCGGCTTGAGACTCCGCTCCCCGCGAGCGAGTTTCCAAGCCCCGCACAGGCATTGGAGCACCCTGAGTCATCAGCACGAGAAACGATAGCGGCTAAACCCATCGCACGCTCGACGGCTCAGCACGCGATGCCGGCACGGCATCAGGTTCGCGTCTATGAGGAGATCGAAGTACGTGAGGAGACTCAAGTTCGGGAGGAAATTCAGGTCCGTGACGAAATCCAGGCCACACCGGTAACTGAGGAGCTTTACAGACCTGCTCCCTCGCCAGCTTTCACCCTCCCATTTGAACCAGAGGCGGTAACCCCCGCTAGGCAAACTCGACCGATGCCTAGTGCCTCGCCGGACCGGTTCGGCGATCCCGCACCGTTCAGCGATCCCGTAGCCGCAGTGTTGCCTGCAACGGAACCCGGTGGCTTTCCTGAGTATCGCCCGCTGCATCTGTTCAAAGCGACGCACTGGCCTCTCTGGATCACCGGCCTGGGTGGGGTTGCGGTGGGAACCCTGTTTGGCTTCCTTCTGCATGGCCAGCCCGGGGCCGGCCCTGCTCCGGTGCGACAGGCTGTGCCGGCCGAGTCTTCCCCTAGACCGGCCACTAAGCCGAGTCCCTATTCTCTGCCCCATAATGGGTCGTTTTCTGGAATCACAACAGCCCCGAACGGTATTTCGCGAGCAGCCTCAGCTCCCGGCACGGCGCTGCTTAAAGACAAAGTGATAGACCCAGTGACCAAGGCTACAGACCACTCCTCTGGACGGGTCGGCATTGCAAATTCTGTACAGTTATCGGGCAATCAAGGGAATTTGGACCTGAATGAAGGCGGTCTCGCCCCAGAGCCTGGCGGAAACGCCGTCGCGGAACGGTCCTCCGTCTCAGCGACGGAAGGCATTTACCTGTCTGCGTCGGGGGCGATGGCAGCTAATCTGGTCGCCGCTCCGGCACCCGTATACCCGGTTCCGGCCAGTGAGGCCGGGGTGCAGGGCAAGGTGGTCGTGCAAGCGCTCGTGGGCCGCAACGGGCGCGTGATCGATGCGCATGTGATCAGCGGAGACCCACTGTTACGGGAAGCCGCGCTGAACGCGGTGCGCGGCTGGCGGTACCGGCCTTTTATCACCGACGGCAGGACCGCCGAGGTGGAAACGCTGGCCACCCTGGATTTTCGACTCTTCCAGAGGCCGCAGTAGTTCTCACTAACCCATATCAGTTTCAGTGAGCGACCACAGCCTTGTCTCGCGTCGACACATGCCGACGCAATATTTGCTTAAGCGAGTCTTTGCTTTCGCGTTCTTACTTTGGCGTGTCTTGTTTACAGGCAAGCCGCAAAGTGACGACGGCCTAGCAGGCCCACCATGCCTAAAGCGCCGGTGGCCAACAATACCAACGAACCCGGCTCCGGAGTCACCGACGTGGACGGTGCGGAGATGTTAGTGAATACAAAGGTATCGTCCAGGTAGTTGAAGTCGGAGGCACCATTGGGCGCGTCCTCCATACCGACGTAGAGCCCTGCCGGGATCGTGACACCGCTCACAACACCACCAGAATAGGGCGTAATGTAGGCATGGTTTACGCCATCGGCGCTGTAGCTGCTGATGGAGGCGAACTTCCCTCCGGGAGAATCCATATAGAAGATGAGCTGGTCGCCAGCGTTGATCTCCCCTGCGGTTCCGCCCACCGTGATCTCCGCGCCGGCTGCCGTGGTGTGATTATTCAGGATCGCGCCGCTATCGTAGCCGGTCTGTAGGTCATAGACCTCGACAAAATCGGTATAAAGCGCAAAGCTAGGGGCATAAAAGTAGATGTTCACACCGCTGTTGCCTGCGGCGTAGGTGCGTACCTCCGGCGCGATTTGGTGCGTGTTTGGGTACGGAATGGCATCGGCGAGGCTTGGAATCGCAGGCGTGAGCAGCGTAAGACCGAGAAAGCAGGACGCGACATTCTTCATTGAAGATCTCCGGGCTACAAGGGATAACTCGCCGGCGCGACAGGACGAAGAACGCAATCAGGCGGCGTCATCTTCCCTGGTAGACCTCTTTGCCGGTGAGCGGAATCAGCGTACCACAAGCGTCTACTTGGGCAGTTGAGCTGCTGTCTAACAAGTGAGAAGAGACACCGGATACCTGTTGACTATAAGTAAAGCCTTATGTACCCTTTGCATAAGGATTCGCTTATGGCTAAGACAGACATCGTATTCAAAGCGATTGCTCATCCAGCGCGCCGAGAGATTATCTCTCTTCTTTCAGTTTCCACCCGCTCTGTGAAGGAGCTAACGGCCGCATTCGAGATGTCCCAGCCCGCGATCTCCCAGCACCTTCGGGAGTTGCGCGAGGCTGACCTGGTCTCATCGGAACGGGTGGGGCTGGAGCAGAGGTATCGCCTCACGGCTGCTCCCCTTAAGGTCGTGATGGATTGGTCGTCTCAGTACCGAAGTTTCTTCGATCCATCGGGCCACGCATGGACGTTGATAGCTTCGGACAGCGCCAGCCAAGGACCGAGTCGCAAGAAGGAGCAAAAGCATGGCCGTTGAGGGCTCTGTTCCAGTTTCAGGCGTCATTGTTCCGCACCTTGTCGTTCGCGACGCCGCCGAGGCAATTTTCTTCTACACGGCTGCGTTTGCAGCCACAATTCTGTATCGCTCTCCGTCTCCCAGCGGTGCCGGCGAACACATCCACATGAAGATCTGGAACTCCCTGGTCCAGGTTTCCACCGAGGAGCCGGCTCAGAAGAACAATCGAATCGAGGGCGCACTTCTCGCCTCGCCGGAGACGCTGTCGGGTTCGACATGTGTGTTTCAGGTCGGCGTGCCCGACGTGGACTCGGCGTACAAGCGTGCGATCGACCACGGCGCGAGTCCCGCCCTGCCGCCGACCGATATGTTCTGGGGAGATCGCTACGGCTGGGTCCGAGATCCCTTCGGCCACGTCTGGGCACTGTCCGCCGTGCTGGAGGTGCTCAGCCCCGAGGAGGTCGAACGCAGACTCCAGGATTTCAACGCAAAGATAAAAGCCGCACAGAGGAAAAGACTCCGATGAGACTGTTGCCTGCCGTTCTTTTTCTGCTGACCTTGCCCTCCCTCGCACAGAGTGCGCCCGCCGCAGCCGATCCCTTCAAGGCTCTCGCCTTTCTGGAAGGAAGTTGGGAGGCGAATACGCAGGATAAGGCGGGGGTTCACGTGGTCGGAACCTATGCCTTCAAGCCGGAGCTGGGCGGCCACATTCTTGGCCGGCACGTTACGAGCCTTACCGCTTGCAAAGGCCCGGTGACCTTCGATTGCGAACACACCGACCTGCTCTACGTTTTTGCGGAGGGACCGGGCCAGCCGCTCAAGGCTGTTTACTTCGACAACGAAGGCCACGTGATCCACTACAACGTTTCGACCCCGGACGCGACGACGGCGGTCTTCCTCTCCGATGCCTCCCTGTCCGGCCCTCAATTTCGGCTTACGTATGAACTGAGGGGTTCGGTGATGTCGGGTAAGTTCCAGATGCACCTGCCTGGACCGGGGGAGTGGAGATCGTATCTGGAGTGGAGCGGGGCGAAGAAGTAATCCTACTTACAGTTCAAGCGGTGCAACTAACAGCAGATTACCTAGGGATCAGAAGCAGAGCGGGTATCACGCTACGATGAATGGAGAGTTGTGGATTAGGGAGTGCTGGAACAGCAAGCATTGTCGCCACAATCAGAGGTGGGCGATGGCGATTGGGTTCTGATCGACCTCACCAAGGAGCTGACCAATCGCGCTACGTTGGTCGCGAACCAAATGGATCTTCCTTTCGAGCAACTTATGAAGATAGCCCTTGAGGAGAAGCTGGAGCGGATGGGACTGCGGTCCTGGTCCTGGACGGATTGTGAACTGGTAATTGGGTCGGCATAAGATGGCGGAACCTACTCATCGCGATGATGCCGCGATGAATGGGACACCGGCGAAGGTGTCGATAACCGGGGCCGTTGCACTTTAGGATGCCAATGCCGTGCCGCCTACGCGACGCCCCATGTCTCAGGAGACATAGGGCGTCCGACTCAGCTTATAAATTGATTGCCCACGACCATCGCGATGATAGTTGCCAACGGTAATGAGATTGTAAGTGCAACGAACTCGTGATTGTGAGTCGCCAAGTAGGCTGTAACGAGAAAACCTGCAAGAGCTACAACCGCTCCGATGATGGCGTTGAGCTTTCCACGTGCGTCTGATTGCTTAACGCGTTCAATTGCGAAGTTGTAGTTGCGTTCATCCTGAGCGTCCATGTGGTGAAGAATGTCCTTGGAAAGCGCCACCACCTGATCAGCAGAAAGTCGATCCCAAGCGTTGCTGGGGATCGTTTGATAGAAATTGTTCTGCTGATTGACCTGAACAGGAGTCTTCGTCTTCGGTGGATTGACTGCCGGCAGTTCTATGTTTGAGTCCTCTGCTGCCGACAGCTCCGTCATTCCTGCCAAGGGAGGAAGCGAGCCCTCCTCGCTCTCATCCTGCATACTCTAACGCCCCGCTCCAGCAATCCTTAAGCGTGTCACCGCTGTCAATAAGGTTGACTGCGTTTAGCATTTCGCGGGCGTTGTTTGCTCTCTGGATGTGCAAGACATAGCCACGTTCCTGAGGTCTGATGGCCGTGAGCCAGTTCGGGTGTTGGGAACGGACTGTTTTTTGATAATCCTGTAGCCAGCGAATGACTACTGAGTGATCGCTTGATGGAACGCGTTTAGGCAGAACTACGGAGAGGCGCCATCCATCAGGAACATTCTGCAGTTCGTAACGAATCGCCCTCTTTTCTTTGCTGCCCAAAACTTCATACATATACAGCAACCTCTACCAGATACGATGCAGTTTCCAGCTTTAGCTGCTGGATCTATGTGTTGGACTCTTCCCCAAAACATTAACAGGCTAAACACTATTTTGTTTGGGCTGAGGAAAACTTTAAGTAAACCTCAGCCCATTTTGGGAATTTATTCCGCGGCCAGTTCTTCCTGTTCGCCTTCCATGCGCATGGCCTCGAGCTCACGCTCTTCGGCTTCGTGCGCTTCCATGACCTCGGCCTGGATCTGGGCTGCCGCTTCTTCGAGCTCGGGGGAGAGCGCGACTTGGCGGTAGTACTCCATGCCGGTGCCGGCGGGAATGAGACGGCCGACGATGACGTTTTCCTTGAGGCCGCGCAGGCCGTCGATCGCGCCATTGATGGACGCTTCGGTGAGCACGCGGGTGGTCTCCTGGAAGCTCGCCGCCGAGATAAAGCTGTCGGTGGAAAGCGACGCCTTCGTGATGCCGAGGAGCAGGGGGCGACCGATGGCGGGACGTCCGCCGTCGGCGAGCACACGCTCGTTTTCGGCGTTGAACCGGAAGCGGTCGATCTGCTGTTCGAGCAGGAAGTTGGTGTCACCAACCTCGTCGATTTTCACCCAGCGGAGCATCTGGCGAACGATGGTCTCGATGTGCTTGTCCGAGATGCCTACACCCTGTAAGCGGTAGACCTCCTGGATCTGATCGACGAGATAGATCTGCAGCGCGCGCTCACCGAGGACATCGAGGATGTCATGCGGGTTGCGTGGGCCGTCGATCAGTGCGTCGCCGGCACGGAGCCGTTCGCCTTCCTGCACGTTGATGTAGACGCCGCGCGGCACCGAGTACTCTTCCTCGTTGCCGTTATCGGCGGTGACGTAGACCTTGCGCTGACCCTTCGTCACATCGCCGAAGCGCACCACACCGTCGATACGCGAGATGATCGCGGGATCGCGGGGTTTGCGTGCTTCGAAGAGCTCGACGACGCGCGGCAGACCACCGGTGATGTCCTTGGTACGGGTGGTTTCACGCGGGATCTTGGCGAGGATGTCACCCGGCGTGACCTCATCGCCATCCTGCACCATGAGGTTGGCACGGGAGGGCATGAGATAGCGCTTGGTGATTCCTTTGCCATCGCCGGACTTGATGAGGATGGTCGGTTGACGCTTTTCGTCGGGGGATTCGGCGACGACCAGACGGCTGAGCCCGGTGACCTCGTCGATCTCTTCGTTAATCGTCAGGCCCTCTTGCAGGTCCTTGAACTGCACGGTGCCGGCGATCTCGGTGAGAATGGAGAAGGTGTACGGATCCCACTCGCCGATGAGCTCGCCCTGCTTGATGTCGGCCCCATCTTCGACGCGGAGTTTTGCGCCGTAGACGATGGCGTAACGCTCCTTCTCGCGGCCCTTCTCGTCAAGGATGGCGATGGAACCGGAGCGGTTAAACGCTACCAGCCCACCTTCCTTGGCGCGAACGGTGACGAGATTGATGAAGCTGATCTTGCCGGTGTTCTTGGCTTCGATCTTGGAGGCATCGTGGATGCGCGAGGCCGTGCCGCCGACGTGGAAGGTACGCATGGTGAGCTGCGTGCCGGGTTCGCCGATGGACTGGGCTGCGATGACGCCGCAGGCCTCGCCCATCTCGACCATCTTGCCGGAGCCGAGGTTGCGGCCATAGCAGAGGATGCAGCAGCCGCGCTTGGACTCGCAGGTGAGCACCGAGCGAATCTTGACCCGCTCGATACCTGCGGCTTGCACAGCCGAGGCGAGATCTTCGTCGATCTCCTGATTGATCTCGACGATGACGCGGCCATCGATGTCCTTGAGCTGCTCGAGCGAGACGCGGCCGATGATGCGGTCACGTAACGGTTCGATGGTCTCACCGGCTTCGATGATCGGCATGGTGTAGATGCCCTGGTCGGTGCCGCAGTCGTGCTCGGAGATGATGACATCCTGCGCGACGTCGACAAGACGGCGAGTCAGATAACCGGAGTCGGCGGTCTTGAGCGCCGTATCGGCCAGTCCCTTGCGGGCGCCGTGAGTCGAGATGAAGTACTCGAGCACGGTGAGACCCTCGCGGAAGTTGGCCTTGATGGGCGACTCGATGATTTCACCGCTCGGTTTCGCCATCAGCCCACGCATACCGGAGAGCTGCCGGATCTGCTGCTTGGAGCCGCGGGCACCGGAGTCGGCCATGATGTAGATCGGGTTCATGGCTCCTTCCTTGTCCGCGCGCTTCATGTTGTTGAACATCTCATCGGCGACGCGGTCGGTCACACCGGACCACAGCTGGGTGACCTTGTTGGAGCGCTCGAGGTTGGTGATCGAGCCGTCCAGGTATTGCTGCTGCATGGTGACGACCTGGCGCTCGGCATCGCGGACGACGGTGTACTTCGACTCCGGGATGACCATGTCGTCGAGGCCCACAGAGAGGCCGGAACGGGTGGCGTACTGGAAGCCGAGCTCCTTGATGCGATCGAGTGCCTTGACGGTGACTTCGAGGCCGAGGTTCAGGTAGCAGTAGTTCACGACCTGGCCGATACCCTTCTTCTTGAGCAGGCCGTTGATGAAGGGGATGCCTTCAGGCAGCGCATCGTTGAGGATGGCGCGGCCGACGGTGGTGTTAATGAACTGCTTGTGGAACTCGACCGGCTCGGTGTGCAGGATGTCCTGATCATCGTAGGCGGTGGTCATGTCGAGGACGCGGCCGGTGTAGCGCAGACGTATGGGCGTCAGCGTTTCAACCTGCTTGGCGTCGAGAGCCATGAGCACCTCTTCGATGTTGGCAAAGACACGGCCTTCACCCTTGGCATTGGGCTTGGCCTTGGTCAGGTAGTAGAGACCGAGCACGAGATCCTGCGTGGGCACCGTGATGGGCTGACCGGAGGCCGGCGACAGGATGTTATGCGAGGCCAGCATGAGGACCGAAGCTTCAATCTGCGCTTCGGGCGAGAGCGGGATGTGCACGGCCATCTGATCGCCGTCGAAGTCCGCGTTGAAGGCGGTGCAGACAAGCGGATGGATCTTGATCGCCTTGCCTTCCACAAGCACGGGCTCAAAGGCCTGAATGCCGAGGCGATGCAGGGTCGGGGCGCGGTTCAGCAGGACCGGGTGATCCTTGATGACCTCTTCGAGGATGTCCCAGACGATCGGCTCCTGCTGCTCCACCATTTCCTTGGCCTGCTTGATGGTGGTGCAGTGGCCGGTCTGCTCGAGGCGGTGATAGATGAAGGGCTTGAAGAGCTCGAGTGCCATCTTCTTGGGCAAGCCGCACTGGTGCAGCTTGAGTTCCGGGCCGACGACGATCACGGAACGGCCGGAGTAGTCGACGCGCTTGCCGAGCAGGTTCTGGCGGAAGCGGCCCTGCTTGCCCTTGAGGGTGTCGGAGAGTGACTTCAGCGGACGGTTATTCGCGCCACGCAACACACGGCCACGGCGGCCGTTGTCGAACAGGGCGTCGACGGCCTCCTGCAGCATGCGCTTTTCGTTGCGCACAATGACCTCAGGCGCATGCAGATCCATGAGCTTCTTGAGGCGGTTATTGCGGTTGATGACACGGCGATACAGATCGTTGAGATCCGAGGTGGCAAAGCGGCCGCCGTCGAGCGGAACGAGCGGACGCAGCTCGGGCGGGATCACGGGGATCACGTCGAGGATCATCCACTGCGGCTTGTTGTCGGACTTGCGGAAGGCCTCAACGACCTTGAGACGCTTGGAATACTTGAGCTTCTTCTGGAGAGAGGTCTCGGTCTTCATGCGCTCGCGGAGCTCGATGGCCAGCTCGTTGATCTCGACGCGCTTGAGCAGTTCCTTGATGGCTTCGGCACCCATCATGGCCTTGAAGCCCGAGGGGCGGTACTGCTGATCGAGCTCGCGGAAGCGGTTCTCGTCCTTGATGACCTCGCGCTCCTTGACGGGCGCGTCGCCTGGATCGACCACGACGTACGACTCGAAGTAGAGGACGGCTTCGAGCTCGCGCAGGGAGATGTCGAGCAGATGGCCGATGCGCGACGGCAGGCCCTTGAAGAACCAGACATGCGAGCAGGGCGAAGCGAGCTCGATGTGGCCGAGGCGCTCGCGGCGAACTTTGCTGACGGTAACTTCGACGCCGCATTTGTCGCAGACGACACCGCGGTGCTTCATGCGCTTGTACTTGCCGCAGAGGCATTCCCAGTCAGTGATCGGTCCGAAGATGCGGGCGCAGAAAAGCCCATCGCGCTCGGGCTTGAAGGTACGGTAGTTGATCGTCTCGGGCTTGGTGACCTCGCCGAAGCTCCAGGAGCGGATCTTTTCGGGGCTGGCGAGCTGAATCTTGATCGAGTCGAAGTCGGTGATGGGTCCGGCCATTTCAAAGGGGCTGGTACGGAACATATGCTTGGGTCTCCAATGCAGCCTTCGGGGCTGCGGGGTGACTGTGTTGCTCGGGCGATGACTTACTGGCGCATCGCTTGGCCCTTTAATTTGTCATCCCCGAAGGGGATCTACGTTTTGTACTCTCCGTTTGACTGATTGCCACCCCGGAGGGAACGCAGGTTCCCTTCGGGAATGACAACCAGAAAGCAAAGGCAAGTGCTTCTAGTCGGCGACGGCGAGCTCCGGCAACGCCGGCACGCCTTCCGTGGGTTTCTGTTCCGCTGCCTTGACGAGTTCGACGTCCAGGCAGAGTGACTGCAGCTCGCGGATGAGCACGTTGAACGACTCGGGCACGCCCGGTTCGATCGCCGCTTCGCCCTTGACGATGGCCTCGTAGATCTTGGTGCGGCCGAAGACATCGTCAGACTTCGCGGTGAGCAGCTCCTGCAGGATGTAGGCGGCGCCATAAGCTTCGAGCGCCCAGACCTCCATCTCCCCGAAGCGCTGGCCGCCGAATTGCGCCTTACCACCCAGCGGCTGCTGCGTGATGAGTGAGTACGGCCCGATGGAGCGCGCGTGGATCTTGTCGTCGACAAGGTGCGAGAGCTTGAGCATATAGATGTAGCCGACTGTTACTGGCTGCTCAAACACCTCACCGGTCATGCCGTCGATCAGATCCGTCTTGCCGGAGCTGGGCAGGCCAGCGGCGGCCAGAAGGGCTTTGATCTCACTCTCACGCGCACCGTCGAAGACAGCCGTGCCGAACCAGATGCCACGCTTCATGCCCGCGGCGACGCGCAGGGTCTGCACATCGTCCAGGACCAGCAGCTGATTGAGGGCGGCGGTGTCCTTGAAGGCCTCCTTGAAGACCTCACGAACCTCGTTGGCGTCCTGGCTCTGCTGGGCAAGCTCGGCAACCTTCTTGCCAAGTTCATGCGCAGCCCAGCCAAGATGTGTCTCGAGGATCTGGCCGACGTTCATACGCGAAGGCACACCGAGCGGGTTCAGCACGATCTCCGCAGGCGTTCCGTCGGGGAGGTACGGCATGTCCTCCTCGGGCAGAATGCGCGCGATAACGCCCTTGTTGCCGTGACGGCCGGCCATCTTATCGCCGACAGACAGCTTGCGCTTCATGGCGATGTAGACCTTGACCATCTTGATGACGCCGGGCGAAAGTTCATCGCCCTTGGACATCTTGGCAATCTTCTCATTGGTGATCTTGCGCAGTACGTCAATCTGCCGCGAGGTCATCTCCTCGATCTCGTCAATCTGCTCGTTCACGCGCGGATCCTTATCGGCGTAGCGAATCCGCTTCAGGTTGCGCGTGGAGATGAGCTCGATCTGATCGCGGTCGAGGATATCGCCCTTGGTCAACAGCTTCTTGTTGGTGCGCTCGTCGTGCAGGTCGAGCAGCACCTCCTTGGTGCCCAGGATGCCTTCGAGGCGCTTGAGACGCTCGTCGGTGAGAATGCGGATCTCATCGGCCAAATTGCGCTCGAGCTTCTCAACCATCTCCTGCTCGATCTGCTGAGCGCGTGCGTCCTTCTCCTGGCCCTTGCGGGAGAAGATGCGGACGTCGACGACGGTGCCTTCGATGCCCGGAGGGCAGGTCAGCGAAGCGTCACGAACATCGCCGGCCTTTTCACCGAAGATGGCGCGCAACAGCTTCTCTTCAGGCGTGAGTTGGGTTTCGCCCTTGGGCGTGACCTTGCCGACGAGGATGTCGTTGTGGGCGATCTTGGCACCGATGCGGATGATGCCCGAATCGTCGAGATCCCGCAGAGCATGTTCGCTCACATTGGGGATATCGCGCGTGATCTCTTCCGGTCCCAGCTTGGTGTCGCGCGCCTCGATCTCGAACTCCTCGATGTGGATGGACGTGTAGTAGTCCTCCTTTACGAGTTTTTCGGAGATCAGGATCGCGTCCTCGAAGTTATAACCGCGCCACGGCATGAAGGCGACGAGCACGTTGCGGCCGAGCCCAAGCTCGCCCTGCTCCGTGCACGGACCATCGGCCAGGACTTGGCCCTTGAGAACGCGGTCACCCTTGCGAACTACCGGCTTCTGATTGATGCAGGTGTTCTGGTTGGAGCGCTTGAACTTCGTGAGCTGGTAGATGTCCGAGCCGACCTCACGCGAGAGCTGCGTGGGGTGGTGCTCGCCTTCAACGCGGACGATGATGCGCTCGCTATCGACGGAATCGATGATGCCGTTACGCTTGGCCAGGATGACGGCACCAGAGTCGCGGGCGGTGACGCCCTCCATGCCGGTCCCGACAAACGGGGCCTCGGCCACCAGCAGGGGCACGGACTGCCGCTGCATGTTGGCCCCCATCAGCGCGCGATTCGCATCGTCGTGCTCGAGGAATGGCACGAGTGAGGCGGCCACCGAGACGAGCTGCTTGGGCGAGACGTCGATGTAATCGACCTCGGCCTGGGGAACCAGAACGAAGTTGCCTTGGCGACGCGCATTGACGAGGCCTTCGGTCATGCGGCCGTTCTCATCGAGATCGATGTTGGCCTGCGCGATCGTGTGGCGATCCTCCTCCCACGCGGAGAGATAGAAGGAGAACGGCTCGAAGTCGACCGAGCGCTTGCCCTCCGCCTTGAGCCGCTCATTCAAACCGCGCGACTCTTCGATCTCGATCGTGTCGTTCTGGCGCAGGCCGGACTCGCCGGCGTTCGAAACCGCCACGTAGTCGAGCACGCGGCCGTCCTTGACCTTGCGGTAAGGCGACTCGATGAAGCCGTACTCGTTGATGCGCGCAAAGCACGACAGCGACGAGATGAGGCCGATGTTCGGGCCTTCCGGCGTCTCGATCGGGCAGATGCGGCCGTAGTGCGTGGGGTGCACGTCACGTACTTCGAAGCCGGCGCGCTCACGCGACAGACCGCCCGGCCCAAGCGCGGAGAGGCGCCGCTTGTGCGTGATCTCCGAGAGCGGGTTGGTCTGATCCATAAACTGCGAGAGCTGCGAGGAGCCAAAGAACTCGCGAATCGCCGCCATGACGGGCTTGGCGTTGATGAGGTCGTGCGGCATGGCCGTCGACATCTCCTGGTAGACCGACATCTTTTCCTTGATCGCCCGCTCCATGCGCACCAGGCCGATGCGGAACTGATTCTCCATGAGTTCACCGACCGCGCGGACGCGCCGGTTGCCCAGGTGATCGATGTCGTCGACCAGGCCGATGTTCTTGCGCAGCTTCAGGAGGTATCGGATGGTCCCGTAGAAGTCCTCGGGCGTCAGGGTGCGCTTATCGAGCTGGGTGGCGTCCGCCGACTCGTACAGCTTAATGTTGAACTTCAGCCGGCCGACGCGTGAGAAGTCGTACTTGCGCGGGTCGAAGAACATGCCTTCGAAGAGGGCGGTCGCGGTGTCGAGCGTCGGCGGGTCGCCAGGACGCAGCTTGCGATAGATCTCAATGAGCGCCTCTTCAGGCTTGCGCACGGAGTCGCTGCGGAGAGTATTGG
>CAXTUW010000027.1:39769-53116 GCA_964247595.1 uncultured Acidobacteriaceae bacterium | reverse complement strand
GTCTTGTTCAGGTTTGAGCTGCGAGGGTCTGAGGTTCGAGGGATTGGCTGGGAGTTTCGCTACGTTTGGAGTTTTTTGTTGCGGCTTGCATAGCATTTCGGGCGGTTCCGGTATGGTTTGAATAGAGGTAAGGACAGGGTTGGCGGTGCTTGCGGTACAGGCAATCCGGCGGATGCGCGGCGGGGCGCAGAGCCAGTTGATGCTGGGCGCGGACGGAGCGCTTTGGGTGGTGAAGTTCCGGAACAATCCGCAGGGGGAACGGGTGCTGGCGAACGAATTGCTGGCGACACGGATCGCTGAGGCGGTGGGGCTGACGGTACCGAAGACCGAAGTCGTGGAGGTTTCGGATTGGCTGGTGGAGCATAGCCCGGAGATGACGGTGGAACACGGCCGGGGCGACCGCAGGCGGTGCGCTACGGGGCTGCAGTTCGGCAGCCGGTTTGTTGGAGGTCTGATGCCGGGACAGGTGGTGGATTATCTGCCCGAGGCGCAGTTGAACGAGGTGAGGAACCTGCACGAGTTTGCCGGGATGCTGGCCGTGGATAAGTGGACGGGCAACTGCAATGGACGGCAAGCGGTATTTGAGCGCAAGGCGCGCGAACGGAAGTACCGGGCGACGTTTATCGATCAGGGGTTTTGTTTCAATGCGGGGGAGTGGAGCTTTCCGGATGCGCCGCTGCGGGGCGTGTATCCCCGCAACTGTGTGTATGAGGGTGTGATCGGATGGGAGAGCTTTGAGCCGTGGTTGAGCCGGATCGAGGCGTTCCGAGCCGAGATGCTGGGGACGATTGCCGAGGAGGTGCCGCCGGAGTGGTACGGTGGCGATCCACGAACCCTGGAGCAATTATTGGAGACGATGGTGGCACGGCGGGGACGGGTGCGGGAGTTGATTGCGGCGTTCCGGGATTCAAGCAGGTCGCCGTTTCCGCGGTGGGGTGTGGGACGGCATGCGGTGGTACCGTCCAAATTTGGGACAGTTGGCTGGGCGGAGAGAAGGGTGATGTAAGGTGAATGGGTGCGGATCGAGTGTGAGTTTTCGCTGATCCGGTATGTGCCGGACCCGGTAAAGGGCGAGTTCGCCAATATCGGTGTGGTGCTGCGCGAGGGCGGCGGGGTGGCGGCGGTTCGGTTTACGCGGGACTGGAGCCGGGTGCGGTGTCTGGACCCAGGGGCTGATGTGGAGCTGCTGGAGTCGCTCGAGGCGGAGATGGCGGACAGGCTGGCCCAAGATGCTCAGGAAGGGCAGGCTGCAGGTAAGCCGCTGCTGGAGGTGCTTGCGGATTCACTTTCAAACAGCATACAGATGACCGACCTGCGCGGGACGTTGGCGGAGAGCCTGCCGGCTGAGATGGAGGGGCTGCTGCGGATGTATGTGGAGCCGCTAAAGGCTCCTACGACGCGGCGAGCTGTACGGGGCAGGGCAGGGATCGCGGGGCGGATGCGGGATGAGTTTGAGCGGGCGGGGGTATGGCGGCTGATGCGCAAGCGGGTCGCGGCGCGAGAGTACACCGGGCCGGGAGATCCCTTGAAGATTGATTGCGGGTACCGCAACGGGCAGGTACGGCTGTTCCATGCCGTGTCCCTCGAGAGCGACACGGAGACAGCGAAGGGATTGGCGTTTTCATTGCCGGCGCTGCGGGATGGCGTGCAGCGGATAGAGGTTGCCGGGTTGGAGTTGACGGCAGTGGTGGAGCCGATCTCGACGGTAGCGGATACGGAACTTTACCGGTTCGGCGTGGTTTTGATGGAAGGCGCGGGATTGCGGGTTCTGACGACCTCCGACCTAGGGCGGGTGGCGGAGACGGCGCGGCGGGAGTTGCGGGTTTAAAGACAGATAAGGGCAGAGAAAGATCGAAAACGACAGGATTGTTTTGGGGCGTGGCTGCGGCTGCGTCCCATTTTGTTTTGCGGCGCAGTAGTGGTGCTGCGGAAAGGTGTGCGATGGGGTTAGGGGCGGCGGTGGGACGAGTTTGGGAGCGGGTGCGCGGGCTGGAAGCAGAGGCGGCGAAGGGGAACACCGGAGAGCGCAAGACCTCGGTGCTGCCGACGGGATGGGGTTTCGGCAATGGAGCGGTGCCGATACCCTTTCGCTCCGGGGGCGTCGCGAATGCGCTGCCGAAGCCGACGGCGAACAACCTGCGCCGACTGGCGGAGATGCCCGCGGCGCGACGCGCCATCAACTGCATCAAGGATCAGATTGCTTGCATGGACTGGCGGATCGAGGTACGGCCGGGTGCCGGGGCCGAGGGTGAGGATGACCGTACGGAACGCATGGCAGTTCTGCGAGGTGCCCTGGAGATACCGAACGGGACAGATAGCTTCAGAACGCTGATCGAGCCGGTTCTCGAGGACATTTTGGTAGGCGGATTCGGTGCGATCGAGGTAGAGCTGGGAGATGAGGCGCTACCGGTGCGGCTTTACCCAGTGGATGGCGCGACGATTCAGGTGAATCCGGATTGGGATGGGAATCCGGAGACACCGCGTTATGCGCAGGTAACTGGGCGAGTAGGGGTGGAAGGGCGAACTCTTCTGCTCGACCGGGAGCTGATGTACGTGCGGCTGAACACGCGATCGCACACGGTGTTTGGGTTGGGAAAGATGGAGGTTGCGTTCGAGTCGATCAACAACTTTCTGCTGGCGCACCGGTATGCAAGCCGTTTGGCCTCGAACGGAACGGTTCAGTACGCGCTTTGGCTGCAGGACCGGACGCCGGAGCAGCATGAACGCTTGACGCGGTGGTGGCAGGACGAAGTGGAGGGCTCGGGCAAGACGCCGGTGCTGAGTTCGGAGACCGCGCCCGAGGTGATTCGGCTGGGTGCGGGTACGGATGCGGAGCTGCGGCCGGTGTGGCAGCAATTTCTGCTCACAATGATCGCCAATGCGTTCGATCTACCGCCGATGATGCTGGGTGTTACAGGGGATGTGAACAAGTCGACCGCGCATGAGATGGCGCAGGAGGCCTTTCAGAATGCCGTGGTGCCGCTGGCGAAGCTGGTTGCCGAGCACCTGACGCGGGATGTGATTGCCAAGCGCCTGGGATGGCACGACCTGCGGTTTATGTGGAGCGATCTGGAGAGCCGGGATGAGGCGACCGAGGTGAGCATCCAGATGCAGCTGCTGCAGGCGGGTGTGCTGAGCGTGGATGAGGTGCGGGCGATGCGGGGATTGCCGGCGCGGGTCGTTGTTCAGGATTGAGGGATGAGGTTTTTGAGGGGCGAGGTCAAGCGCGCTCAGAGTTTGGCTCAGTGATGAGTTCTGGGTTGGGGAGTTTTTGAGTGGTTCTCGGGTGGGGGTGGGATTGAGGGCTGAGGGGCATCGGGGTTTACGGACGTTGCGGGCGATGGCGGTGGAATTTCCCGAGGTGGCGGGGCATCCGAACCGGCTGCCGTTTGAGGGCTGCCTGACGCTGGTGGATGTGCCAAGCGACAAGGCACCGAGCGGCGCGCGGGGGCATCGCGTGGTGTTGACGCGGGCCGCGGCGGAAGCGGCTTTGCCGAGCCTGCTGGGGATGGCGGTGGACTACAAGGCCGGATGGGATGGACACGATGCGCGGCAGAAATGCGGCATCATCACCGGCGCGGAGTTGCAAGGGCAGAAGCTGCAGGTGAGCGGGTTTCTGTTTGCGCGCGATTTCCCGGAGATGGAAGCAAAGATCTCGGCGGGTGCGCAGACCAAATCGCCTGCGGCCGAGATGGGCATGAGTTACGAGCTGGCGGACGCGCATGTAGCCGACATGCAAGCGTCGGTATGGACGTTAACGCGGGCGACGTTTACAGGAGCGGCGATCTTGCTGCGAGACAAAGCGGCGTACCGCGGGACGTCGTTCCGGGTACGGCGTTGCCATGGGCGCAGCCGAGCGTAAGGCTTGCTGCGGCAATAGATGTTGTGGAGGACAGATGGAAGAGTTGATGGAACGGATCAGCGCCGCAGCGGCGGCGCTGGAGCGAGTGGCGGAGCAGATGGCGGAGCGCCAGATTGCGCTCGCGGCTGAGGCGGAGCAGCGTGTGGAGCGGATTGTGGCGACCGTAGAAGGTCAGCGTGAGACAGAGCTGGCTGAGCGGCTGCGTATAACGGAGGCCAAGCTGGCCGAAGCTGAGGGACGGATTGCAGCGATGAGTGCGGCGGCTGCTAACGCGGCGGCTACGGGTCGGAAGACTGTTGCCGCGGGCGTGGGCACGATGCTGGCAAAGCAGGGTGTTTCGGCCGAGGGTTTGCAGGCGGGGCGGATGGAGGCTGGGTCGATCGATGCCGCGCTGACGAGCCTGTCGATCGAGCAGCGATTTGCGGTAAAGGCGGAGCTGCTCCGGTCTGGGATGCTCGGCTAGAGTTTGCGCAAGCGGGAGCGCCTCACCTTTCGCCATAGAATTTGCGAGTGAGAGGGTACCCGGAGCGTAGCGGCTTGCAGGCTTATGGGTTTGCAGGTTGATGACGGATGGCAAGAGGTTTGAGGAGCGAGGGATGCGAGGTATGAGGTAGTACCTCTCCTTTATGTCTCTTCATCTACGGTGGGCGTGGCCTCAGGCTGCGTCCACTTTTTATTTGCAATAACCAAGGAGAACGGATGAACCCGAAGTTTACGGAGATCAGCGCGGCGGCAGACTATATCGGACCGGGCGCGATTGAGGTACCCCTTTATCAGACAGAGATCCTGGACCTGGTGCGCCGCCGCGGACCCTTCGGCCAACGGATCAAGCAGGTGCCAGCGACCGGTCATCCGTCGCGCTACTTTGAAGAGACCGCGATTCCCTCGCCTGCGGCGTCGGCCGGGTTTATGGATCCGCGCAACCTGGTTCCGCCGGTAGTGAGCCCGACGCGGGTGGAGCGCTCGGTGCCACTAAAGGCACTGGTTTCGCAGATTAATTACAACCTGTTCGACCTGGAGGTGGGCAAGCAGCAGGGACAGTTTGCCTATCTACAGGCGAAGGATCTAGCGGACACTGTTGATGGTGTCCTGCGCACGCACGATATCGCGCTTTGGAACGGCACCGATACGAGCCTGAGCTCGCCGACGACGGCGCAGTACTTCGGCGCGGCCGGGCAGATTGCGGCAGGAGGCAATTCGACCACGATTACGACCAGCGAATCGATCGTAGATGGGTTGAAGTCGACGATTGCGCAGATGCTCTCCAATACCAGCTTCGGTGTGCGTCCGACGGCGATCTACGCCAACCCGGTGCTGCTGGATCTGATCGATCGCGAGATGAAAACGGAGTTCAACGTGGTGTTGAGCACCAAGCCGATCGAGGGTGGCTTGACGGTCAAGACGCTGTCGACCCAGGCGGGCGAGATTCCGCTGATCCCTGAGTGGACGCTGCCCTACACGGGAACACCAGGTTCAGGGTCGGCTGTGCTGCCGGCGTACATCGTGACGGAGGACCTGATCGAGTATCACTGGTTGGGCGATGCGACCCCGCGTGTGTTCCAACTGGGCTTGCCTGGATCGCTGGCTCATCAGCACGTGGTGGTGAAGTTTGGCGCCGTGGTAGTGAAGGGCGCGAACTATGCGCACTACCAGGTGCTGGTCAACCGCTAGAGATGGAGTTCCGTGGCGCGCGGAGGAAAGCAGATCCCTCCGCTGCGCTGCGGGATGACAACCAGACAGGCTGCGGGATCACAGCAGGCTCCTTGCAGCGTGTCGAGATGACAACCGCAAACAAGCTGCGGGGGAACAGCAGGTCCCTCGCGGCGCGGTGGAATGATAGAAGGAAGGACGGGGGAGATGGCCTATCTGGAGCCGTCGGAGTATGAGGTTTATGGCTTGGATGCGGACACGGCGGATGCCTGGGTCCAGGCGGCATCGGCGATGGTGGATGCGCATTGCCGCAGGAGTTCGCTGCTGGCGACGACTTATACGGAGCGTCTACGGGTGTCGAAGCTCTGGGGCACGGTGCAGTTGAGTTATGGGCCGGCGCTGCAGGTTTCGGCGGTGCGGGTGCGATACAGCCGCCATCTTGAACGGCATGAGGGCATGCTTCTGGAATGCGCGCTGATGCTTGGATTGCCGGGTCAGTGGATCACATTGGATCCGACCACGGTGACCCTGGATACGCTATCGGGCGAGGTGCAGTTGGCACCGAACCTGCTGGGCCTGCATTACAGCGAAGCCGAGGTGAGTTACACAGCAGGACTGCTCACCGCTCCTGAACCTGCCAAGATTGCGTGCGCACAGATTGTTAAGAATGCACAGGCGACGCCGGGGCTGAATGTGAAGTCTTCGCGGATGGACACGCTACAGACACAGTACTTCAGCGATTCGCTGATGGATACGCAGGTGCGAATGTTGCTGCGGCCCTTTGTCGCGGAACGGCTGGGGTGAGGTTATGACGGGAGCGTTGGGATTGAATGCCGTGCGATTGGCGGATACGGCTTTGCGCAACCATTGCGGGTTTGCGGCGATGCTCCGCATGCCGGGCGTGGTGGTGAGTGGAAGCGATGCGGAGCAGCTTGGCTTGTCTTCGCCGCAGTTTCAGGATGTGTCGATGGGGCCTGGGGTTTGGCGGAGGGCGGGCATCGATACGGCTCTGCTGGTAGGGGCGTCAATCGTGGCAGATCTGGTGGGATCCACGGGTTTCGCATCTGCGGAGGCGATGTTTGAGGCAGCTGCCGGGGTGGTGGTTGAGGACGTGTTCTATGCGATCTCAAATAGTCAGCCAATTGTTTCCGGTGGCGCTCCATGCGGGTATCGCCTGAGTGTGGTTTTGCCGGTGAGGGCTTAGGTGCGATTTCTGTTCAGGATCGAGGTTTGAGCAGAGACAGGGTTCGAGGATTCCGTTACCTGTACAGAACGCTGCGAGTTTGAGGAGATAGTGTGCAGAACGCGAAGGATACGTTTTATGAGTTATTGCGCGGGCGGCTCGCGGCACTGAATCCGGAGCGCACCGCTGTTGTTCGCGGACTTACGAGACCGGGCGTGCTGGTCGACGAGAACGAGATGCAGGCTTCAGCGCCCCTGCCAGATTGTTTTCATCTGCATTGGACGGTGGAGAACGCGGACGCGCAAGGAGCGATGCCGACTGTCACACAGACCTGCGAAGTTTCATATTCGACAGCTGGAAGTGCGATCAATGGTGGGCTGGACCGAGGGCGTCTGCTGAGCGCGATGGATGGGGAGTTATTGGAGGCTCTGCGAAGTTATCCGCAGAGCATTCAGAAGAATGATTACAGCGCACTTGCCGATGGGGGTGCAGCGCTGCCGATGGGAACGCGTGTGTGGTGGGGCGATGCGGTCTTTGGAGCGACCAAGGTCGAGAGAAATCGAATCATGCGAACAGCAACGGTTGCGGTGATGAGTTATGCGGAGGCAGGTGAGCTATGACGGTTACAGAGTTAATGCCGCCTGCAGTAAAGCGGATCCGGGCGTACTTCGCCGCGGTAAATCGTTCAGCTGGGCAGGCCACGATATTTGACCCAGCACAGAATGGAAGGTTTGCAGTGGATGCGCCACCTGCCCCGTGGGTGGATCTGGGCTGGATCCAGGGGTTTACCCGTAAGAGCAGTACAACCATCGTTCCCGTGCGAACTGGTTCACCAGCGGCGACGCAGATGCAGGTCAGGTCGGATCTTGAAACGACGGTGCAGTTCAGCTTTGCAAGCTGGGGCAAGCTACAGCTCTCGCTGGCGGCCGGAACGCAGCAGATGAACCTGCTTGCTCCGGTACCCGGTGCGATGAGTGCAGGCTCTGGAGGAATAGCAGTCAGGGCTGTCCCGCTAACGGGTGGTTCGACGGCAACAACACTCAATGTAGGTGCCGCAGCAGCCTTGTCGTTTGCAGCAGGTACGCAGGTCGCTGTGGATGTTGATTACGTGAGTGGGCAAACGGGGTTTGTGGGTAGCGGAGTAAGCGGGGCCTACCTTCGTACGGCCGTGACCGATGTGGATTATGTACGCCGTGTGACTTTGAATGTAGGACGTGTGGCTTCAGTGAGCAATGGAGAGTTGACCTTGATGGGTCCTCTGCTTGCGGGTGTGCCGGTTACAGGAATGAAGGTGAGCGCGGTGGAAGGATTTTGCGATCGCGAGGGCTCGAGCTTTTTTCAGGAATGGTCAGCGCTGTTCGTTGGTGAGGGTCAGCAAGGAGAACGTTTGATCTGGCACTACCCGCGGCTACAGGCAATGAGTGGGATCGCGGAGCAGGCCACGAAGGCGAGTGGGGGATACGAGGCTCTGCGGTTGGCTGGTAGCTTTCGTGCTCTGCCAGTTATCGATTCTGTGGACGGGGAGAACGTCATTTGCTTCCGGAGTTATCTGGCGAGTTAACAAACTAAGAAGGCTTAGGCAAGCAAACGGAGTGCGTTTCGCCTTGGGTGAGAGTAGGCAATGTTAGGTCTGCTTACCGCAGAGCTGCGGCTGTGAATGGGGGTTGGGGTGCGGATCACAATTGACAACGAAGATGGCCGTGGCGCGGTGGATTACAGCGACGTCGTCGCGGTAGAGGGTCCGATTACGGTGCAGCGTCACCTTAATGCTCCGTCACGCTGCACGGCAGAGATTGTGCTTGGGGCCCATGGATTGGCCTCTCCCGCAAGACGTGGACGCGTTGTGGTGACGACTGACGCCGGGACTTTGCTGTTTACAGGTTACCTCGCGACTGAACCCGTTGCCATCTTTGCTGGCGAGGGCACGAGAGGGCCTGTGTACCGCGCGCGACTATCGGCGATCAGTGACGAATGGGTTCTCGACAAGCAGGGGTCGGGAGCTTCTTCAAAGGTGAATGGACTTTCGTTGGCGGTGTCCGGAGCCTCTCTTTTATCGCAATTAACTTCTCGGGTGCAGACCAGCAGGGGAAGTCAAATAATCCTAAATCCAGTGACAAATGCTCGAGCTGCAGGCGCGTTTGCCATTCAGCCAGCGGCCGCCTGGAGCACGAATGCAGGCGCAGCAGCAAGCGCGAGCTATGCCGGGTACCGCGTTCTAAATGGGGCGATCTCATTCGTACCGGCGGGTAGTGTGACTCACAGCTTTAGTGATGCCGATGGCTCGCTGAATGTGACTGAGTTAAGTGCCGCCAATGTGCGCGAGCTAGCCAATGATGTCACGATTTCGGGTGCGGAAGAACCGGCGGCCTATGTTCAAGAAATCTTTGAAGGAGACGGAGCCACTACCGTATTTCAACTGAGCAGGGCTGCCTTTCGAGGAGGCCATCGCAGGCTGTTGAAAGACAGCTTCACTGGAGCTGTCCTGGATAGCTCTCAGTGGCTGATGGGCACGACGGGAGATTATCTGACGTTGACCTCAGCCGGACTTACGATGAATGGCGGCAATGGTTATGACGGGCAGACCCTGGTTAGCGCTGTAAATGCGATTGAGATGGGCGGCTTTGTACTTGCCGAATTGGGCGGTGTTCAGTTTGGGGCTGGTTCAGATGGACTGCTCTCGGGATTTTACAGCGGCGAATCAATTCTTGGGGACTGTTTCGCTGGATTCAGGGTGCGACAGAGCGTGAGCTCGACGGGCGGCATGACGGTCTTAGTGCCGGTTGTGAATGGGGTAGAAGTGGGCAGTGTTTTTACACCCTGGCAAAGCACAACTACACGCTGCGTCTGCGACTGTACTGCCCGGAGATGCTGCGCATAGCCCAGGTGTACTACTGCATGATAGATGGGGTGGTGCAAGCCTTCGGTGAAGGCCAAGCCGAAGCTGCGGCTATGCAAATGGTGTTCGAGGTGCTGGATGAAGGAGCCAGTTCGAATACCCCGGCGACCGTGTTGTATGACACGGCGGCAACGGGTGCCCCGGTTGTGAATACACCGGCTACCTGCATGTTTACGGTGGTGAATTCAGTAAATCTGGTTGGTTCTGTGGGATCGGTAGAGGTGACGCGTCCGGGAAGCCTGTGGGTAGTCAGTACGCTGCCAAACGGATTCCAACAGACTCGCCTGATGGGAGCGGCTGGCCAGGGCGTCGATTGCGAGGTGGTGTACGGATCGCAGACCGGGTCTCCGGGCAAGGTCACGTTCTTCGCGGGACGGGTTCCCGTGCCTGGCGAACGCGTGACGGTTAGTTACAGAACATCGCAGAGGGCGATCGCAAGGCTCGCAAGTCAGGAGAGTGTAGCGGCTGAAGCTGCTGCGGGGGCGAGTGTTGCGGTGCCGGGTGTGAGTCGCTGGCTGGGCAGGGTGACACAACCGGTGGCAAGGTCCAGCGCGGATTGTGAAAATGCCGCGCAGGCAATTCTTGACATGGCAACGGCTAGGTCTGCCGCATTAGCCGGAAGTTATGTAACACAGAACCCGAAGCTGGATATTTGGCCAGGGGATGTGGTGGCAATTACCAGCGCCGGCGTAACTACAAGCCTTTTGATACGAAGCGTTGTGGCAACGAACGCGCATGCCGTGCCAGAACTGATCCACTACAGGATGCAGTTCGCAAATGATTGGGCGGCAGAATGGGCGGATGGACTGGGGCTGAAACTCAGCGAAGCCATTGCGAGCGACGCTTACCTGCCAGTCACGGCGGCCTCTGGACCAGCGGGTGCCGTGGCAAGTTTGCCGCAGCTGTCGGTATCGAGTTTGACTGCGAGTGCACTTCAGGTAAGTGCCGGATGTACCCCGCCGACGGGCGGCGGCTTTGAGGTGAGGCGACGCGACTGGAATTTTGGGGTGGGAGTGGACACACCAGATCTTGTGCTGCGCAGTCCGGTGGAGAGCTTCTCGATTCCACGTGCAGCGCAAGTGGAACGGTTTTATATCAGGATGTATGACGCGAGTACACCACCTCTGTACTCACGGTGGTCCAGCGCTTTGTTTGTGAATGCACCGGTGAGCTAGCGCGTTGTTCCGCGTTGAGCAGACACCGGCATTGGCAACGGCGCAGTCAAGACGCAATGGCCGCAAAGCCAAAATGGCAAAGACGGGAACCAATTGAAATGGTCTCGTAAGCGACGGTGCGCATGGGGTGAGGGATGACGGATTTCGAGCAGAAGGTTTTGGAAGATCTGAGTGGATTAAAGGTGCAGATGCATCAATTGCTCGGCATAGGACAACCCGGACGTCTACAGCAATTAGAAGGGCGCGTAGATTGCCATGAACGAAACATGCAACGCATGAAGGGTCTGGCCAGTGCCTTTGGCGGTGCATTAACAGTAGTACATGTAGCTATCGCTTATCTCGGGGGCAAGCACAACTGATGTATTCCGCAGCATGGAGGGACCGTTCATGACGTCAGTCAATCCAGGAGGTGGAAAGCAGACCACACCCTTGATTCTGGTGGGTTTGGGGCTGAGTGCCTGTGCGTTGGCCGAACACTTCGGCTATCGGGATCTTGTGACGATTGCCGTGGCGACCAATGCTGCCGGGCTGGCTTTGCTCACTCAGAACCATACGCAGGTTACAAACAAGGATGGCGGAGTTACGACCATCACGCCAGAGCGAGAACAATAGATTCTGTCTTGTTCAGTGGGGCAACATTCGCTAATGCGAAGGAGAATTATGGCAAGTGCAGCGGTTCCAACGACAGCGGAAAGCGCTGTTGAGCGATTTATCGACAAGATAGAAGCAGTATTTGTGAAAGTGCAGCCGATCGCACAAGCCATGGAGACGGTTGCCGTTGAGGCGGAGCCGATCCTAGCCCTTACACCAGCCGGTCCGGAGTATCAGGTTGCCGTAAATGCGATTGTTGGCGCTCAGCAGGTCGCACAGGCGTCCCTGGCGGCGGGAACCAATCTAACGGGCGCACAGAAAGCAGCGATTGCGGTGCAAGCAGCGACGCCCGCGCTCAATACGATTCTGGCCAGCAAGGGCGTGAGTGCAGGGACGGAAAACGTCATCAATACTTGGATTCAGAACGTATTCAATATTCTTGCGGGACCTGTCGCATCGGTCGTTGCGGTGAAGGCTTAAAAGGCGTTTGTTCGGCTGTGAAGGCCGATCAGTGTTCCATTGTGGCTTCGCTCAAGTCGGGATATCGATCGTTCCGCTGCACTCAAGATACCAATTGCTAAAGAGAATCTCTTTATAAAGAAAAGAGCAGGCCAATTGGGCCTGCTCTTTTCGCATTCATGCTCGATTAACCCAGGTCTTCGGTCCAGTTCTCAAGATAAGTTTTAAAGTCGCTCATAAACTTACCGGCATCCGCGCCATCGATGATGCGGTGATCGAAGCCAAGTGTGAATCGTTGAATAGAACGCACAGCGATGGAATCATTGCCGTCTTTGTCGGTGAGAACCATCGGCTCTTTGTTGAGACCACCGATTCCGAGGATGGCTGACTGCGGCTGTGCAATGATCGGGGTCCCAAATTGTTCGCCGAAGATGCCGGAATTGGTAAGCGTGAAGGTGCCGCCGGCAACATCATCGGGAGTCAGCTTCTTTATGCGTGCACGATCAGCCAGATCGACAATGCCTCGTGCAATACCAAGGAAGCTTTTCTCTTCGCTCTGCTTGAGCACGGGAACGATGAGGCCCCATTCCAGCGCGACAGCGATGCCGATGTTGATGTGCTTGTTGTAGCGAATCGCTTCGCCTTCTGTCGCGGCATTCACGATGGCGTGCTTGCGCAAGGCCTGCACCGCAGCGCGGGTGATGAATGGCATATAGGTCAGCTTCACGCCGTTGCGCTGTTCGTACTTGCTTTTTTCGCGCTCTCGGAGCCGCACGATGCGGGTCATATCGACTTTGAAAACGGTATGGACATGAGCACTGGTCTGCTTGGACTCAACCATGCGACGCGCGATGATGGCGCGCATCTTGGACATGGGAACGAGCTCACCAGGCTGGGGCGTGGGTGCCACCGCCGCTTTTGCAGGTGCCGTTGTAGCCGCAGCCGATTGGGCCTGGGTATACGTAGCGTGCGTGGCTGCATCGGCCGCAGGCTGCGAGGCGGGTGTGGTTTGGTCCTGGAATTGAGTGGATGGTTGTGCTGAAGTCGGCCTTGGCGCGGGTGCCGGCTGCGCTGTGCTGCCAGCTTCCATATGACCCAGGATGTCCTGTTTCGTGATGCGGCCGGAGGTGCCGGTACCGGGCACCGCAGAGAGGTCAATGTTGTTCTCTACAGCAATCTTACGCACCAAGGGGGAGGAGCGCTGTGGTTGTCCCTGTGAGGCAGAGGTCGGGGGCAGCTGGACAGGCATGACCTCCGCAGAGCTAGCCGATGACGTCGCGGTGCCCGGGGTAGCGATTGCCGGTGTAGCCGATGAGGACCCTGCGCCACCAATTACAGCCACGACCGCATTGATGGAGACAGTAGAGCCTTCGTTCACCTTAATTGCGGTCAAAATGCCAGCGACGGGCGACGGGATCTCGGCATCGACCTTATCTGTTGAGATCTCAAAGATCGGTTCATCACGCTGGACCGTGTCTCCAACCTTCTTCAACCACTTGGTGAGTGTGCCTTCGGTGATGGATTCGCCCAT
>CAXTUW010000027.1:0-39669 GCA_964247595.1 uncultured Acidobacteriaceae bacterium | reverse complement strand
GTGCCTTCGGTGATGGATTCGCCCATTTGGGGCATAAGAACTTCTGTCGGCATGAACGGGATCTCCGATGGAACACTGGCGCGAGCGCCATTTACCTTCTGCAACTAGGGATTATACGAGTGGCAAGCAACAGTTGGTCCACACAGTGCGGTTAGCGGCGACCTGAGAGTTGTAGTGCGGTCAAGCCGGAGTCGAGAGCAGAGTTTTCAAGGAGTCGGCCGCCAGTACCTGACGACCGAAAACGCGGCCGAAGTTGCGCGCCACGGCGTCGGCGGCGCGCGGCAGGGTGGGTGGCATTTGTAAAGAAGCTTCAATCTCCAGAGACGTGACTCCGCGGTCCGTAATGCCGCAGGGAACGATCCATTCGAAATCGCGGAGATCGGTAGTCACATTCAAGGCAAATCCATGGGTTGTGATGCCCTGTGCGACATGAATGCCTATGGCGGCTACCTTCTTCTCGGGCACAGAACCTCCGGCGTAGGTCCATACTCCCGTACGCTTGCAAATGCGTTGCGCGGGCACACCAAAATCTTTGCAGGTGTAAATGATGGCTTCTTCCATCAAGCGGACGAAATCAACGGGACCCAGATGTGGGCCACGCTTCCCGGGAAGATCCCCACGCAGGTCAAAGATGGGATAACCGACGAGCTGACCGGGGCCATGATAGGTAACGTCGCCCCCGCGGTTGATTTCGTGTAGCTCGACACCTTTTTGTGCCAGCAAAGCGTCCGAAGCGAGGATGTTGACCCGGGTCGCATTGCGGCCGAGGGTGAGAACGGGCGGGTGCTCCATCAAGAGTAGCGTGTCGCCGATTGCCCCAGTTCTGCGTGCCTGAAAGACCTCGCGCATCGCAGCCAGGCCCGCGCTGTAGGGGATGCGGCCGAGTTGAAGCAGATGCAGGTGCAAGCGAGATACCTATAAGCCGAGTTCGGACAGGCCGGGGTGCGCATCCGGCCTCCGGCCAAGCGGCCAATGAAAGAGGCGCTCGTCCTCTCGGATGGCCAAGTCGTTGATGCTGGCATACCGAACGCACATGAGACCGTTATCGTCGAACTCCCAGTTTTCGTTGCCGTAGGAACGAGACCACTTCCCGGAGCCATCCTGGGATTCGTAAGCGAAACGTACGGCGATGCGGTTTACGCGAAAACCCCAGATCTCCTTCATGAGGCGATACTCCAGCTCTTGTTGCCACTTGCGCGTAAGAAACGCAATGATCGCATCGCGGCCATTCAGAAACTCAGAGCGGTTCCGCCACCGGCTATCAACTGTATAAGCCAGCGAGACGGCGTGCGGATCGCGAGAGTTCCAAGCGTCCTCCGCTTTCCGCACCTTCTGCATAGCGCTTTCCAAAGTGAACGGGGGAAACGGCGGCTTCGATTCTTGTTCCATATATTGTCTTGTACTCTCCGCAACCCTCAATCATTTAAAGGAGAACTAAACGTTGATGGCCATGCCTTCGACCGCGGAGAAGCCGTCCAACAACGCCTCGTAAAGCGTGGGATGGGCGTGGATGGTAAACATCATCTCTTCGACAGTACCCTCAAGCTCCATGGCGGTTACGCATTCGCTGATGAGCTCGGTGGCTGATGGTCCGATGATGTGTACCCCGAGGATCTCACCGTATTTGGCATCGGATACGACCTTGACGAAACCGTCATGCGCGTCGAGGATCGTTGCCTTTGAGTTGCCGACAAAAGGAAACTTCCCTACCTTGACCTGGTAGCCCTTCTCCTTGGCCTGCGCTTCGGTGAGGCCGACGGAACCAATCTGCGGATCGCAATAGGTGCAGCCCGGGACGCGATCTTTGCGTACAGGACGAGCGTACTTGCCGGCAGCCTTTGAAGCCACAACGATGCCGGCCATGGCACCAACATGGGCCAGCTGTGGCAGGCCGGCAACGATGTCGCCGATCGCGTACAGACCCGGGTGCTTGGTTTCCATCCACTCGTTCACCGGAATGAAGCTACGCTCGAGCTCGAGTCCTACCGTATCGAGCCCCGCGTCGTAGGTGCGGGGGGCGCGACCGACGGCCACCAGGACTCTTTCCGCTCGCTTCAGCTGCTGCTTGCCTGCGGCATCGGTCCAGGTGACCTGTACGTTGCCGTCAAGCTTCTCGATCTTCTCGACTTTGCAGCTCGTATTGATTTCTATACCGCGCTTTTTGTACTGGCGGGCAAGCTCCTTGGAGACCTCTTCATCTTCCACCGGCACGATGCGCGGCAGAGCCTCGATGATCGTCACCTCGGCACCGAAGCTGTTCATCACGGACGCAAACTCCACACCAACCGCACCGGAGCCGATCACGATCATCGACTTAGGCATCTTGGGCAGCGTGAGAATCTGCATGTTGGTCATGATGTCGTCGTCAGCCCCGTACCCCGGCAGCATGCGTGCATCCGAGCCCATGGCGAGCACGAGTTTTTTGCCCTTCACCTCGCTCTTTGTCTGCTGTGAATAGCCCTCCGCCTGCAGGTCGCGTGGGCGATTCTCCGCCTTATCTTCATCGCTGACACTCACCGCCCAGACGCCATCCTTGGCTGGGCCCGTAAGTCGGCCATGACCGCGCACCACCGTGATCTTGTTCTTCTTCATAAGGAAGTCAAGACCCTTGGTGTGCTTGATTGTGATGTCGTTCTTGCGCTTGATGACGTTGTCCCAGTTCACGCGCGGGGCGTCGACGCCATCGATGCCGTAGCTCCCCGCATGTTTCAGGTGATCCCAGATTTCTGCCGAGAACAGCATGCTCTTGGTCGGGATGCACCCCCAATGCAGGCACGTGCCGCCAAGTTTGTCGGTCTTCTCGATGAGCGCTACCTTCAGGCCGAGTTGTCCCGCGCGGATCGCACAGGTATAGCCGGCGGGACCGCCGCCGAGGATGACGAGATCGTAGATCGTTTCCGCTGCCAAGGGTGATTGAGCTCCGTTCCGAATTTCTTAACCGTGTGGCTCGGTTGTCGCCTCGACGCATACAGGACAGGTGTCGCGAGAAACCGAAAACCGGTGCTCCTCTAGTTTACCCCTGCGCTCTCGCTGCCGGTCACATCGCGACGGCGTGCGAACGCATATCGACCACAGCAACTCAAGGCGCACGAGGAGGCGCAAAAAACATGCAACAGTTCAAATACAGCGACGAGGGCCTTGCACTCACAAAACACTTCGAGGGTCTTCGCCTTCAGGCCTACAAGGACTGTGCCGGCGTCTGGACCGTGGGCTACGGACATACAGGCCGTGACGTGCGGCCGGGCCGTAGCGTCAGCGAATTCGAGGCGGAGGTGTTGCTGCGTGCGGATCTGCGCGATGCCGTTGCCTGCGTGAACCGCTGCGTCGAGGTGCCGATCACGCAGCATCAGTTCGATGCACTGGTCGATTTTTGCTACAACGCCGGACGCGGCAACTTCGCACGCTCCAGTCTGCTCGGCAAAGTAAATCTGGAGGACTTTGAAGGCGCAACCGTGCAGTTCGGCCTGTGGGTGAACGTCGACCAGAAACCGGTGCCGGGACTGGTGCGCCGCCGTGCTGCCGAGGCAGCCATGTTTCGCGGAACGGCAAACAGACCAGAGTAGCAACCTACCCGCATCGGTCACCGCTCGCGTGCTGGCTATCAAGATCCCATCACTCTGCAGGCCGTTGGACGTGAACCTACTCCAACGGCCAACTCTTGCGCTCGATCGTGAATGTGTCTCGCGTGGTGCAATAGCCGCCACCCCCGTGCATTCTGCCAATCAGCCGCATCCTGGCCGGATCGATGTGCAACCGTGATTCATCTTCAAAAGCCGATGAGCGCACGTGCACATGCAAGATACGGCCAAGCACAATCACCGTCGCCCCACCCGGCTGAATCGTCTGAAACAGCTTGCACTCGAAAGCTACCGGTGAGCCTGCAATGCGCGGCACATCGACCGTCAAACAAGGTGCCATCTCCAGTCCGGCGATCTTGGTCTCGTCGACGCCGCGCGGTGCGTTCGTCGCGGTGAGGCTCATGGCCTCTGCAAGCTCCTCCGGCACCATGTTCACTACAAACTCGCCACGCTCCCGTATGTTGGCCAGTGTGTCTTTCATCGAGCGATCCGGTGGTGCCGCAATGCTGATGGCTACCAGTGGCGGATCGGACGATACGATGTTGAAGAAGGAGTACGGTGCCGCATTCACCTCCCCTGCATTGTCCCTCGATACCACCCAGGCGATCGGTCGGGGCAGAATCACCGAGGCCAGCAGCTTGTAGGCGTCCGCCTTGGCCATGCTGTTGAGATCGAAATGAGAGAAGCGGTCCTGGCTAGCAGGGGAATCCTTGGCGGAGATCGAATGAGGCATTCTTATTGGATGAGCTTGGTTTCAGATGAGCTTCCGTTCAGGGGAGCCTTAGATCATTGGATGAGCTTTCGTTAGCTGGGATCAGCAAACAAGTCGCCCCTGCCTCATGGCTCGCGATTCACAATGCGTACCCGAAACGGCGGCTTAGCCGTCTCTGCTGGATCCTGCACAAAGGTCTCGCTCGTTTTGGCCGGATCGTATCCGCGCCAAAGCCACAGCATTTCCTCGGCAAACTCCGCCCCACCCTCCCCCGCCGTGTGTGGCCCGGTGCCGAAGGAAAACCAAAAGTCATACCCCTTCAGCTTGAGCGCGTTCGCCATGCGTAGGTTGTCCAGCGGCCATGAGCCATGGTTCGGGTTCTCCTGGTCGTTGCTGCCGTCCTGCAGCCATACCCGTATATTGCGATGCTCCTCACGGAGCACCTTATCCGGATAGTCCTGCCCACCGTCCGGCACAGCGGCATCTTCATGCCATTGAATGGCTGTGAATGACCCGATCCACGTGATCGCACGGGTGAACTGATCCGGGGTCTGCCATGCCGCGTTAAACGAGCAGATCCCACCCGAACTTAACCCTGTAATCGCACGGGAGTATGCATCCGTACGCAGGTTGTACCCCTTCGCCACCTCTGGAATCAACTCATCGCGCAGAAACCGAGGGTACCGGTCGGAGACGGTATCGTACTCGGTGGAACGCATTGAGTCCCGCAGCGTTCGATGCCACTTCCTTCCGAACTCCTCCACAAACTGGTACGTCGGCGTGCCCGACGAACCGGAGATGTCGCCCGGATTGATAAAGATGCCGATGATCACCGGCAACTTGCCTTGGGCGATCAGGTTATCGAGCACATTGAGCGCGGGATGATCGCCCTCTCGATTCAGGTAGCCCTCGCCATCCTGAAATACCATGACCGCAGCCGGCTTCTTCGGGTCATACTGCGCCGGCACATAGATCCAGTAATCGCTCACCATCCCGTCATAGATTTTGCTGCGGAGCGTTCGCTTTTCCGACAGCGTACCGGCCGGCACTCCCTTTTGTTGCCGCGCGTCGGCAGGCAGTGCCGGTGCGGGCGGGGCAGGACCCGAGTTCGGTCCACCTGGCTGCTGCGCAACGGCCTGCGCAGCGGGTGTGGGTTCCTGCGCGGTTCCCTGCAGCATCGGGCAGAGCAGCATAAAGGACAGGGCGAGACAGGTGCGCAGGCAGGCTTCGTACGTCATTGTGTCAAACCTACCGTAATCCTACTGGCGCCGGGGTAGCGCCTCCAGGAAACGGCGTAGCTCAGGCTCACACTCGGTCAGCGCCTCGCGAACCGTGTGCCTGCGCAGCTCAGGGACAAGCTCCTCCAGCCGCCGCGTCAGCAGCCCCGAGTGCAATGGCCGGGCAGCGGCTTGCCCCAGCGATGCGGTCGTAACCGCATCGACCAAATCCAGATTCAGCCCGAACACCTCGGCCACCTCTCGGGCGAACTGCATACGGTCCATCAACTCCGGCCCGGCCACGTGCACTACACCGGTCGCCCCTATGTCCAGAAGTGCCAATGTCGCCTCTGCAAGATCGCGGTTATAGGTGGGCGTCGAGATCTGGTCGCCCGGCACCCGCACCCGTTGCCCGAGCGAAGGATAACGTAAGAGCGTGTACAGGAAGTTCTTCCCGGCCGTATCCGGGCCATACACCACCGTGGTCCGCACAACCAGCGCCTCGGGATTGGCCTCCAGCACCGCTCGTTCCCCCTCCAGCTTGGTTCGGCCATATACGCTGAGAGGATCTACGCGCGCATCCTCATCGTAAGGTCCAGGGCTGTCTGCCGCGCCATTGAAGACGTAATCCGTCGAGAAAAACACCAAACGTGCCCCTTGACGCCGAGCGTAGCCGGCCAGCACTGCCGGACCTAACGCATTCACCTTTCGGGAAGCCTCGGGATCCCCCTCACACCCATCCACAAACGTCATGCCGCCCGTGCAGACAATTAGATCCGGCGTCACCTCATCCAGCATAGCCGGGCCTGCACCAAGATCAGCCAACTCCGCCAAATCAAGCCGCAGCCAGCCCTCGCGCGGCTCGCGTGAACTCCGCATCACCCTTGCATCCTCACCGCGTCGTGCAAACGCCTCGTAAAAGGCCGTCCCCACCTGACCCGATGCGCCAGCAATCAATGGCCGTCTCCAAAGCTTCATGCCCAACAGACTAAACCTGCGCTTCGATCGCTCCGGCCTTCGTATGTGCAGCCGCCATGCGAATTGCTCTTGGATCTCCTGAACCCCATACCTGAGCAACACCCGCCCACGCCCCAAACCGGCAGGCCGTCTCCCCAAATTCGTCCAGTGGCCAGGACTCGACCACACCCGACTGCGCTACCATGAGGGGTACCGAGGAGGGTCATGGCATCCGTCGAAATGAACCAGATGCTCGCCGCAGCGGCCGCGGCCTGCGATGAGAAAAAGGCGGAGGACATCCGCATCCTCGCTCTCGACCCCACCGAGAGCGGCCTTACCGACTACTTCCTCATCTGCACCGGAACCAACAATCGCCAGACCGTCGCCATCACCGATGAGATCGAGTTGCGTCTTAAGCGCGAATTCAGCACCTACCCCAATTCCGTGGAAGGCCGTCGCCAGGGCGAGTGGATCCTCATGGACTACGTCGACTTCATCGTCCACGTCTTTCTCCCCGAGAAGCGCGCCTACTATGGGCTCGAGCGTTTACGCCCCTCGGCAACGACGCTGAGCATCGCGGATCTGGATGCGGAGATCACCGCCGCCATCACCGCCCAGCGGTCCGGGAAGCCTGCGAAGAAATCAGCAGAAGCCGTCGAACTCTCCGCAGCGGCGGCGGCGAAAGCCGTCAGCCGCAAGCGCACGGCCAAGAAGGCCACAATTGCGATGACCGCGACGAAGAAACCGGCTTCCAAAGTTGTCGCGAAGTCTCCGGCAAAGCGCACCCTTGCTGCCGGCAAGCAGGCTGGACCAAAAGCGGTAATGAAAACTACGAAGCGTACAGGCAGTAAGGGCCCAGTCTCACCCTCAGAGTAGAAACGTTCAGCGTCCACTAGTCATTTCCTCACAAGGCAGCTCGATCCTCGTGTTTTATGCGCCTCTATCTTGCTTATGTGAGTCCTCGTCGCGATCGTTTGAAGTCTCCGGCCGCGCATGAACTCGTTCAGGACTACATAGCCCGCGCCGGCCGTCTCGCTCCAACTGCCTTGCAGCCCTTTCGTTCGGAACAGGAACTTCTCCAGTCCGCTGCCCGCCGTACAGGCCGAAGCCAGCCTTATCTGATCTTGCTGGACAGCCGCGGCCGTTCCCTAAGTTCCGAGCAGTTTGCCGTTAGTCTCCGCGACCTGCGTGACACAGGCACACAGGAACTCATTCTTGCCATTGGACCTGCCGATGGCTGGTCGACCGCCGCTCGCAGTATGGCCGGCCAGTTGCTTTCGTTCGGTCCGATGACCCTCCCGCACGAACTCGCCCTTGTCGTCCTCGCGGAGCAGACCTACCGTGCCCTCAGCATCCTCGCTGGCCATCCGTATCACGGTGGCCACGAATAGCGCGTCGTTCAAGCGTCTGTAACCGCGAACGCACTTGCCTCCGTCGCCCTGACGGGTATGCCTTCGCTTCTGTATGTTCGACTGTGCGACTTTTGGAGGCGATCCAATGAGTGAAACCATCTTCAGCCAGTTCCCAACCATCAGGTACGAGGGACGGGACAGCAATAACCCATTGGCATACCAGCACTACGAAGCCGATAAGGTTGTGCTCGGCAAACCCTTGCGTGAGCATCTACGTTTTGCCGTTGCTTACTGGCACAGCTTTGCCATGAATGGCAGCGATCCGTTCGGTGTGCCCACCATCAATCGTCCCTGGATGACGGGACCAGATCCCCTCAATTCGGCGCGAGACAAGGCCGACGCGGCCTTCGACCTCTTCCGCATTCTCGATCTGCCGTTCTTCTGCTTTCACGACCGGGACATCGCCCCGGAAGGCGACGGCCTGAAAGCGACCATTGCCAACCTACACACCCTGGCCGATTACCTCCAGAGAAAAATGGAAACCTCATCCACCCAGCTGCTCTGGGGTACGGCGAACCTGTTCTCCCATCCGCGCTTCATGTCTGGAGCCGCCACCAACCCTGATCCCGAAGTCTTTGCCTGGAGCGCCACCACCATCAAGCACTGCATGGATGTCACCCTGCAACTCGGCGGCTCGAACTACGTTCTTTGGGGCGGGCGCGAGGGCTACGACACCCTGCTCAACACAGACATGAAGCAGGAGCTGGAGCAGTTCGCCCGCATGCTCCACCTCGTCATCGACTACAAATACAAGATCGGTTTCAAGGGTCAGATCCTTATCGAACCTAAACCCAAGGAGCCCACCGCGCACCAGTACGACTTCGACGCCGCCACGGTCTTCGGGTTCCTCGCCAAACATGGACTCGATAAGGAGGTAAAGCTCAACCTCGAAGCCAACCACGCCCTGCTTGCCGGCCACAGCTTTGAACACGAGATCGCCACAGCCGCCGACCTCGGCATCCTTGGCTCCCTTGACATCAACCGCGGCGACCCGCTCCTCGGCTGGGATACCGACCAGTTTCCCAACGATCTCTACTCCATGACGCTCTCGATGTACCACGTCCTCCGCAACGGCGGCTTAGGGTTGGGCGGCATGAACTTCGACGCGAAGATCCGCCGTCAGTCCATCGACCCCGAAGACCTCCTGCACGCCCACATCGGCGGTGCCGACCTCTGCGCCCACGCCTTCCTCCTTGCCGCCAAGATCTATGAGGACGGCGGCCTTAAGAAGGTCATCGATGACCGCTACGCCGACTGGCAAACCCCACAAGCCCAGGAGATGCTCGCCGGCAAATTCACCCTCGACCAGATCGCCGCCACAGCCATCGAACGCAACATCAACCCCCAACCCCGCTCTGGTAAGCAGGAAAGATTGGAGAACCTTTTCATTCGCGAGCTGAGATAGACCAAGTAACTGAATTGGACTACCAGGGGATGCTCTCACTAAGCGTCCCCTATCCCAACGTAACGGTTAGAAATTGATCTTGCCTGCAAACTGTAGGAATCGACGCTCATCGTACTGTGGGAAGCTTACGCCCCCCTTGCGAGCGAAGATCTGTGGGTTCCCCGAGCCATAGTTAGCCGCGTCGTTTAGACTTTCCTGAATGTAGAGATTGTGGTGATTGGTCACGTCAAACCCCTCAGCACGTAACTCTACGTTCAGGCGTTCATAGATTGGAAATGTCTTAGATACGGAGACATTGAGGTTGTACGCGCCTGGGCCCCTAAAGGTGTTCCGGGCTTCCATGGTTCTGGGATACGGACCGAGGTCTGAGATTCCCTGGGGGTAATTAGCGTTTGCCAGGGCTTGATTCCCAAATGGCACATTTAAAGGCAGGGTTGTAGCTCCCGTGAGTTGATAATTATTTGAACCCCCGCCAGTCTGACCAGCAGGAATCTTTGTGAAATTGTGCGTCCGAACTGCAGCAGCAGGATTGTACCTAGGCACCTGGTAACCCGAGTTATTGTTTGTGGAATCGTATAACGTGAAGGGCGTTCCAGAACGAGCTGTGTAAATACCCGTAAGCTCATATCCACCCAAGAGTTGACCTAGCCAGCTCCCCTTATTCTTGTAAAAGAATGGTGTCTGATAGATAGGCGCAATTACAAAGCGGTGCCGAATATCATTGTCGCCAGAGGCGTGATCTAACGCGGGGTTAGTCGCGTCAGTGTAGCCTAGCTCAAAATTACCAGCTGAAGTCTCGGAAAATGTTGAGCTCAAGTCATCTAGCTCATGACCAAATGTATAGTTGGCGGTAATAGATAAACCCGTATGATGAATATCGCGGCTATTCAACTGCACATTGATAGCGTCATAATAAGAATCGCCGTTTGACCCACGCTGATTGTCGTTGGAATATTGGTTGTTGATTGGAGTAAGAGCTGTCGCTCCGCTTACGGGATCAGTTAACGGATCTCCCAGGTAAAGGTTTCCCTCGCCAGGAATGTTCAAGTTTTTGATGTCATAAAGATGGATGCCGCGTGAGTGATTATAGGAAATCTCTGCGACTGTGTTGCGGGCCAGCTGCTGGTCTATTGAGACCGACATGAACTGTGTTTGGGCAGTACGGATGTTCTGGTCTACGTGACGCAGGCTCGAGGGTGGCAGCGCAACAGATCCGGAGGCGGCGGCGAGTGGTCCCAAGTTAGAATTCGTTACCGAGTAAGTCTGATTAGAATTGGTCTGAAGAACGACGACAGCGTAGTTTGGCGGATTCTGGATTACATTAAAGGTGACATTACCGAAGTTCCGCTCGTAAGAAATACCGTAGCCAGCTCGCAACGAAGTCTTCTGGTTTCCAAAGATGTCGTAGGCGAAACCGACACGAGGAGACACGGTACCGTACTGAGGGTTCCAGAGTTTCCCGATGGGGCTACTTGGCGCAGTTAATACTCTGCCATTTCGAACTTGCGAAAATATGTTATTGCCCGCGCCGTAGTAAAAGTTCGAGTCAAGGTTCGGATTGTTGTTGTGTTGCACACCAAAGTACTCGTAGCGCACGCCATAATTGAGAGAGAGCGAAGGACTCGCCTTAAATGTGTCTTCCGCATAAGCAGCCCAATCGTGAAAGCGGTCCGAGCGGGCAAATGCGGGCGACGTAGTGGGTAGAGTTATCGTACAGCTGGCAGTCTGAACAAGAATGCCAGTGTAGGGATTACGCGCGCAGGGGGTTGAGCCTTTCGGATTTACCGCTGCCTGGAATCTATAAAGCGTTCCACTTGGGAAGTTTGCGAAACCTTGTGCCTGACTTTTCCCGAGTTGCTCATTGGCCTGGGCGTATGCTCCATAGGCTTGGTTCTCCTGTATGTAGAGAATTTGAGCCCCACCCTGGACCTGATGCTTTTTAACCGTGTAGCTCAAATCCTGATTGTACTGAATCGTGTTTTGCGGTCCACCATAAGGGAGCCCTCCATTGGCAGGATTCGTCGGGTAAAAGCCCGGCGTATAGAACGGATTAAGAGTGAAAGGATCATTTGCGTTTGGTGCAAGGTTCAGCGTTGGCGCGTTCTGCAATGCAGTGTTGTAAGAGTTAGAAACCGTGTCCCGCGTAAAGGCCAGCTTGCCGATTGTAGTGAACGCCGCATTGAATTCATGTGCCACGCTCAGTAGGTATGCCTGAGCAATAGTTGATCCCGCCACATCATATTGAGAGTAAGGCGTCGCCGATGCCGCACCTGTTTGATCAATTTCATGGTAAGTGACATATCGGAAGAACGTTTGTGTGGATTTTCCGAGATTATAGTCAACGCGACCCGTTATGTTGTACGTATTTTGCGGTACACCGCCACCCGCGTCCTGAGGTGCAGTAAAAGCAAGATTTGTGAAAACCGGCAGGGTGGGTGCAAGGGCTGGAAAAAGCACCTTTGTACCTCCTCCGGCCTGAAGGTTTGTTGTAGTGCCAAAAGTCGTGCCAGCGGTAGGACCAGCGTAAGTGCTGAAATAGCTCTGGACGTTTGCGGCAGACGCAGCGATCAACTGGGGCGAAGGTATCGCGGCAGTAATATTGGCGGCGCTACGCACACGGGTGAATTCAGACGATGCGAAGAAGAAAAGCTTATCTTTTACTATGGGGCCACCAAGCAAGCCACCAAACTCATTGCGCGTGTAGATGCCCTTAGGGACACCTTGCTGCGCGTTGGTCACAGTATTCGCGGTGGTCGCCGAAATGCGGTTAAACTCCCACGCGCGTCCGTGAAACTGATTGTCACCCGCCCTAGTGACAACGGATACGACACCACCAGAAGCGCGTCCATACTCAGGGGAGAAGTTGTTCGTGATCACCCTGTATTCCTGCACGGTATCTACAGGGACAACCACACCGACCGCATCATTGAAAACCTGCAAGTTTTCTACACCGTCGAGCAAGATCTCTGTACCAGAATTCCGTGCCCCATTCAGCCCAAAGCTGACCCCGCGATTAGCACCGTTTTGCGAGTAGCCTGCAGCAGTATTGTCCCCGGCTGAGACGTTGCCGGAGAGAGCGACGAAATCGTAGGGATTTCTTGTCAGTGAAGGTAATTGGGTCACCTGCTCCTGGGTGACAACCTGTGACACCTCAGGCGTATCTGTGTTCACTTGAGCACTGCTGTCAGCAGAAACTTCAACCTGGACGCTACTATTGGCGAGAGGCAATTTCGCATCCAGAGCGACGCGGGCACCCACAGTAACGACAATCTGCTCCTTAAAATTACCGAAGCCTTGTCCCGTCACTATAACGACGTAAGGCCCTGCCTCAAGGTTCGTCACCGTGAAAACGCCAGCGCTGTTGGACTGCACGGTTCGGGTTACATTGGTCCCGGTATTCTGGACCGCCACCGTGGCACCCGGGACTACTGCACCGCTCGGATCAGTTACCGTACCGGAGACCTGTGCCTGAGATTGAGCAAGGACGGACGGCGCGCAAGCAACGGAGACAAATGCGATAGAGGGGGGCAGAGCCGCCATGAGTGAAAACGTAAATCTCGGAAGGCGGTAAGAAGCGAGTGAAGCGAGGCGTATCTTGTTTCGCAAATGCAACTCCGAATATAAGGTCCACAGAAGCTGATGCAATCGCCATGCCAAACTTAGGCCTTCTTAGAACGCCTTTTCCAAGGTAATGCCGCTGAAAAATCCACAAAATGGTAGGGTGCTGCTTCGCTATCCATTATTTGGTAGCGCATCAAAGCTCAAGCCAGGCATGATCGACATCGATCCTTCACTCATGAGTCATAGAGTGTCCGGTTTATGCAGATTCGGCGAAACAGCCAAGCCCCAAAGAGGGCCCGCGTCTTCATCCAGAAGATGTGCCGCGTACTCCGGTTCACGCCGTCAAGCAGGTAGGAGACTGTTGCCTGCGTGATCAGTGTCGCCATCGCCGAGCCGATGCCGCCGAATCTTGGTACCAACGCGTAGTTGAGTGCCACGTTGGCCAGCGCACCGGCGATGCTCCGCTGCAGCGCAATCCTCGTCAGCCCCTCGTGCACGAGCTGCATGCCGGAGGCTACCCCGAGAAATACGAACGGTCCGGTCCAGATGTGGACTCGCAGGATGTCCACGGCCGGCAGGTACGCCGTCCCAAAGAGGAGTAGAACGATATATTTGCCGAGAAGGGTCACGGCCAGCGCGAGCGCCACGCTGACAATCACCAGAAGGTCATACAGCTTTTGCAGGCGTCCATAGTAGATCTCTGGAGCCGCTTCTTTGCGGCGCAGCAATCGCGGCATGACGCTTGTGCAGATCAGCGTTGGAATGGCGTACCAGATCTCCGAGAGCCGGCTGGCGCTGGCATACTGGCCCACAACGGCCTTGCTGCACAGGTTGCCGAGCACAATCTGATCGGTCCGCATGTAAACGATGACCAGGAGGCTTGCGATCAGCAACGGCCAACTCGCCTTCAGCATCGCCACGCTCTTCTCCCTGCGGAATCTCCACTTCGACAAGTTGCGATGGTGGAAGGTGTACACCAGCGCCAAGGCAATCTCCGTACCGAGAATCTCCAGCGAGGCAATCAGGCCAAAGGTCAGCAGCGAAGCTTTGCAGAAGACAGCGAGGAGGCGTGCGATGTTACTCAAGAAAAAGACGAGCAGCTGCGGCAAGACCGTCAGACGTGATCTCGTCTTAGCCTGAAAAAAGAAATCAACCACATCGAGACCCTGCGAGATGGATGCCCCGGACAGCATGGCCACAATCACGATCACGGCGGTATCGCCGGGGTGGGCCAGCCAGGCGTACAGGATGGCCGCAACGGTGGTGATGATGCTTGCGATAATCTTCAGCCAAAAGGCTGTGCCTAACACCTGTTCCTCTTCGGCGATGTCCTGGGTGAGCGCGATCTCACTTACGACAAGGACATCGAGCCCAAGGTTCGAGACGATATTGAAGAGCCCATAGATCGCAAAGGCATAGCTGAACGCGCCATACTGTGTCGGCCCGAGATAGCGTACGACCATGGTGCCGACCACGAGTGAGCCACCCATGCGCAGCAATCGGCCCGCGCTGACCCAACCGATATTGCGGACGGTGTCCCAGAAGCCCTGGCCCATGTGGGATAAGCGTGGAAGCCGGAAGCCGGTTGCGCTTGGACGTGACGTGAGATCGGCGATGGTCTGCTCGGGATTCATCGCGTTTCATCCGCTCTGCAGATCTTAAGATTCACCATTGAAAGCGGTGCTCCGCCGTGACGATCTCGACACAGCCATCCGTGCGCATCGTCACCTGCTTCAGGGTCTTTCCGGCAATCATTGCATGGACGTCGCCAATCGCCTCTGCAACCTCCGGGTGAAGGGAGGGATTGCCGACAAGATCGTCGTCATGCGCGTAGAGGTAGATCCCCTGTACACCCAAGGCCGCCTGCACGGCCGCACATCGCCGCAGCGCCATGGCCTGTGCCGCGCGATCCAAGCGATGAAAGCTGTCCCCTGCGAGAAAGCCGAACTCCGTGTCATACAGAGGAAGCGAGACCTGCATCAGTTGCAGCATCGCTTGCAGGCGGAGAATCTCTTGCACGAAGCCCCTGTTCGCTCCCCGCAACGGGGCGTTATAGCCATGGAAGGCGATCCCATCGCACCATCGCGAAGCCTGCGTGCCGCTGCCATCGTCTACGGTGAGGTACTGATACATCGGGCTGCTGCGCGCATCCGCGAGTGTCGGCGCCCGCAACGTGAGCGAGCCGGCCAGGTTGCCATTGAAGCCTGGCGTAAGAATACGTAGGCCCGGATCGACCCGCTTCGCGCACCGTGCCGCTGTGCGTCCAACGGCAGCTAACTCCGCGGCCGTGCCGCACCAGAAATCCCCATGCTGCTGGGCGAAACTGGGCTCGTTCCAAGTTTCTATAAAGCCGATCCTGCGCTTGCCTTCCGCGTTGTAACGCCCCACCAGGGCGAGCACGAACTCCTCTACACTGCGGAGATCACGTGGGGGTGCGGCTCCGCCCGGCTCACCATACGGATCCTTCCGTGCAATTGTTGTGGCTGCCCATGCGGGCGTCCCATAGAGCGTGTAGATCAATGTGCGTCTAGCGGCTGCGTGCGCTTCAACCCAGGCATCCAGCCTCCGCCAATCGAAGACACCCGGCGCTTTATGAATGCGATACCAAGCCGCGCCATCGTAATCGTGGGAGCGCGCCGCGCCGAAGCCATATGTCGGAGTCGGCGAGGACGGATCTCCCATCGGCCAGCGATGCGCATGCATCCCAACGAAATCCTGCGGCACCGCAACAGGGTGTGTGATCAGCGCCCGTTCACACATCCATAGAGCCGCGGTCTTATCCGCAAGCCCGAGCAGCTCATGGCTACAGGTAGCGGCAGCAACGGCCAGGGAGCCCTGCACCATCGCCCTTCGCGTGAGGGTCATCCGCTGCTCTCAACCACAGCCAAATAGGGTCGGCCGGCCGATGTGAAAACAGGGCGGTGCACACCATGGAGATGCACCAGCGGTTCAGCGGCAAGGGTAGATCGTCGCAAGCTCTCACGCCGCAACTCAGCATAGGTGACGAAGTACACAAGGCAGTACGTAAACCACAGCGGCCCGGGAATCATGAAGTCGGCTTCAGTGATGTTGTCGATCATGATGGCAATCCACGACAGTGTCAGCCAAAGCGCCGCTGTGTTGTGACCTAACCGCCGCGCACGCACTATCAGGAATAGGCCGCTGATTAAACTCCCCAGCAGCAGCACGACACCAACAGCACCGAGCGTCACCCCAATCTCAAGAAAACCATTGTGTGCCTGTCGAGGATTCCATCCCAGCCACTGTTGAATCAGCGTATCTTCTGATTCCCAGAAGCTGTATAGGCCATAGCCAAGCATCGGTCGTGTCTTCCACTGCTCCCACGTGAAGCGCCAGATGACATCGCGGCCGGTAAAATTGGTGTTCTTGCCCGTCACGTCGAAGATCTTTTCGGTAAAGTGCGGGATAAGCGCGAAGGCGAGCACCACCGCTCCCAAAGCTGTGCTCGTGGCCAAAGGACGGATTCGTTTCGGCATCCGCACGATCGCATAGAACGATCCCGCAACCAGGGTAAAGATCATGGAGGTCGTGGATTGCGAGAGCCCCAACATCACCAGGAACAGTGAGAGCTGTAGCACGCGCCACAACGTCCATCGCCGGGGCGAAGCGAGCTGTGCAATGCAGCCCACGCCCATGCCAATGCCAAGATGATTTTTCTCGCCATACACCCCGGTCCATCCAGGGGCCATCGTCTCGCGCACGGGAAAGAAGATCTGAAAGACGATGCTCAACAACGCGAGGAAGAAGACAAGATTACATAGCAGGTCCACGGCTTCATCGGTATCGAGGTAGCGCGAGCTGATAACGCCGCATAACAGAAAGGCCCAGTTCATTAACCCGCCGCGCACAATCATCGCAGGGGTGACCGACCACAAGATCGACAACACGCTCCAGAGATAGAGGCCCGTCAGCCAAGGATTGTTCAGCAATACGGCCAGGCATCGCGTGTACCCCGGCAAGGAGAGCGCGATCGTGCCCAGGATCAGTGCCGCCGTAAAGCAAAACATGATCGGGTTGTTGACGATACCCGTGCGCCCGTTGGCACTGGGCGTAATGCCCCCGAAGATACGCAAGAACACATCCGCATCCATGCAGATGCAGAAGGCTACGTAGAGCTTGATGACACGTTTCCACGTGATCTCCATAAAGCCGCGCCCTAACCCGGCCTGCGCACGGCAGTCGCGATGGTCTTTACATAAGGCGAAACGGTATACAAAGGCCACAACACGCCCAGGTGCCGCTTGCAATATAAGCGCCACTCGCCGAAGGGTGAGCCTTTGGGCGAGGTCAGGTGTTGCCAGCGCTTCTTGAAGCCTGCGCGCGAATCGCGCCATGTGCCCTGTTGCGAATTGTCGCTGCAGCTTCCTACAAAGCCAGGCGCAACGTAGACCGAGAAACCCGCCGCGCCGGCGCGAAAGCCATAATCCATATCTCCGAAAGAGTGTTGAAAGGCAGCGTCAAGATTGCCGACAGCCTCTGTGACCTGTCGCGGGATCAATGTGCAGTTGCCATTCATCGTGTCGCACCGGACCGGCACGCTTGCTGGAGGATCCACGGGAACGAGCTTGCGCTGCCAGCCGCGGCTCCAACGAAATCCACCATAGCTCCGGCCTCCGCTGGCGTGATCGCATGTGCTTCCAGTGACGATCGCGGTCACTCCGGTCTGACTCAACGTATGCATCACGTCGACCAGCCGCGTAATCGCATGCGGGTACAGCATCGTGTCATCGTTCAGCCAGAGATAGGCGTCGCACTCGCGGCGTGATGCATGGGCGTAGGCCAATCGCATGCCCTGATTCCAGTAAAGATTGCCACTACCCGCTACCACATTCACCGCGGGAAAACATGCGCTCACGGATTCCGCTGTTCCGTCCGTGCTGCCGTCATCGACCAGCGTGACGCTCAGTTCAAGCCAGGGGGACTGCGCCTGCCCATATACACCTTCCAAGCAACGCAACGTCTGCTCACGCCGGTTAAAGCAGGTCATGAGTACCGCAACGCGTGTTTTCTTGTTTCCTGTCGCTTCCATATCTGAGTGGAGCCCTGAACTTCTACTCTTTCTTGTTGTCACCCGCAGTAGATCTGCCATTCGGTGCGGCTGCATTACGTCTCTGTGTTGGTTTCAGTGCGCTGTATAAATGGCCGCATTCACCGCTGCACCGATAATTGCTGAGCCGTCCAGCAACGTCACCTTCCATCCGCTGCGCGGGATGTAGAGCACATCGTTGCGTTGTAACTGAATCTCGGATGGATGTCCCTTGCTCAACTTCGAGAAAGGCACCTTGATGGTTTCGAATACCTCATCATGCGGCCGAACGATGTACATCCCGTTACGCGCCGCATCCAGCGAGGTACCACCGGCGAGCGAAAGAGCTTGGTACACATCCAGCTTGCCGCCGTTTGCCATCAGGTAGCCTCCGGGCCTGTTCACCGCACCGAGCACATAGGCCACACCGGCCCTGTGCACGACGACGACATCGCCCGGCTTTACCGATACGTTCTCAAGACCGGCGACGGGATCGCGTTGCGCATAGCGTATGTGTTGCGTCGTTGCCGTTGAGCCGTGGGCCGAAGACGCCGGCTGTTGTATCTCAATGTCATCACCTGCTGAAACGGTTTCCCCACCTGCTAGACCCAGCACATCGCTAAGGCTTCGTTGTGCGATGGCGAGATAGCGCCCAGGATTCTGCACCTCACCCAGCACAGAAACATACTCCGCGGGGAACTGCACTACCGTGAGGCGAACAATGGGAGCGACCAGGATCTCTCCCGAGACCAGCGCCTTTTCCATCGCCTGTTGCGCCTCGGACAATGTGATTCCTGCAACATGCACAGAACCCAACGTCGGCACAGATACATCACCGCCGGCATCCACTCGCAACGTCATGCCCGAAAGCTCCGGCACGTTGTACACATCCATCGCGAGCAGCGTTCCGGGAGCAACGGGGGACTTCTCAAAGTCCTCCGGAGCCGGGCTGACCGGTGTTTGACTGTAGGGCACAAGGGGACGGCGCTGCGCTCCCGTGGCTTGGTCATCCACATTTGCCATCACATACGGATTGTTACTTTGCGCATGGCCCGGCTGCGTGCCCAGGACAAGAGCAAGTGTCGCGATCGCGGACGAAATGCTTTTCACGTTTCTAAGCCCCATAGCCGAACTTCCCATAACGCGGCGCCTTGACCCGCGCTCCATTGAACACAACGCCGAGAAAGGCCGCGCTCGATCCATACAGCGAATCCAAAGATTTACGCAGATCGGCTTTCGGTGTTTTTGAGGCCTGCACCACCATCACATACGCATCGGCATACGAAGAGAGAATCCTGGCGTCGGTGAACAGCAGCGCCGGCGGGCTATCCATCAGGATGTAGTCGAAGCTTGATTTCAGCTCACCCATAAGCGAGCTGAAACACTCTGAGCTCAGCAATTCCGAAGGCTTTTCAGGCACGGGACCGGCAGGCAGCACATAAAGGTTTTCCACCTCAGCTATAGGATGGATGGCCTGCTCGGCGGAGATCTGACCCGCGAGACAAAGGCTTAATCCCGCCCGCGAGGTGATCCCGAAGGGCTCGGTTGTATGGCTTCTCCGCAGATCGGCGTTCAGGATCAAGACGCGGTGGCCTTGCACCGCAAGCGCAGCCGCCGCATTCAGGCAGGTTGTCGCTTTGCCCTCGGCTGGCCGTGCGCTGGCCACCAGAAGCGTCTTGCAATGATGTTGCGAACGAGGCGCGAACGCGGAGGTTCTAAACGTGCGGTAGGCCTCCGCGACGCTTGAGCGCGGCGCAGACACAACCCAGGGCTTCGCGTCATTCCCGCCGCTCGGAAAGCGTGGGATGGAGCCCAGAATCGGTGCGCCAAAAGCCTTGTGCACCTGCTCCTCGGAGTGTAAAGCATCGTCTAAAAGCTCTATCAGGAAGGCACCGATGAACCCTAACACCGTACCCACCAGAAATCCCAGTGCAAGGTCCTGCCTCTTGTTCGGCGCTGCGGCTACAGTGGGCACGCGCGCCGCGTCCAGCAAGGTCACACGTGACGCCCGGATGCCGGCGGCGAACTGCGACTCCTCCAGCTTCGCGAAGAGATCCTGGTAGAGCGCTCGCGTGGAGGCAGCTTCACCTTGCAGCAGCAGAAGGTGATCTGCCTTGGTCGTCCATTGGCTCACTTCACCCTGCTGTGCTGTGACCTTCGCGCGCAGGCCATCTTCAGCACTCACGGCCAGCTCGAGATCCTTTCTGGCCCGCTCCCGAATGCGGTTCACTTCAGCAGAGATCTGTGCGTCAACGGCGGCCTGTTGATGGCCGTACTCGACCATGACCTGATTCTTGGCACCATACTTCGCTGCGGCTGTTGCGGCTTGCACATTCACCTGCGCCTGCTGCTCGCGCAAACGTTGCAGCAGCGCCAACCCACCATTGCCAGGGGCCAACGTGCTGTCCGCGCCTTGGCCAGATACGAGCGAACTGCTGCCGATGCTCAACATCGCCTCGGGGTCGCCTGTTTGCACCACACGGTAGATCGCCTCTTTGGCGATGCGTGCCACCTGTGCACTCGTGAGCTCATTGTTCAATGCCAGGAGGCGCGACACTGGAACACTTTCGGACGCACTGGGTGCATCGATGCGTCCGGCCCCGCCCGCTGCACTCGAAGCGGCAATGGTCATGCCGGCAAGATCACGCTGGTTGGCGTTCTCATACTGCTCTGCCTGTTTCTGGCTCTCTTCAACACGCTCCTTCAAGGAGGCGAGCTGGTCCGTCAACCAGGAGGTCACCTGGTTAAATGTCGCGTTATGCCGGCCCGAGGTCTGGTCGATCGATGCCGCCACCACGGCATTTGCCACAGCCGCCGCGCGTACCGGATCGCTGTCCGTATACGTGATATTCAGCAGGCGCGTACCCTTCACCACATCGACACCGAGGTGCTGCTGAAAGAGTTTGATCACGCGCTCTCGCTGGTACGGTGCCTGGTCGAGGGACAAATTGCGCTCACGGCTCAATGGATTGCTTTGGCTTAAGCCAGCCGGAATCGCAAAGGGCTGCTGCGTATCGAGGTGCAGCTGACGGATTACCGCAAGCGTCGTGGCATCGTCCGTTATCTCGGTCTGCTGCGTCTTCAGCTCCGTATTCAGCAATTCCAACGTCGACACATCACTGGCGCTATTGGAGGGATCGTCGAGCCCCAGCGCATGGGTGTTCGGCTGCGCAAACTCCACCGTCGCCGTTGCGCTGTAGGTCTTCTTCGTCGTCAAAGCGACGAGCAGACCACCAAGCAGGCCAAGCACCGCGAAGGCCACGATGAGGTAGCGCCGCCGCATCAGGGCTGCTCCTACCTCGTGGAATTCCAACTCAGCCTCCGATGTCACCGGATACCTGGTCGCCGGGGCGAATCGCGGCATGGTGGAAGCCGCAGGCGCGGCCGGCTCCGCCAGTATCGTTCTGTTTTCCAGCGCTACGACCTGCATATCCAAAGGGAGATCCCTCGCGGTAAAGCTGACTGGCTACATGGGCCATCCACGTCGCGTCGTGTCCTGCTCAGCCAAACCGCATGGTGGTAAAAACGTCAACGAAAAGTTGAAAGAAACGACGATTGAGTCGCTACACAGGGGCTGGGCTGCTCGGCTACGGTCCGCGCTTCCTTGTCTAGCCAGGCCTGTTTCTCAGTCACCTGGGGAAGGTTGGAAGTCTTAGAAAGAGTGTCGAGTCCCGTGACGAAAGTCACCATGGCACGAATGGGGCAGGGCTCTGCAACATCGTTGTGGGTCCATAGCTTAGCTATAAAGTCCCTATTGATCGACCCTCTTATCGGCACTGAAGTACCGTAAGTTCTCCAGGAACCTTGATGCCGGCTTGCTCCGCATCCTCGCCCGAGCGTGTGCGGGGAAGCGCACGGCCGACGGCGGCCCAGGCCTCGTCAACACTGACCTCTTCAATGCAGGGTACGGGCGTGCCTTTTGGCGGGTGATACACGCACCGCCAGTCGCAGCCAAAGCAGCCCATCCTGTGCGCGGCAGCAATCGGCAGTGGACGACCGTCCTGCGCTTCTACGTCATAGGGCATGAAACGCCCGTAATGGCCGCCGCCCACGATGCACACCGAGGGTGTACCCACAGCGGCCGCGATGTGCACAGCGGAGGTCTCATTGCCGACCAGCAGCTCCGCATGGGCCAGAACCGCCGCGAGTCCCGAAAGGCTGGTGCGGCCTACCCAGTTCAGGGCAGGTGTGCTCAATTCCTTGCAGATCCAGGCAGCCTGGGCGGCTTCACTTGGACCTCCACAGATGAGCGCGATAAAACCTGTTGCCTCATGGAGCCGTTTCGCGAGCGCAACATACCGGTGCGCAGGCCAAAGCCTTCCCGCAAAGGTGGCCCCAGGAAACAGAACGAAGTAGCGTTTCCCATCGAGCTCCGCGGCAAGATCCTTCGGTAAGGGCAATTGCATGTGGTCGCGCAGATTCACGACTTTGGCACTATAGGGAGTCGAGGTTAGTGCGCGCACAAAGGCAGCGTTGCGCCGTATCTCGGCTGCTGGTGCCTCATCGGTCGCAAGCAACGCCGTATACCACTGGTCCGCAATGGTGCGATTCCGCTCCGCCCCTCGATCGAAGACGCCTGTTGGCCCGATACGATCTGGCGCTCCGCTGATCCGGACGACAGCATCGCCGCCCTCCAGAATGCGCGTATACGCCGTCTGTACGGCTGTACCGAAGCCACACGCACGAATCTCTTTACCCATTCGTAACCGGTAGCGCAGGTCTCGCCGATACCGCTTCTCCTCGAGCGCCATCACCTGATTGAACAGCCCGAGCTCTTGTGCCCAGCCTTGCCACACCGCATTGGCGAGCAGCGTCACTCGCTTTCCCTGGGCGCGATAATGCCGGACGATCGCCTCCGCGGCATCGAGCCAAACGACGAAGTCCCCAATATTGTCGAGGCGAACCAGCAAAACGCAATCTGCGCTCGGCGTGGCTGGGGCGAACAGCACAAGCCAGTCAACCGCCAGCAGTAGCCGGCTCCGGCCCCAGGCGTGCCGGGGGCGGCGCCGCTGCGGAAGCATGCGCCGCCAACGCCACTTCCACCCCAGCCCGGGTTGCACAGCCAGGGTAGCCCAAAAGCACCCGCCTGGCCTTCCGAACCGCCCTCGGCAGCAGCGCGGGGGTATGCCACTCGCTGAGTTCCTGATCGAGGGCGTCCAACGCCGCCGAAGGCTCCACGCGCGACGGGTGCCGCAATGGAAACCGCAGGCGGCCAACGCCGACCCTGGGCGCGCTACAGGGAGCAGTGGGATGGGTGGCATCCGGTCCGAACCCTAGATTTTGCACCAAATTGATCTGGGGCACGATCGATACGCCCTCCCGCATAACGTTCGTAAACATCCATTGGTAGTCCCAGGTATTGGGGCCCTTCCCGCGGTGCATGCCCTCCAGAATCGGCGTCCAATACCGCAAAGCGGAGGCCTCGGGGAAGACTCGCCGCAGCGCTTGCGGCCGTTGCGGGGAGGGCCACGCGGTCATGTGCTCGTCATAGTGCTGCCAGGCTCGTCGCCAGGTGGCCCAGCCCCAGATATGCGTCAAGCGTGAAAAGAAGTAGTCGTCGGGTGCCTTCGCCCTGTCGGCTCCGATATTGAACCCGGAGATCATCGAGACGCGTTCATCGTCGCGGTAGCGCGCAAGCATCTGCCGGCAGAAGGGAAAGAAACTCGGATCGGGCAGGATGTCGTCTTCCAGGATGATCGCTTCTTCCACCTGCTCGAACGCCCAGTGAAGCCCACTGATCACGCGCCGGCGGCAGCCCATGTTTTCTGCCGCAAAGTTCGTCTTCACGTCACAATCCCAGTGCACAGCCGAGACGATCCGGCGCACCTCTTCGCATCGCTGCGCTTCGCCTCCCCGATCAGCTCGAGGACCATCCGCCACCAGCAGCAGCTTGCGGGGCCGTGCCTCGGCGATGCGGCTGAACACAACCTGTGTGAGCTCTGGACGATTGAAAACGATGAGGACGACCGGCGTCTCCAGCCCAGTTGCCTCGGCACTCTCTGCCGCGCCTGCTGGGCTGGGACTTGCCTCGGCACTATCCTTTGTCAGCCTCGCCAACTCCGCCATGAACTAAAGATGGGAGTTTAAACCGGTCGCGGTCAATCACTCCTCTGTTGCATTCTGAGCCAGGTTTAGGGCTAGCGCACACATCGCCGATAAGAGGCTCAGCGGCATAGAGCCGGGGAGACAGTTGGCAGTCCCGGCTGTTCGCCATGGGGGAAGTGGTGCGCGGTTCCAGATATGATTTGAGCAAATTGCTTCGCTTTTGCTGTCGGTTGGCGCTGGCAGTTCTCTGTTCCTGTACGCTGCTGCTGTTGCAGAGTTGCGGTGGCATGGTTCGCGCCGGCTTGCCTCTCGCCGAACTTTCCCCTGCAGCCGGCACATTGCAGGTTGGAGCCGATTTGAACTTTAAGGCAACCAGCTTTTACGCAAGCAGCCCCGGTACCGGTGTGCCCTGCGATTGGAGTTCCTCCAACCCCGCAGTTCTTATTTCAGAAGGAAAAGGCCGGTTCCGCGGCTACGCACCGGGAGCCGCGACCGTTGTAGCCCAATGCACAGACGCGGATCCGCTCTCCGCGTCTGTGCTCGTGACCACCGTTCCCCCAGGACCCATTGTCATCACCGCAGGAGGAACCTACTCAGGCGCATGGACAAGTGACGATCCGGCTGTGCCGGCCGTCAGCATTCTCACCGATCAGCCCGTAATCCTGCATGATGCCGTCATCACAAGCCGCGGCGACCTGATCAACATCGACGGCACGGGAAGCGGCGCCCATGTCACCGTGGAAGATGTAACTGGGACCGCACTCGATCCGGGCAGCGCAGGCATGCAGCGCGGCGCTTTTCTCACCGCGCAGAACGTCGCGTCGCTGCACGTCGCGCACTGCTCCATGAGCGGCGTCAGCTATGGCATCCGCGTGCTTTCCTCCACCCTGTCCGCCCTATCGCTGACCCGCAATACAGCGCGCGAGATGGAGGACAGAGCCAGCGACGGAGCGGGCGGCCTGGAGCCAACGCGGCCCAGCCTCGGCCACTTCATCTATCTGCACGATGTCTCTGCCCCCTCCGGCGCGGAGATCGCCTGGAACGAGGCGATCGACACGATCGGCAGCAGCTCCACCGAGGATGTCATCAACATCTACAAGAGCCAGGGCAGCGCAGCCGCGCCGATACGTGTACACGACAACTACATGGAGGGTTACTCCTCAACAACAACCGCCGCATACACCGGCGCGGGTCTCATCGCCGATGGCGACAGTATGGCTCCCGTAACGGCGTTCGTCTCCTTTGAGACAAATCAGATGGTCCACACCGCCGGTTCCGGTGTTGAGATCGCTGGCGGTCATGACATCCTTGCCCGCGGCAACCGGGTGGTTTCGTGCGGTATGGACGCGCAGGGTAAATGGTTCGCGATGCCGTTTGTAAATGCAGCCATCCTTTGGAACTACTATGCCGCTCCGGACTTCTACAACAACGTCGTGAAAGGCACGAAGGGCGGCATGCTGAAACCCGACGCGAACGGGCAGGCAATTACGGGCGACATCTGGGTCCGCACCTCTGACCTGAATGCAACCGATCTGTTCACGCATAATCACTTCACCGATCCTTGCCTTAGTGACGGCAAAATGAATCTTGAAGCGGAAGATGCCGAGCGGGCACGCTGGGCAGCAAAGCTCTCGGCCGCCAACATCACCTTAGGCGACCAGCATCACCCATAGCACCCGAAAGCAATCTCACCAACGCAAAGCTTCCAAACGAATCACGCGCTCGTTGCCGCTGAATTTTGGGGACTAAAGCTTGCGCTTGTAGCAGGCGACCCCTGCATGAACGAATGCCGCATGGCCTCGCTGACCTGCTCACAAGTCATCAGTTTGCCCACGAATCCGGGACGCACGCGACCTTCGATCGCTCTCGTCAGCGCGTCGTCGAAGCTAAGCTCTGAAACCGGATCGAATATGTTCTCCTCCGGCACAATGTCGGCACAACCCGCATACTTCGAGCAAAGCACAGGCGTACCCGCCCACAGCGCCTCACTGACAACCAACCCCCACACGTCCTCCATGGAGGGAAATATGAATACATCCGCAGCGCGGTACAACGTGTTCAGCACCTCTTGCGATTGATTCGGGAGTACATGGAAGTTCACAATGCCGGCTACCCTGGCCTGCTGTACAAGCCGTTCACGTTCCGGCCCCTCCCCCACCAGCACGAGGGTGAACGGGATACCGCGATCCGCCATCCGGCCGCAAGCATCCAGGAGCGCATGAAAACCCTTGCGGCGAATCATCTGGCCAACACTCAAGATCACTGGCTTCGGCGCATCCTGCAGCCAGGAAACAGGATGTTCCGGTGCCTTCAGAAAAAGAGCGTGGGGCACACTATTCTGCACTTCCAATAGCTGCGGCGGCGGTACGCCAAGGCTCAGCAGGTACTCGCTCGAACTCGCGCCATAGCTGACCCAGTGACGGATCACCTTGAGCAGCAGTTTGCGCAGGGCTCGCTTGGATCCATGCACATGGCGCTCGGAGTGCAGTGTTCCTTCCCACTGCACCCACACGGGTATCCGGGCGAGCCATCCATAGGCGACCGCTAGAACGGTACGCAGCCCAAGCTCATTGCTGAGAATCACATCTGGACGAAAGAGCGGCAGCCACCATACCAGCCCCCCATTCAAGTGTATGTATTGCGTATCCCAAACACCCGTGACCCCGGTCTGCTTCCGCACGGGAATCTGCACCGTCCAGACCTCTTTTGCTTTTAACGAAGGAGGCAAATCCAACGCCCACGACCGATTCGCCTCGCGCCCACCGTGGAGCACAAGGGTCTCAAAGGTTTCCGCCAGCGCCGCATAACTGGGAATTCGATAAGGAGCCACCGTGTTCACGAGAATGGCCAATTTGGTCCGTTTCCGGGCTCTCTGCACGGGCTTCTCGACACTCTGCGCACTGGCGTTGGTTCGAATCATTTCTTTATCTCGACCATGCTGGAAACCGAAAGACCTGAGGCGGCACATTGCCAAGATCGAATGCAGCATTTTCAGCAGCAAAACTAAATCAAAGCTAAAACGGTGGATCTTACCTGTGCCGCAGTAAGCGTACGACGGTGCCCGCTTTGCTACAGCGGTCCTCAAAGCTCACCATGCCGGGGCCGGTGGCGCAACCGCACGATAGTTGCATTGGCCTCAATTGGCGTGCCCCGCAGCGATCGCCTCGGCGTAGATCTCCACCAGCTTGGCATAATTGGCTTCCTCACCATAGAACTCCAGATAGCGAGAGCGGGCAGCGTTGCGCATGGCCCGCATCTGCGTTGCCTCCATGCGCTGTAAGAGCTTGAGACAGTCCAGCAGCCCCTGAGCATCGCCCGCCGGGCTAAGAAGTCCGGAGACGTTGTCCTCCACGATCTCAGGCAGGCCTCCGATCCGCGATGCCACTACGGGCAGCCCCAGCGATAGCGCCTCGACCATCACCATGGGAAATCCCTCGTACCAGAGCGAAGGCACCAGCAGCACGACAGCCCCTTCCATCAGGACGCGTACCTCGGACTCAGCCTTTGGTCCAAGATAGACCAGCCGGCTTCCTACGCGGGCACAAGCTCTCTCCACCGCCTCGCGCATCGGGCCGTCGCCTACGATAAGGGCCGGCATCGCCAGTTCTCCGAGACAGTCCGCGGCCAGCAGTGTATCCAGGCCCTTTTCCCTGCTCAGTCTTCCCACAAACAACGCGTATCCGCCTGCACCCTCTCCTGTGCCCGCATCCGGAACAAAGTTAGGCTTGATGCGGATCTTTGCCGCGGGTATACGGAAGGTTCCGAGTTTCTGTGCAGCAAAATGCGAAAGCGCGATATACCGCGTCACGCGCCGGTCCCATGTGCCCAGGCCGGCGTGCAACGCCACGGTTCCGCCCACGACCGCGCTGCCTGCGCGGCTGCCCCGGTAGCAGGCCCGCCGCACCCCCGGCAAGAACGAACGTTTTTCGAGGCACAGCTCACAGGTGTGACCATCGCGGAAGAGCTGAGCGTTGGCGCAGATCAGGCGATAGTTGTGCAGCGTCTGCACGACCGGAACACCCGCCTTCTCAGCCGCAAAAAACACCGCCGGCGACAGCGTCGGCAGGAAGTTGTGGACGTGGAGAACATCCGGGCGAAAGCTCGCCAGCGAAGTACCGACCTGCTTATATGCCGTGGGTGAAAAAAAGGACTTGGCTGCGGCGAAGGCCATCCCCGGCGCGCCCACGATAGCTTCGTTATCGAAGCCGAGCATCTCAACCTCATGCCCGCGCCGGCGCAACATGGCCGCCTCAGCGGCCACAACCTTATCCTCGCCGCCTGCCTGTTGATACCGGTTGTGGGCAATGGCAACCCTCAAGCCGGCGCGCTCCTACCGAAGCCGACGAAGCTTTTACCGCACCGTTCGACGTGCGTCACCAGCTCGACCTGCATCAACAATCCAACGGCGGCCACAGCTAAACGCGCCCTTGATAGATACGCTGCATAGCTTCCACGGCACAAGCGGCCACAAACGCCGGAGAAAGCTCTGCGATGCGATCCTGGGCGCGCGTCGACATCTCCTCGAGCTGCTCGATGTTGGAAGAGAATGCGCGATCAAAGGCCTGAAACAGACTTTTTTCGTCTTTGGGATCGAATCGCCAACCCGCAACACCATCTTCGACGAGCTCAACCACTGCCTGGCTGTAGATGCTGCCGAGCACCGGAAGTCCAGCGATCATCGCCTCATTCACGACGACTCCCCATTCATCGCCAAGGGTCGGAAAGGCCAGTATGTCGGCCTGGTGATACCGTGTCGCCAGCCGTTGCTGATCCATGGGGCGGAAGATCGTAATCGCCAGGTTTCCTTCTGTGCTCATGGTTCGGATCGCCCTGGCGTCGGAGCCGTCGCCGACCAGATCGAAACGGATCTCCGTGTCTGGATGCGCGGCACACCAGCGATTTAAAGCCGTGCAAAACGGCCGCAAACCCTTTTGGGCTACCAGTTGTCCGGCATAGATCAGATGAAACACGCCCTGCCGCGGACGGTACGAGCCGCCCGCGAAATACCTCTCGTCGATTGCATACGGGATCGTCGTGACAGGTCCTTCATACCCCAGCAATCGAAGGTACTCCTCTCCTTGCCGCCCGTTCACAAACGCGCCATCGATGTGGCGCACGATCCAACGCCGTAAGGCTTTGCGCACCCAGTGACGCCGAGCCTCCGTGTGACGCGACAGGGTCGCCCACAGAATGAGCTTCACCCTTGGCCGCCGCAGCCGATACAAAATCGCCAATGCCGTGCGTAGACCCAGCTGCACGGAAAGAATCAGATCAGGGTCATACGCACGCAGTTGCAGATAGGTGTCATAGGGCACATGCAGCTCGCTTTTTTGCCAATGGCCATACGCCTTTCGTGGAAAACGCAGCCGGTTGAACGAGCGCTGGACAGTGATCCGAAAGCTAGCCTCGGGCTTGGGGAAGTTGTGGTACCGGTCCGCCGCCGCGGAAAGAAAAGCGCGAAATTCCTTAACGGAACGACTGATATGTTCGCAGACAGGAAGGCTATGGGGAGAAAGGCTGTTCGTGAGCAGGGCCACCCTGATCTGGTCGGCACTCAAATTCTGCCCCCGACTTCTCTTCCCCAACGTGCTGCGAGCGGCTCGTGACGGCTCCTTTGCCGCCGATCTGCCGTCCTCGCCCTTGTATTGGAGTACGTTCGTCATTTCCAAGCAGATTGCAGCACCGGTGCACCTCGCATAGAAGGCGAGGCGCGACGGTGACCGAGACCGGGACGGCGCACAACTCGAAGCGGCCAAGAAACGCCTCGCAGACCGGCACCTGCCTGTCCGCAGCATAACAAGCGTTTGCCGCAGAAAATCAGAACTAATGCAAAGGTGGTATCCCGATAAGCAAGCGCATCCCCGGGAAGCTGTAGTTCCTCAGCCGGGAATGCCCATGCCGATCGAGGGGGAGCCATGGCACCACTTGAGCGCGAAAGCTTAGCTACGGCCCTGGGAGGGTGCGGCGTTCAGATGGAGAGATTTGGCCACTTTGCGGTCCGCTCCCTGTTCTGTCGAGTCGAGCGCTTCGTACTGCCGAACAAGGTGCACGATAGCCCAGTCCACGATTGACCTAAGAATCGAATACACGCTTGTGCCTCCACAGGGGTCTCAATCGGTCCAGCGCTCGCGCGCCTCACCTGACTGTTGTAGAAACATAGCACAAAAGAGTCAGAGCAAAAGGGGTTCAGCTGCTTTAACGAGCCCTTGCCCTTACACATCGGTAACCATCAAGGAATCCGATGCGTCGCAGGGCGTAGGACTCGAGGCACTGCGGCCGGTTTGGCTGGGTGTTGCAGGCCGTTACCGGGCTGCGCTTTCATCGGGCGTGCCACGACGCCGGCCACGGTCCAGACGTTCCCGCAACACAAAAAGTACAAAAAGCGAGTTCGTGACCATATAGCGCTTCCATAACCGCCGTGGCTCCTTGACCAGGCGATAGGCCCACTCCCCTCCATAGTTCCGCAGGAGCGCGGGGGCCCGCTTAGTTCGCCCAGCCAGGATATCGAGCGCTTGCCCCACCGCCAGCACTACTTTCGCCTGCAGGTGATCCCGCATCTCGGTCATCCACTGTTCCTGTTTAGGACATCCGAGGCAGACCCAAACTACATCGGCACCGCTGCTGTTGATCGTCGCGATCACCGCAGCCCTCTCCGCGTTATCGAGCGGGCGAAATGGCGGGCAGAAGTGTCCGGCAATCTGAATACCGGGATACCGCTTCTGCAGCGCCTCGCCGGCCTCTGCCGCCACGCCCTCTGTACCACCGTAGAGGAAATGCCGATGCCCGAGCGCAACAGACTGTTCGCAGAACATGGGCATAAACTCCGGGCCGGAGATCTTGCCGACACGTGTTCCGTGCTCGCGGCGGGCCAGCCAAAATACCGGTGCGCCATCAGGGCAGTTCAGGTCCATCTCGCGGAGACTCTGGCGAAAATTAGGCCGCAACTGCGCTTCCACCGCCATGTGCGCATTTACAAACGTGACCAGGTGCGCGCGGCTGCCGGTCGCCACCCATTGATTCACCTGCTGGATCGCCTCGGTCATCGTGAGTACCGCGATCGGCACCTCGAGTACCGGGCAGGTCTCCATGCGCGTGTAGGGCGCAAGCCCCGTAAACGCAATCTGAAGTTTCGAGATGGGTAGACCGATCTCCATGTGCAACCGCGAGCTCCAGAAATTCAGCTTTAGTATTTGTAAATCTGTTCGCCTGCCTCAACGTGAGAACACGGTTCGGCGCGGCCACGACTACGCCGTAGTCGACCGAGCCAGCACGGCGTCGCTGCCGGAGTTGCAAACGAGATAGCAGCCGGATCAGGGCATGAGTCCTAAAAGCCTTCTGCCTGGGAGCGATTCTAGGCATTGTGTTCCGCCGGCTAAATACCTACTTCGGACCATTACGAAGGGTTTGTTACGCGGTGCGCTTACACCCCCTTGGGGTAGGTGCTACATCGGTTGTTACGTCATCGCGGAGAGTGAGCCGACCAAGCGACCAAGCGACCAAGCGACCAAGCGACCAAGCGACCAAGCGACCAAGCGACCAAGCAGATCGTAAACAACGCGTGCGATGCTGGTTGGGTGCCCGAGTCAATCTCCCACGCACATTCCGCTACGCCGCCCGGGTCTCCCGAGGAACGATCGCAGCCGGATACCATCGCCGCGATCTCCACGCCGCCAGGACGCGGAGGCATCGGCATCGTGCGGCTCGCGGGACCGGATGCGGTGGCCATCGCTCATCGATTGGTGCGTGTGCGTGAGCCACTCGAGCACACCCGCGCCCGCTTTGCGCGCGTATTGGATCCGGACCAGGCCACCGATGGCGCGCCAAGCCCGGACAATACGATCGACGAGGCTGTGGTCACAGCCTTCTTTGCTCCCAACTCCTACACCGGCGAGGATGTCGTCGAGATTGCCGCCCACGGGGCACCCATCGTGCTGAACACCGTTCTCACCGCGGCCTTGAGCCATGGCGCACGCCTGGCCGGGCCAGGTGAGTTCACACAGCGCGCCTTTCTAGCTGGCCGTCTCGATCTGACGCAGGCTGAAGCCGTACACGACCTCATCGCCGCACAGACGCTGGAGCAGGCGCGCGCTGCCGCACAACAGCTTGGCGGCGCACTTAGCCGCCGTATCGCTCCGGCCAAAGAGCAGCTCCTCCACCTGATCGCCTCCCTGGAGGCCGGTATGGACTTTGCTTCGGGCGAACTCGACGATGTGGACGTGGTCGCTCCGCACCTCATCGCAGCGGAGATCAGTGCCGTGCAGGCATCTCTGGAGAGCCTTGCCCACAGCTTTCGTGCTGCTTCACTGCTCAGGACAGGCGTTTCGCTCGCTCTGGTTGGCCGTCCCAATGCAGGCAAAAGTTCGCTCTTTAATCGGCTGCTGGAACGCCCACGCGCGATCGTTACGCCGGTGCCGGGTACCACCCGTGACACCGTGGAGGAGACCTGGTCCCTTGCCGGCATTCCAGTGCGCCTGGTGGACACCGCAGGTCTGCGCCTGGCAGACGAAGCGCCGGTGGACGAGGCCGAGCGGCAAGGCATCGAGCGCTCACGGGAGGCGCTTGCCGATGCCGATGTAGTTCTGTTGGTGCACGATGCAACCGCCCGATCCGCCGAGGAGGAGATGTCGCTTGCGGCAGGCCTCTCCGGACGGCCACATGTGCTGGTGCGCAACAAAATTGATCTGGTGGTCGATTCGAGCGAGCTGCCGGGCCGGACGGATGCATCAGAGCTCGCCAGCTTACCGGCTCATCCCGAGCCAATCAGCAAACAGCCGATCGTCGAGGTTTCCGCCCTGACCGGGGAAGGAATCGATAGCTTGCGCACCGCGATTCTAACGCTTTTGCAAGCCGGCGGCGGCGTTGTCGAGAGTGGCGCGTTGAGCAATCGCCGTCAACAGGAGAGCCTTCTGACAGCCCTCTCCGCCCTTGCAAGTGCAACAGAGGCCAACAGCACCGGGTTTCCACATGAGGTACTACTGCTTGACCTGCACACAACCCTGCGAGCACTGGACACGCTCACCGGCCAGACCACAGCCGACGACATCCTCGCTCGCATCTTCTCCACCTTCTGCATCGGAAAATAAGAGCGGCTCCCGGCAGAGCCAACCGCGTCCGGTTGGTGGTCGCTAACTCAGTAAATACAGAGATTTCACACAGGTTGCTGTCCAAGGCAGTCTGACCCGATCCTGAATGAATCTTGTCCACCGAGGGGTACACTCCTTCTTGTGGACAACCTTTCCGTTTGCTAGTGGACAAGATCGAGGGTGGAATGCCGCTGACAGACGTGCAGATCAAGCGGCTGAAGCCTCGCGCGGATCGCTACGCCATCAGCGACGGCCGGGGACTGGCGCTCCAAGTCATGCCGGCCGGCGTGAGCTGGCGCTATTGATATCAGTTCAAGGGCAAGACCGAGAAGGTCTCGCTCGGCCAGTATCCGATGCTGAGCCTGAAAGAGGCTCGGACGAAGCGGGACGAGTTGGCGACGCTTGCGTTTCGGGGAAAATCGCCGGCCAGACAAAAGCAGCTTCAAAAAGTGGCGCTGGCGAACGCTTCCACAGTCCGCGACTTCTGCGAGCGCTACTTCGCAGAAGTCATCCAGAAGGACCGCAAAGATGCGACCCAGCTCCGCCGCTACCTGGAGAAGGAGTTTTACTCCGCCTTCGGTACGGTGTCCATGCGAAATGTGACGGCGCAGGATGTGCAGCGGCTCGTCTTTCGCAAGCGAGACAACGGCTTCAACGCCTCGGCAGCGCAACTGCGCAATCTCCTGAAGCGCGTCTTTCGACTACGCCGTCGTGTGTGGACTCGTGACGCTCAATCCTGCCCACGCGACCCCGACACGATTTATCACTCGTGCCAGACCCCGGACGCGCGCGCTCTCGCCAGACGAGATCAAGTGCTACCTGGAAGGGCTTTACCGATCGAACATTCGGCGGCAGTTCAAGCTGGCCTGCACATCATCCTGCTGGCCCTTGTCCGCAAGTCTGAACTGCTCCATGCCCGTTGGGAGCACATTCAGTTCGACACTGGCGAGTGGTTGATTCCTGAAGCTCATTCAAAGACGGCGCACGGATCTCGAACACCTCTCGGCTGAGAGCGAAACGCTGGCCAGGACTTTGAGCATGCCCGTTCCTGAGGCGGCCAGCGACCTCGCAAAAGATTGTTTCACTCGCACGCCGCCTAGCCGAGGCTCCGGACCTGACTGCCGCGGCGTTTACCTCCGCAGACTGGCACGACCCCGGCAGGCAGATTGAGCTCGAAGCGCTTCTGCACGATGGAGCTCACGCCGCGGCTCTTACTCAGCAGCTAGCCGCAGCGCTGCAACCCGAGGCATGGAATATTTCGGTTGGGCAGATGGAACATGACGCACAACTCATGACCGGCTTCCTGCCATTATTTTCAGCACAGCCAGAGGCGGGCAGCACCCTACAGCGCACGGTGTCTCTCCTTGCAGAGCTTTTGTTGCAGGCAGGCAAGCTGCAGCAGCAGCTAGGAATCGTCGTCTCCGTCGAAACTATTCGTTCGATCGGCAAACTTATACAAACTGCGGAGTCTCTCGAGTTGGCCCCCGACGCAAGCCCAGAAGCGTTTGCAGCGTCGATCTGGGATCACGGGATTGAGCAGGTCGCCGACCTAGCTGACGCAGCCGCATCTTTGGAACCGAAGCCGGGCGGCCGTTGCGAACCACTTTGCCGAAGGAGCCTGGGATACGGAACTCGGCCAGGCTCGTCAGGTGCTCGCAAGCCACGGCACGAGTTTACTGCGCTTGGTTTCCGGCAAGTGGCGAACGGCAGATCGCCTGGTGCGGTCCTTTCTGGCGGACCCCAAGCTGCCGCTGTCCGAGCTGCTTCCACTCCTCGACCACCTTGCCTCCGGAAAAAAGCCAGAGCCGTTCTCCAGGCGGGCGACTTTTTCGGCCGCCAAGCTTTCGCCAGCTTCCTGGCGTGGAGATCGTTCCGCGTCCGCTCCGCTTTTCCGCGCTGGTCGCCTGGATGCGCAGCTTTGGCGGCCTTGGTACTGAAACCCGGTTAATCGCATCTCGTCTACCAGACCGGCACGGAGTAGGGGCTCAGGCACGCACTGTAAAGCGCGTCGTTACAGATCTCAAACCGCTGCTCAGCGATTTACTTCCTTTTCTGTTAGCTGTCGACAGTGGTATATCTGCTGGCGACGATGCTTTACTGCCCTTGATGCGACGAAGCATCCTGACCTCTCGCTCGGTGTCGCTACGTTCTCCATGAAGCAACGCCGTGCCATTCAGGATCAGCTAGAAGTGCTACGCCGGCAGAATCCGGATACGGAAGCCTTTTTTCACGGTCATCACACAGAACCCTTCTTCATCTCAAATCTTGAGAATGTTCAGGGTGACGAACGTGACGTCATTCTTATATCCGTCGGGTATGGACGCGACGCTCAGGGCATTTTCGCCATGCCGTTCGGTCCCCTCGGCATGGAAGGTGGTGAGCGGCGACTGAACGTCCTTATCAGCCGCGCGAAGCAGCGTTGTGAGGTCTTCGCCTCAATCACCGATGAGGAAATCGACACCGAACGCGCGTCCGCTGAAACACTTGTAATAAGCAAGCACGGTTCAACAGTTCAGCAAGCTTTCCTTTGCTGAACTAATCAATCGTGTAGAACTGAATTTCTATAAGCATTCTGACTGGGCTGCGTGTTGGGGGACGGAGATAGGATTCGGATCGGCGGTGGATTCAATACCTTTCCTTTCCCATGAGCGCTTGCGACAGTTCACGGTGAATCGTTCAGTGCGGCAACAAGCGGCGGCATTAGAACTTCGCAATAAGCGTAACCCCGCCAACCAGAAGAAGCCCGCCGAGCGCTCTCCACAGATTGAGCGGATGGTGGTCCATGCGGAACCAGCCGAAATGATCGATCGCGAGCGACGCGATCAGCGCCGCAGTAACGGTAAAGCCCATGAACGGCCCCGCACCTATCTTATTGACCTGGGTGAGACCGGCATAGACCTGGACAGCACCGACCAGACCACCGATCACGGCCCACCATGGAAGAGAGGCGAGGTTCTGCACCGTTGGCAACGGGTGCGGCATGATCAAAAACGCGGCAAGAAAAAAGAACGTGATCAGCGAAAACGACACCGCTGAGGCCAGCCAAGGATTGACAAGCGATTTGCCGAGTTGACCGTTCATAGCCGCACCGCAGGATTGCAGCGCGCCACCAAGGATGATGAAGGGAATGATCCAGCTAGCGTTCATGGGGTTCTCCGGGAGAGGCGGTTCGGGTTAGTGGGGTGGGAGAAGAAGGTGCATCATGAGCGCACCGCCGATCGAGAGCACAAGGGCGACCGGCATGACGACGGCACCGACCTTGAGAAAGTCCCAAAAGCTCACATCGAGCTTTTCCTTGCGAAGCGCCAACAGCCAGAGAATGGTCGCGAGAGAGCCGGTAATCGACAGGTTCGGCCCAAGATCGACACCGATCAGGACGGCATCCGCGAGGAGCCCTTTGGCGTGAGCCGCTTGGAGCGTTCCACCGGCGATGAGACCGAGCGGGAGGTTGTTGACCAGGTTATTTGCAACCGCAACGGCAAAGCCGGTTACCAGCGCCCCGGCCACAGACGGAAGATGCTCAGCCCAGGCCAGCCAGCCACTCGTCAGCTTGAGCGCGCCGAGGCTCTCAACCGCATCCACTATGATGAACAGGCCGGCAACTAGCGCCAGGGTGCCCCAGCTGATCTCCCGCACCAACTTCAGCGGGTTCGACCGCGCCTTGATCGATACAGCGGCTGTAATGGCCAAAGCGGCAAGACAGGTAGGCAGGCCGAGATCCTTCTTCAGCGTGGATGCCACAAGCAGCACGACAACCATCCCGGCAAGGCCAGCCAGGACCAGCTTTCCCTCGCCGTTCAGCGGTTTCTCCTCCGCTTCCCCTTCGAGGTGCGCCTGAAGATCGTCCCTGAAGAGGAAGCGCATCACCGCATACGTCGCGGCAATGGACAGAATTGAAGGAACACCGAAACTCAGGAGCCATCGCCCCAGTGGGGGCATGCCGCCGCCGTGAAACACCACCAGGTTCGCAGGGTTCGAGATCGGCAAGACGAAGGAAGCTGCGTTCGCGATCAAAGCGCAGGCGAACAGATAGGGCAGCGGCTGCACCTTGGCCTTGCGCACCGCCGAAAGAATGGCCGGCGTCAGCACCACCGCCGTTGCATCGTTCGACATAAAAATCGTAACCAGCGTCCCAATGCCGTAGACCAGCGTAAAGAGCCGCGCGCACGAGCCATGTGCGCTGCGTATGGCAGCCGAGGAAAGCCAGTCAAAGACGCCGTGCTCCCGTGCCAATTCCGAGAGCAGCATCATGCCGATCAGGAAGAGATACACATCGGAGCCCTCTGCGATTGCTTTTCCCGCGAGCTTGAGGGGAACCAGACGAAGCAAAATCAGCAGCAGAGCCCCGCTGCCGATCCAGTAAACCTCAGCGATGCCGCGGGGCCGTATCAGCATCAGCAGGATGCTGAGCGCAACGATGACGAGCAGCAGAATGTGAGCGACTGCAGGAGAGAGCATCTACCACTTTCTCCCATTCTTATTTGGCCCAAGCTGCGTTCCGAGCAGACCATGTTCCGGCCACGCTTCGAGGGCGTTGTCCTGATCGCGTTCGGCTCGCTCCCGTGCGGGCCTGTCCGGCCCGACGAGCACCCGAATCTCATCCGTCGCCGTGTTGCCTTCCATGTCTGTCACCATCACGCGCAGTGCATGAGTGCCAGGAGAGATCTGTTGCTCAGGGAACGCAGCTTCCCAAACACTGCTTCCGGAGATGGGCTGCAGAGTAAGGGATGACTCCGCAAAAGCCGCTTCGCCCTTGGCGATCTTCCCCTTTGCCCAGACCTTCGCTCGCACGTAAAGATCCGGGTGGCCGGAGCTGTCGAGCTCGGCATCATCGGCTATCAGCCGTTCGTCGGCAGGCGATGTGATGATGACGGCGGGCAGCTTGCCCAGCTCCAGAAATCGCCAGCTCACCACGCCGCCGTCGAGATTGGTAACGGAGAAGCCGACCGGCCCTTCTTCGATCTGGCCGGTGGATCGCGTGGCCGTGTAGATCGTCCTGCCGTCGTGTGAGATCTCGTTGTAATGGGTATGGCCCATGTCGATCAGTTTGATGCCATAGTTTGAGACCAGCCATGTGAGCTCTTTCCGCCCCTGTTTAAGATCGCTGGGATAGCAGTGCAGCAGCAGCACCTTAATCTGGCCTGCGGCCGTTGCCGCCTGCAACTGATCCTCCAGCCACCGCAACTGTTCCGGGAGGACGGCAAAGGATGGCGGTTCCGGGAGATCGAACGCATTCAACGCCAGAAAACGGATGCCACCCACCGTAAAGGCATAATGCGTCTGCTCAGCCAAAGATGCCCTGAAATTGTCAAAGCTCTTCTCTTCCACATCGTGATCGCCGACGATGGCACACCAGGGCACCTTCAGCTGATCCAGAGCCTTGCGGACTACCTTGTATGCAGGTAAATCGCCATGGTCGGCGTTGTCCCCGGGAAGGAACACAAAGCTGATCGCACCGGCAAAGACCGCGTTCACCTCTTCCACGATGGCCTGCAGGTCGAGATCATTCCCATCGCCGGCTGCCCTCATGTGTAGATCGCCCACATGCACCCACGACAGCACGCCGGCTGTGTCAGGTGGGTTGGGTCTAAATGTCTCGAGCTTGGAAGTGTTGTTCATGCAGTGATCTCCTGTGCACGCGGCGAGATTGAGAAAGGTTTCTGGTGCAAAGTTTCAGGCATGGCAAACCACAGCAGCGCAAGCGCCGCAGCCGCGACACCCCCGAGCGCCAGAAATGACGCCTGGTAGCTCCCGTGCTGAATCAGCTTTCCGCCAAAGGTCGTGCTGAGAGCCGCCCCAAGCCCCACGGCTGTCGCGAGAGCACCCCCTACCAGGTTGAATCGTCCTGTGCCGTGTGTCCGGTCGGCCACGACGAGAACAGAAACAACGCCAAAGATAGCATTCGCCACGCCGTCCAGCAGCTGCACGGAGACGAGCCCGGCTTTATGATGAACCACGGTGTATAGCAGGGCGCGGACGGGCAGCACGCCGAATCCCAGCAGGAGCAACGGTTTTCGGCCATGCACGTTTGCCCAGCGGCCGATCGCATTGGCCGAGCACATGATCACAAACTGCGTGACGATGATGCAAGCCGACATAAACGGTGCTGCGGAGGCTCTCGACCCCCGCGACAGCATCTCCCCCAGTTCGGGGAGCATGGCTGCGTTGGCGAAATGAAAAAGGAAAGCGCAGACCAGGAAAATCAGCAGCACGCGGTCCCCGAGTAGCACTTTCGCAATCGAGTCCTCCGGCCGTGGGTTCTTCCCTTCTGGGCTCACTCCCCCGCGTGCCAGTTCATAATCGATGTCGCTCCCACGAATCTGCGCCACCGAGAGCACGGTAGGAAGCGTCAGCACAGCTGCTGTAATGAAGATGGCTCGATTTCCAAACAGCCGGCTCACCCCTGCAATCAGCAACGCGCAAAAGACGTTCCCCGCAGAGTTGAAGGACTGATTCTTGCCGAACTGCCGGTCGAACAACTCCCTGCCTACCAGCCCCATGGTGATCGCCGCCAGCGTCGGCCCAAGGAATGGGCCGGCACCCCCGATCAGGATCTGCGAGGTGTACACAACCCACGGTGCGGCGGTCCTGGAAAGCAGGACCGCACCGCAGGCCAAAACCGCTGAGGCAATCACCAGGATCAGCCGCTTCG
>CAXTUW010000026.1:0-57928 GCA_964247595.1 uncultured Acidobacteriaceae bacterium | reverse complement strand
CCCCTGCGCCGCCAGCAGCGGCTCCCACGCCGGTGGCAGCCCCCCAGGTGCCGGCGACACCGCCGCGGCGCATCGTAATGCCGCAGCCCCGGCAGGCACCCAACGTCATCCTGCCCTCGCAGGGGGCCCCAGCGATCGCGAGCCGGCCCGTGCAAGGTCCGGTCATTGCCCGTCCCCCGGCCAATGCCGCCCCGGCAGGTGCCCCCCTCGCTACAGGAGATGTACCGGTCATCGTGCGTCCGGCAACACCCTCCGGTGCCCCGCAAGCAGCGCAGCCGGCCGCACCGGCAGCACAACCTGTAGCCGCGTCCCCGGCACCGGTAGAGGCTGCGCCCGTGCCTGAGGCCGTACCCGCGCCTCCGGCACCGCCAGCCGCACCTGTACGTCGCGTGGTGATGCCGCAAACCGGCCCGCGGCCGACCTATGTTGCAGCTCCCGGCGCAGCCCATGCCGCGCGCCGTCCCATCTTCGAACGCCCCCGTCCGGCAGGCCCGGGCGGCGGCAGTGGCTATCAGGGTCCCGGTGGTCCCGGATCGCGTCCTCCCTTGGGCGGACCCGGTGGGCCAGGAGGTCCCGGCGGCCCTGGTGGTCCCGGTGCACGCCGGCCGATGCACCCGACCCGTACCTTTCCCGGCGGACCGGGTGGAGGCCCTGGCGGTCCCGGTGGACCGGGCGGACGTCCCGGCTTCGGCGCGCGGCCCGGCTTTGGTGCACGCCCTGGGATGGGCGGACGCCCCGGCATGGGTGGCCCTGGCGGTCTGTTGCCGCCGGCGGAGGGTGCCCCAGCGGCGAATCGTCCCGTGCGCAACGCGCGTCGTCCCGGCGGCGGTGCACCGCGCTATGAGAAGAACAAAGAAGTCGCGATCAAGGGCTACAACCCGCGTATGGGCGCGGCCCAAATCCCGATGGGCGAGGTGCCCATCACCAAGACCCTCACACTGACCGAGGGTATTTCGGTAAAGGATCTAGCGGAGAAGCTCGACGTGCGCGGCAAGGATCTGATCGCCACGCTCTTGCTGCGCGGCGTCATGGTCACAGTCAATCAGTCGCTCGACTCGGACCTGGTCAAGGAGGTCGCGCGCTCCTTCGGTGCCGACGTCACGATGATCTCGGTCGAAGAGCAGCTCGAAAATGAGGCGATCGAAGGCCTGCTCGAGGACACCTCGAACATGGTCGAGGTCGTGCGCTCGCCCGTCGTCACCGTCATGGGTCACGTCGATCATGGCAAGACCTCGCTGCTCGATGCCATCCGCTCCACGGATGTGGCAGGGGGCGAAGCGGGCGGCATCACGCAGCACATCGGAGCGTACAAGGTGCACGTCACCAAGCCCGATTCGCCAGCATTTGGCCGCGAGATCGTCTTCCTCGACACCCCAGGTCACGAGGCGTTTACCCGCATGCGTGCTCGCGGCGCGAAGATCACCGACATCGTCGTGATCGTCGTCGCCGCCGACGACGGCGTGATGCCCCAGACCATCGAGGCCATCGATCACGCTCGCGCGGCCAAGGTGCCGATCATCGTCGCAGTCAATAAGATCGACAAGCCCGATGCCGACCCCAGCCGAGTGATGCAGCAGCTCGCCGGCCGTGGCGTGCAGGCGACCTCCATGGGGGGCGACACCGAGTTCGTCGAGGTATCCGCGAAGAAGCGCATCAACCTCGATCAGCTCGAGGAGATGATCTGCCTCGTCGCCGACGTGAACGAGCAGAAGGCCACCCCGGAACGTCCGGCGGTGGGTACAGTCATCGAAGCCAAGCTCGATCGCGGCCGCGGTGCGGTGGCGTCGATCCTTGTGCAGAACGGAACGTTGCGCACCGGCGACAGCTACATCGTCGGCAACACCTTCGGCAAGATCCGCGCCATGTTCGACGATCGTGGACGCGCCATCACCGAAGCCGGTCCCTCCACCCCGGTCGAGATTTTGGGCCTCGAAGGCATTCCCGACGCGGGCGATACCTTCCTGGTCATGGCGGATCGAGACAAGGCCAAGGGCATTGCACAATATCGCAAGCTGAAGGAACGCGAGGCACAGCTCTCCAAGAGTTCGCGTGTTTCTCTCGAAGGCCTTGCCGAGCAGATCAAGCAGGCGGGGGTCAAGGACCTCAACCTCATCCTCAAGGGCGATGTGCAGGGTTCGGTCGAGGTGCTGGCCGATTCCCTCACCCGCATGTCCACCGAGAAGGTACGCATCCGCGTGCTGCACTCGGGCGTCGGTGCCATCACCGAGTCGGACATCCTGCTGGCCTCAGCGTCGAATGCCGTGGTCATCGGGTTCAACGTCCGGCCGGAGCGCAAGTCGCAGGAACTCGCCGATCGGGAGAACGTCGAGGTTCGTCTGCACTCGATCATCTATGAGCTGCAGGACGAGATGACCAAAGCCATGCTCGGTGTTCTCGATGCGGTTTATCGCGAGAACTACGAGGGCCGGGCCGAGGTGCTACAGGTCTTCAAGATCACCAAGGTTGGACAGATTGCCGGTTGCAGCGTGCGCGATGGGCAGATCAAGCGCGACATGCAGGTCCGCGTGCTGCGCGGGAGCGAAGAGGTGTGGAAGGGTAAGATCGCCTCGCTCAAGCGCAACAAGGACGACGTGGCGGATGTTCGTATGGGCATGGAGTGCGGTATCGATCTCGCAGGCTTCAAGGACATCCGCGTGGGCGATCTGATCGAGGCCTTCACCACTGAAAAGCTGGCCGCCGATCTGGGGCGCAACTCGGCCGAGAAGAAGCGCGAACAGATGGCCGAGCTGGCCGCTGCGAAGGAACGCGAGAAGGAAGTGGTCGGAGCAGGCGTTTAGCTGCCAATCGACTTAAGCACGGCAAGGGCTGGGAGCAATCCCGGCCCTTGCCGTTTCAATTCTGCGACCTTGGTCGCTTAAGCATTAGGTCGCGACTGCATCGCAACATGCGCCACGACACGCACCCTCCTCACAGAACCCAGTGCCGTACCCTCAAAGGTGATTAAGCTCGATGAACACAGTCAGTCAAGAAAATACGCGATTTCATCCAACGCCTCAGATGGAACGGAAGACGTGGCAGTCGCTGGACGGGATGTGGGATTTCTGCAACGGCAGGAAAGAGATGGACGCCTCCCCGGGTCAGGTCCTGTGGGATGCCTCGATCCAGGTGCCGTTCAGCCCGGAGACCGAGGCCAGCGGCATCGGCGATACAGGGTTCTACACCGCTGTCTGGTATCGGCGGACGTGGGAGCAGCCCAGCCTGCAGACACACCAGCGGCTGCTGGTGCATTTTGAAGCTGTGGATTGGCGAGCCACGGTATGGGTCAATGGCAAGCGCGTGTGCTCGCACGAGGGCGGTTATACGCCCTTCTCCGCCGACATCACCGACGCTCTGGTCGAGGGCACGACACAAGAGATTGTCGTGTGTGCGGAGGACGATCCGGCCGATCTTGCCAAACCACGCGGCAAGCAGGATTGGAAGCTCGAGCCCCACTCCATCTGGTATCCGCGTACCACGGGCATCTGGCAAACGGTGTGGCTGGAGACCGTCACCGCGACCCGCATTCAATCCATACACTGGACGAGCAGCCTGGACCGTTGGGAGATCGGTCTCGAGGCCATGATCCTGGCTGAAAATGCGCCGTCAACGAACGCTCTCTCCCGCAAAGATGCAGACTATGAGGCCGCATTCGCACCGTCAGAGGCACTTCAACTCTCCGTGCTGCTATCGGTAGGCGAGCAACTCCTGGCCAAGGATACCTACACCGTCGTCGCGGGTGAGGTGCATCGGCGCATTGCACTTTCTGACCCCGGGATTGACGACTTCCGTAACACGCTCCTGTGGTCACCCACCTCACCGACCCTGATCGACGCACAGCTGGAACTGCGTACGCAAGCGGGCGAGTTGCTTGACGCGGTGCACAGCTACACAGCGCTGCGCTCGCTGGCGAACCAGGGCGATCGCTTCCTCTTGAATGGCCGGCCGCTCAATCTGCGTTTGGTTCTCGATCAAGGCTACTGGCCCGGCACGGGTCTGACAGCGCCCGATGATGCCGCTCTGCGCAAGGACGTTGAGCTTGTAAAGCAGCTCGGGTTCAATGGTGTCCGCAAGCACCAGAAGATCGAAAGCGCTCGCTTTCTCTACTGGGCCGACCGTCTCGGCCTGCTGGTGTGGGAGGAGATGCCGAGCGCCTATCGTTACACCACGAAGTCCATCGGCAGGCTGACGCGCGAGTGGCTTGAGGTACTTGACCGCGACCGGAGTCACCCGTGCATCGTTGCGTGGGTGCCTTTCAACGAGAGCTGGGGCGTGCCGGATCTCCCGGATAGCCCGGCGCAGCGGCACTACGTGCAGGCGCTCTATTACCTTACGAAGGCGATCGATCCCAGCCGGCCCGTGATCGGCAACGATGGCTGGGAGAGTGTGGCCACCGACATCATCGGAATCCATGATTATGACGATCAGCCCAAGCGCCTGGGTACGCGCTATGGCATCAACGATATCGAGAGCAAGCTGCTGAACCGCGAACGCCCGGGTGGCCGGCTGCTTCGATTGGGAAGTGAGAGCGCATCGACTCGACCGCCGATCATGCTTACAGAGTTTGGGGGTATCGCGTTCGGCGGCGATCGCAAAAAAGACTGGGGCTACTCGCGCACGGCTACCTCAGAGGAGTTTCTGGAGCGCTACACGGCCCTGCTCGAATGCGTGCGCAACCTGCCCGCACTCGCCGGTTTTTGTTACACCCAGTTCACAGACACCTATCAGGAGGTAAATGGGCTGTTAACCATGGATCGCACGCCCAAAGCACCGCTTGAGCAGATCGCGTTGGCGACCTCAGGAGTGGCACCCGAACGCGAGGAGAGGGTCGACCCGTTGTGGATGCAACACGTTTTAGCGGGTTAGGTGGAACGCGCTCGATTCACTTGTCGTGAATGAGGGCGGAGGCTTCTATGAAGTGGACCGTCGGATCGGTTTGTCGACAAGAACCTGTTTATCCGGCCGATCGACAAACTCCGGTTCCCTCTGGCGTGCCTCACCATTCTCAATCACCGCGCGCATCCAGTACTGGCCTTCCGCATCGACCTCAATGCCGTGCGTCTCGCGCTCGAAGCCGGGAAAGCGGCGGCCGAACTGTTGCATCGCGATGATCAGCTTGTACACCGGGCTGCTCTTATCCCCGAGCCGCTCGCCCGGCATGCTCATCGGGATGCCCGGCGGATAGGGCACAAGCATCACTGCGGCGATGCGGCCAGCCATGTGCTCGAACGGCAGGCGTTCGGTCTCACCGCGCACAAGCTTTTGGTAGGTCTGCGCTGGGGTCAGAATCGGGTCGAAGTCCTCGTCGCAAGCGGCGTTGACCAGGCCTGGAAGATTCAGCTCCACCATGGCCGCATGCATCTCATCCGAGAGCTCACGCAGGGTTACGCCGCGATAGCGTGCCGGGTAGCGCGAGACGAGCTCCGGCATGGCCTCAGTCAGTTCGGCATCGGTGTCATACAGGCGTTTGAACTCGAAGAGATTCTCAAGCAGCGCGCCCCACTTGCCCTTACTTGTGCCCACGGAGAAGAGCACCAGTACGGTGTAGTCGCCGTTACGCGCAATCTCGACGCGGCGGCCGTCAAGGAACTCGACCAGAATCGCGGCTGGGATACCCCATGCATCCACCTCGCCCTGCGCGTTAACGCCGGGCATAAGAATCGTGACCTTTGTGGGGTCGAGCATGCAGTATTCATCGGCGACATCGGCATCCTGGTAGCCATGCCAGCTCTCGCCGGGCTTCAGTGTCCAGCAGCTTGGCTCGCGCACCAGCATCTGGTCGGGTGCCTCTTCGAGCAGCATGCGCTCGCCAGTCTGCGGATCCGTGACACGCTCGGGCTGGAAGAGCCGAAAGAACCAGCCATCCCCATTTTCCTCGGCTAAACGCAACCGGTGCGCGACCGACGACATGGCCTTGCGAAAGCTCACCGCATCCTGCAATGTCTCGTACATCAAGGTGTGGCCCGCAGGCTCGTCCATCATGGCCGCGGCAACATCCAGCGAGGCAATCAACGGATAGAAAGGCGAGGTCGTGCCATGCATCATAAAGGACTCGTTGAACTGATCGAAGTCCATCGGCGCACGATCCGAAAGCTTCACGTGCACCATAGAGCCCATGGAGAAGGCGGCCAGCATCTTGTGCGTGGACTGCACGGCGAAGATTACAGGGCGATTCGGCATGTCATCCGGCACGCCCATGGCGTAGCGGCCTTCATACAATTCATGGAACTTTGCATAGGCGTACCACGCCTCGTCAAAGTGAATGCGCGGCACGCTTTGCGCGAGCTGCTCGACAACTTTATTCACGTCATAGCAGAGGCCGTCATAGGTCGAGTTTGTGACTACGGCGTAGGTGGGCTTCTTGGAAGAGGCACCGGCAGCGAACGGACTCTTGGCAATGAGCTCCTGCACGGATTCGGGGCTGAAGCGCCATAGCGGTACCAGCCCGATCATGCCGTAGCCGTTGCGCGTCGGCTTGAAATATACCGGACGCGCGCCGGTCACGGTGAGCACATGCGCGATCGACTTATGGCAGTTTGCGTCCGCGAGCACCATGTCGTCCTGCGCGATGACGCCATGGCCCACGATCTGGTTGGAGGTCGAAGAACCACTGAGGACGTAGAAGGTCCAATCCGCGCCGAAGATGCGCGCGGCGTTGCGTTCGGACTCACCCGGAGGCCCGATGTGGTCGAGCCACGAGCCGAGCGGCGCAGTCGAGATACCCAGGTCGGCGCGCAGCAGATTCTCACCGAAGAAGCGATGAAACTCCATGCCGATCGGGTGCTTCAGAAACGCGACACCGCCCATATGACCCGGCGCGTCCCAGGAGTAGGCACCCTGATCGGTGTACTTCTTCAGCTCGCGAAAGTAAGGCGGCAGCAACTGCTCGTGATAACGCTCCACCGCGAAATCGACGCGGTTGGCGATAAAGGCGGGTGTATCGCCAAAGAGGTGAATATATTCGTGCACCTGGCGCACGACCTCGAGCGGCAATTCGCTGACGAGGGTGCGGTCGGCGATAAGAAAAATCGGAATCTTCTTATTACGACGGCGCACGGCGCGCAGAATGCGCAGTGCGGCACGCTGGTCAAATTGATTGTCGCCTTCAAGATCCCAGTCCAGCAAGATTGTCGAGTAAGACGGGTCAGACGTCACCAACGACAGACCATCTTCGGGCGTTGAGGTCCGTACGACTTCGTAGCCTTCTTTGCGAATCGCATCGACCAGCCGTTCCATGGCGCGATCAGAAACCGACTCCGTACCGCCCAGTTCGCTGGCGATCAACAGCACCCAACGCCCTTCATTCATGTCTCTATGCTATCTCCGGATGATCCATGGTGCGTGCCCCGACGCATTGTTTGGCAGAGTCAACAAGATGACATTCACTGCTTCGATGTCTGCCCATTCTCTTCGCTCTGCATCACGGTTCAACCAACTTGATCTGGTGGCAAAACGCGTTCCGGCACTTGCATGAGCCTACTGCCTTGCTCGATTTCACACGAACGTAAATGTGAATCCACATTCATCTTGAAATGTCACTTCGGAGTAGAACTCAAGGTGTCCAATGTGCGCTTGAGTTGTTCGAGTTTCTGTCCAGCGTCGCCCAGCTTGCCTTCCGCGGTGAATCGCTGGTAGTCAGAAAGATCCTGGGCTGCCTGACGGATCATCATGGTCCGATCCTGGGCTTGAGGCGGCGTTGCGGAGCCGGCCGCGAGTGCCGTCGATGCCGTTGAAGGCTGTGCGGGTATCTCCGAATCAGAGTTGCTCGCAACAGCACTGGTGGATGAGGCCCCCCCATTGAACAATGCGTTCATCGCCGCTTCAAAGGTGGTGCCGTAAGCGAGCCTATCCTGAAGCGCGAGTACCACGAGCCGCAACTCAGGCATGGGACTGCGGTCGGCTTGCAGGTAAATCGACTCCGCATAGAGCAGCGCACTGCCGGTAGGAATCACCAGCAGGTTGCCGCGGCGCACATGCGAGCCCTGCTGATTCCACAACGTCAGTTGCCCGGAGAGCTGCGCGTTCTGATCGATGCGCGCCTCAACCTGCAGCGGGCCATCGACGAGCCGTGTCTTTGGGAAGTTATAGACCACCGCCGAACCGTAGTTTGCGCCATCACTGCGCCCGGCGATCCAGCCAATCAAATTGTTGCGATTGGAAGGCGTGAATGGCAGGATATTAACGAATTCAATGCCGCTGCTCTCACCGGGCAGCTTCATCAACACGTAGTTCGGCTGCATGGGCTGTGTTGTACGTTCTCCGCTATCGTCGACAGCCGCCTCGGTGGCCGGCGTCCAGAGATCTTCGCGGTTATAAAACATCTCCGGATCGGTCATGTGGTACAGCCCGTAAGCCTGGGCCTGCAACGTCAGCAGATGGTCCGGGTAGCGCACGTGTTTGCGCAAAGAAGAGGGCATCATGGAAGCATCTTTGAACAACGCGGGAAAGGTATTGCGATAGCTCGCAAGGATGGGGTCGGCAGCATCGAAGACGTAAAACGTCGTGGTGCCATCGTAGGCATCGACGACCGCCTTGACGCTGTTACGCGCGTAGTTGACCTGGTTGTCCCCCAATGCGTAATGACGGGAGTAGGGGTAAAAATCTGATGTTGTAAACGCATCCAGCATCCAGGACAGCCGACCGTCCTCGCCGAGCACGATGTAGGGGTCGGAGTCGAAGGTGAGAAAGGGCGCCAGCGTAGCCACACGTTCACGTATGTTGCGCCGCATCAGCAGACGGCTGTCCTTGTTGACATCGTCGCTGAAGGGCAGCTTGGCGAGATCGCCACGCTCAAAAGCAATTAAGATGCGGCGCAGGAAGTTGCCCAGCACGATCCCGCCCTGGCCTTGGTACGAAGTGAGGCTGTTGGATTGGCCCTGTGGGTAGTTGAACTCCTGCTGCCTCGTCTTTACATACACATCGGTGTTGGTCATCTCGCCGAAGTAGATCTCAGGACGTGTGGGGGTCAGGGCGGGCACGGAGCTTTGCACGGGCATGTCGCGCAGCATGAGCGTGGGCAGACCCTCCGGCGTGAAGCCGTTGACAGGATTCATCGTGAGGCCGTAGCCATGCGTATAGATGAGGCGCTCGTTGATCCAGTTCTGGCTGCTTTCGGGAAGCTTGTCGACCGAGAGCTCGCGAGCTGCCAGCATCACCTCTTTCAGCTGGCCGTTAATCTGGTAGCGGTCAATATCGATATCTGGAAAATCGTAGTAGGTGCGGATCTCCTGGATCTGACGCAGCGTGTCTTGCAGTGCGTGCCAGTCCCATAAGCGAATATTCTGCAGCGTGGGCTGGTTCCCTGCCGCATCGGCTGACTCCACCGTGGTCTGAGCGGAAAACGGGCGCAAGGTGATGCGGTCGAGGCCATAGGCTTGACGCGTGAAGTCGATGTTATTGCGGATGTAGGGCTGCTCTTTGACGAGTTCATTGGGCTTTACGATGAAGCTTGAGACAAACCAGCCGAGCACCTGAACGAGCAGAAAACACAGCACACCCGGCACAACGGCGAGAATAATGCCGCGCACGCTGGGCCGTGTGAGTCCCAGGAAGATCGCAACGCCTGCACCGACGACCAGAGCGATGCAGGTAAGCAGCAGGCCAGCGAGCGTAATATGCGCGTCGACGAACGTGACGCCGGAGAAGACGGTGTGCTCCTCCAGCAGTTGTTCGAAGCGTCCGAGGTAGAGTCGGAGCGCCAGCACCAGCAGAAGAAATCCCACGGTGAGTGAGAGACCGCGCCAACGTGTGAGCGGCGCAAAGCTGGGGCGGCCACGATCAAGTGCGCGTGTCGTGCTTGTGAGCACAAGAAAGACCACGGCCATGCCAATCGCCAGCACGGCAATGGTCATCAGCCAGTCAGCAACAAGATCGTACGCGGGCAGGCGCAGCAGGAAAAAATTGAGCGGCTTACCGAAGATCGGATCGGTGATGCCCAAAGCTGAGCCCGGTGCATAGATAAGTCGCGCGAACGTGGGCCACTCACTCATCAGGCCGGAGCCGGTGAGCAGGGCCACCAGCAGCGACACGACCAGGGCTGCCGGCTTAAGTAACGGTGCGATGTTGAGCTGTACCGGTTGGCCACCGAGCACGATAGCGCGGCTGCCCGGCAGGTCCTCGCGATGCGCCTGCCTGAGCAGCAAAAATGTTCCGTACAGCAGCGCAAAGGTCAGCAGGGCAAAGATCGCAAAGATGCCATACTGCAGCCCGAGCATCTTGCGAAAGACACTCGCAGATCCCAGTGAGCCGAACCAGAGCGCATCCACATAAAACGAGAGCGCACGCCCGCCAAAGAACAAGATAGCGATAGCTGCGATGAGAAGAATAAGGAGCCGAGGCAGACGCCGCGAGCGCGGGGGCCAATCAATTGTTTCGGGCATGCATGTTCCCCGCTTTCGTTTTCTATTGTCTTCCAACTAGAAGGACATCGGTAAACATATCGGAAGCGGCCATGGAGCCATCAAACATGCAGCCTGCTCTTTCATCGTCAGAAAGGAGAAGCATGTCTTCCAGAAGCCATGACGATACGCCAACTCCGGATCAAAAAGACGTAAGAGCCCAAGCTGTCTCGCGATTCAAACAGCTGACGGAGGTGGCTCTCCCTGCAAAGGCACGCGAACAGCGCTGGCCGATTCGTCTGGATCACTGCTTCAAGCGCATCTGTCTCGACTATGCCTTTGAGGATGTATGGTACAAACACCTGCCCAAGCCCGCCGAGCGGCATCTTGCCGGAGATGCTTTGCAACGAGCGGTGCGCTGCGCCGAGGAGTTTCTCGCCGGCGACCGTGCCCTGCTTGATGAACGCAACACGGCCAGCCTGCGGTATCGGGGCAAGCTCCGCGACGGCAAGCTTGCCTAGAGCCCGCTTTCGTACGCACTGTTCGACGAAGCTTCGGTTATACGGCTCTGAGGGTGCTCTGGCGGCCTTTGCTTACCAAGCGCCCTGTTTGCCGCCGTACCACCACACAAGACCAAGCGTCGCCGTGTTTTGGTGCTGCGAGGGCAAGCCCACATTGTGAGTGGTGAAGTAGGGAACATTAGTCCAATCGCGGCGAAACTCGGCGAAGATATCAAAGCCATTCCCGACCGTGTACTTATAGGTCGCCGTGCCTTCTTTCAAAGCCTGGGTTGCGCCGCTGAAAAGTCCGCCGCGGTCGGACAGGTATTCACCGCGCGCGGCAAGGGACCCATGGGGGCTGAGTTGATACTGCGCATAACCCGCACCTCCGATCACGTGCGACGGAGCGGAGGACTCACCCGGCGCGGCATGCGCCCATAGCCGCTGAATGTAGTAGTCGGCTTCCCCGGCGAGATACAGCTTGGGCCGCGCTTGCCATGCGACGTAGTTGTCGAAGATGTGCAGCTTGCCATTCGGCGCTGGATTGATGGGGCGAACGCAAAGCCCTGGCTGCTCAGGGATGGAGCAGTTCGTGGACGGCGCGGAGTCTGGATGTTCCTGCCCGAGATAATAGTTGCTTGTCCAGGTAAGAGTCTTTGTCGGGGTATACACGAAGCCAAACAGCTCATCCTTGTAGCCGTTGGTGGGTTCCGATTGATTGGTACCGTTCACCACCCAGTAGTTCACAGCTAACTTGTCGTTGATGTGGTACGAGGCACGGACACCTTCATGGTAGAAGGGCAGGAAATAGAAATAGAAGGAGCGCGTGTAATTTAACTGATCTTTCGTGTAATTGCCTTCAATGCCGAGTGAACTGGCCCACTTGCCAAAGTCGAGGTTCAGACCGCTTCCTACCGGGACCACATAGGTCCCATAGACCTGGAAAATATTCTGATAGATATTCGGCCGTGCCTCATTGTTCGGATTGCCTTGCAATGTGTCCGTTGCCTGGCCGAACTGCAGATCGAGACGCACGCCGTAACGGCGTCCCTTTTCCAGATCCGGATCGAGTGCAAAGATAATATCCGCCTGGTTGATGCTGATGGCGTTGCTCAGTACATCGTAGGCACGCAGATCGTTCACACGCCCTGGTGGATGGTTGGAATTGAACTCGTAGTAGCCATCAAAGGCATAGTTCAGCGTCGCACCTCCGGGCAGGTTCGTGGGCAGGGCAGCCAAGATCGACGGTGTGGGAGACGTTGATGGTTGCGGAGGCGCAGAGTTCCCTGCGGTAGCCGTCGTGCCGGCCGACGTTGGGGGCGGCGCAGAAGCTGACGTCGCCGATGTTGCTGAAACCGATGGCAATAGGGAGGGCACCACGGCCGCGGCCGCGGCGGGCTGTGCGGCGGCCGCTGCCGGCGTGGGCTGGTCCTTCTCCAGCGCATCCAGGCGCGCGGCGATGCGGGCCAGTTCGGCACGCAGATCATGGATCTCCTGCGAGCGCGGGTCCGCGACGGAAGACGCGCCCGTCGAAGCATTCGCGGCTGCACTCTGGGCCGAAAGGAGGGGCGCACAAAGGAGGAGAAACAGGGCGAACAGAAATCGCATGGGGGCCTCAGTGATGTCCACTTTAGGATGCTTGTTCCCTGCAACGGTAACGGAACCGCTGTTTTCTTGCGCTCCTGGCACGTTCCCCCCTACCGACAAAACCGTGGGCCACAGGAGCAGCACGGAAATGGGTAGCATAGGCGCATGCAACTTGAACGGATCCAGGCAGCGTTACGTGAAGCCAAGATCAGCAGCTGGCTCTTCTACGATCATCACCACCGCGACCCCATCGCGTACCGCATCCTCGGCCTGGACGCCAGCTTGTTTGTGTCGCGGCGTTGGTACTACTTCGTGCCAGCCTACGGCGAGCCGCGCAAGCTGGTGCATCGCATTGAATCGGGCAAGCTCGACCCTCTACCCGGAGCCAGGCGTGAATACTCGTCCTGGCAGGAACTCGAAGCTGGACTGGCGGCCATGCTGGGCGGCGCGACGACCGTGGCGATGCAGTACTCCCCGCGCAACGCCATCATGTACGTGTCGATGGTGGATGCAGGAACGGTCGAGCTCGTGCGTTCCCTGGGCAAGCAGGTCGTTAGTTCGGCGGATCTCGTCAGCCAATTTGAGGCCGTGCTGACGGAGGCACAGATCGAGTCGCATTACGAAGCGCAGCGACGTTTGGACGGCGTACTGGAGGACACCTGGCGCTACATCGCCGAGGCCACACGCGATGGCGGAGACACCGATGAATTCTCATTGGTACAGCGAATGCGCAAGGGTATGGAGGCCGAGGGTCTCTGGACGGATCACGGGCCCAACGTGAGCGCAGGGCCCAACTCGGCTGACTCCCACTATGAACCGACGGCGGACAGCTCACGCCTAATTCGTACCGGCGATTTTCTGCTCATCGATTGCTGGGCGAAGCTGGCGGGCAACGACGAAGCGATCTGGTACGACATCACCTGGACGGCCGTGGTGGGCCGCGAGCCGAGCGACCGCGAACAGGCGGTGTTCGCCGCCGTGCTCGATGCGCGCGATGCCGCCGTTGCACGCATCGAGCAGGCCTATGCGAGTGGGGAAACAATCGCGGGCTGGCAGGCCGATGATGCGGCGCGAGCCGTTATTCGCGATCGCGGCTTCGGGCCGCAGTTCACCCATCGCACCGGTCACAACATTGCGGTTTCGCTACATGGCAATGGAGCGCACCTGGATAATCTCGAAACCCACGACGTACGCCTGATTCTGCCCAATACCTGTTTTTCGGTGGAGCCGGGAGTCTATTTCCCCGGTGAGTTCGGCATCCGCAGCGAGGTGGATATGATTACGAGGCCCGGCAAAGCCATGGTCTCGGGGACACGCCAAACCGAGCTTCTGCGACTCCGCTGAAGGGGAAAACTCACTGCTAGAATGGAACGCTGATGGCCTCCGCAATGACCACCGAGCAAGACCGCGAAATCGCGCGGCATATCCCCGGCGAGCGCTCCAGCTTGCCTGCCCTGGCGTTGCTGCTTGGCTGGCTTGTGCCTGGGGCCGGACACCTCCTCATCGGCAAATGGGGACGCGCGTTGCTGCTGTTTGCCGCCATCGTCGGCATGTATCTGATCGGCCTTCGCCTGATGGGCAAGGTGTATGTGCCGAACACGGGAGAGGTCCTGGACATGCTGGGGTTTGTGGGCCAGCTGGGCATGGGTTTGCTATACCTGCTGGCCCGTTTCTTCAGCTGGGGCGCAACCTCCTCGGTGACCACGCTGAACGACTACGGTACCAAGTACCTGGTCGCCTGCGGGCTGTTGAACCTGATTGCCGCTGTGGACGCGCATTCGCTGGCCAGCGGCAGAAAGGCCTCCTAGCGTGCTCACCCAATTCAGCGCTGCCCTACTCTTTGCCCTGTGCACGTCGGTGGTCTTCGGCATCACGCAACGGGCGGAGCCCAAGATGATGGTGCGCTTCGGCGCGTTCTGTTTTGTTCTGTTCTCGGGCGGGGTCATCGCGGCGAGCTGGTTGTTTTACTTCATCAAGCGCTGAGCAAGCGTCCGCACGAGTCGTCGTTTGCATACGAATCAGCGCACCGTCATCCTGAGCGCGAGCGAGGCTCCCGGGATTCCCCGCATAGCTGAGGAGTCCCAGGAAATACCGAGATCCTTCACTACGTTCAGGATGACGGCAGGCCTGATTTGTCGCCTCTCAAATTTGTCTCCGCTCCGATCGCCGCTATTGCGGCGCACTCGAACCCAGAGGTGTGGACGGCATGGTGGGAGCCGTCGCCCCTGGAGCATTCAAGCCTGACCCTGGAGCCGTTGTACCCGGCGTGCTGCCGAAGGGGTTGGACATTCCCGGAGTCCCGGTCGAACCTGTAGCTCCGAAGCCCGATGCCGGTTGCGAGCTCAGGCCCCCGCTCGACATGCCGGCGTTCATCTGACCCTTCTTATAGAGCTGCTCGATGCGCGGGTCGTACCAGAACTCCCAGGTCTCATAGGTGGTCTGCTTGTTGGGCGTGAGAATGGAGGTGCCGGTCTTAGCCGGCCCTACGCCGACGATGGCTCCGCCGCCGGAGCTGCCGCTGGCTCCGGTGGATCCGGAACTTCCAAAGGAGCTGGAAGATCCGAACGCACCCGAATTCCCGCTGGTGCCGGAAGCTGCACTCGCACCCGTTGCTCCAATATTTGCTCCCGCAAACCCACCTGCTAACGGGGAGGTTGAACCTATGGTGCTAGATCCCGCGCCTGGAGCTGCCCCCAATCCAGCAGCCAAGCCTGACGCGCTGCCGAGATTCGCACCCCCTGCGCCCCCAGTGGCAATTCCTGCCAGCTCCTGGCCGAAGAACCCCTTGATGGTGGTCTTCTGCTCGCCGAGGTGAATGATTCGCCAGTCAGACTTGCCGGTTAGAGGGTCAACATACTCTTTACGCAGAAAGCGGATGTTGTTGGTCTTTTTCAGCGCGTCGATCGTAGGGGGATAACCACCCAGCTTTTTGCTGTAAAGCCGGATAGCCCGCACGTATTGCTGCGCCCGATGCTCGCTTTCCACCTCTTTGTCGCGGCGAACATCCTTAGCGATTACCGGGGCGGCTACCGCCAGGGCAATCAGCACAAGGGCGACCAAGACGACCACGCCCAGCAACAGATAGCCTGCCTCTGCCTCGCGTTCCTCATCCTCCTCGCACCGGGGGCGCGGTGTGTTGGCAATCCGGGGATGGAGGTCGAGGTTCATGGAGGACCTATTGTTGCTGCAGCGGCAGCGTTTGTGTGTTGTTGGTAACCAGATCGGTCACCTGTACGGTCGTCGAAGCGATAGCGTTTACCTTATACCGCCGCGCCACGATATCGCCCTGCGAGGCCAGATAGACATCCTCTCCCGAGAGCAGAAATACCTGCTTCGGGCCTTGGGAGCCCTGCGCCGTACCGAAGAACTTGAGCGGGATGGGCGGGGGTGGCGGCGGTCCCGCGGGGACCACGGGCAAAGACGGCCCAGGGGCGATAGGGCGAGGCGGCGGCACGTTCTTCGGGATCACCGGCGGTGGCGCGGTATACGTCGCCGAAAAGATGTTGCGGCCTGAGCCGGAGTACACCAGGCTCTCCGTGCGCAGCATCGCCGCCTGGTCCAGCGTGGGATCGAGGCTGGAGGACGTGCTGGCCAGCTTCTGCGCGTTCACGCCGGCGATGGCACCCCCACTGGCCGCACCGCCCGGTGCCGCTGTGGCAGGGGGGCGATTGGTGGTTCCGTTGCGTAACACAGGTGCCGGGGCTGAGCTGAGTGGGGCAACCGTGGGTGGCGGCGTGCCCGGACCGCCAAACACCGCGAACAGGTTGTATAGAATGCCCGCGAGGGCCACCGCGCCGAGTACGCCCAGCATCACAGTTTTTTTGCGGTTCTCTGCCCCGGGCTTCACTGCACACCTCCGGCTTCGGGTTCCGGTGAGGCCGCCAGGGGGAGCTCCGTCTTGGTCTCCTCGGGGCCGGCTGTGCGCAGATAGGTGATGATGCGGAGACGAAGATTGACCTGGCCGGTCTGCTGTCCGGTAAGCGTGATGCCGGCGATGACGAAGAACATCCGGTCCCGTTCCAGTGCGTTGATCAGCCCGATCACGGGACGGTAGTCGCCCGAGATGCTTGCATCCATACCTACCTGGGTCAGGGCGTTGGGTCCCGAAAGCACGGGTACCTGCGCATACTGCACGCGGGCCAGGCGCACGCCGCTGCGCTTGGTCAACGTGCCAAGCTCGGCCGCCACCTGGGAATAGGCATAGGGCAGGCGGCGGGCATAGAAGGCATCAGCCTGCTCCGTCGAGGTGACCAGCTTTGTGTCGATCCCCTCCAGCGGCTTACCGGCAATCTTAGCGGCGGAGAGCATGGTGCGCTGCCCCGCAATCGCCTCCGGTCCGCTGGCGCTCACAGCCTGCCAGGCAAAAAAAAGATGACCGAGTAGATAAAGATTCAGTACGGCCAGCGCCGCCAGGCCCGCGAAGTGGAGATTTACAGCCGTAAGCAGCTGCCGGGCACGGGCCGTCAACCGTGGCACGCGGCGCAGTACGGAAGAGCTGTTTGGTGGAGGGATCACGGCAACGGAGCTCATCGCGGACCTCCTGATCCCTGGGCGGCAGGGGCAGGCACGGACCGCGATCCAGGCGCGGCGAAGGGCGAGAGGACCACGCCATTTTTGGGATAGCCACGGCGCAGGTTGACGGCAGGATCCAGCCCCGGAGTTGTACGATGCGCGGGCACCGCTAGCCGTGGTGCACCTTCGGTGAAGGAACGCCCCTCCACCGCAGACGCAGCATGGCCCACAGCATAAGGCTCATTCGCCGGCAGGGGGTTATAGATGGCGAGAATCTCGAACTCCACCCCCATCGGGGCCGCTGCCGCCCCAGGGATGGCCACCGGTGCAGGTTGGCCGTTATTGGCCGCCTGTTCGCGCGTTTGGGACGATTCACTCCCTAAGCGTGGCTGAAGAAAACGCCGAGAACGCTCAAGGTTGCGCACGAGTTGCACCGCCCGGTCGCGGTCCCCCGCAACCCGCAGCCGTATCGTCACCTCGCCATCCGTCGCCACACCGGGTTCGATCGAGGTCACCTGCAGCCCCGCCGGCAGTACATTTTCAAGATCCATCATCACGGCGGTCCAGGAGAAACTCTTGCGCAGGAACAATGCGTTCAGGAAGTGCGCGCGATCCAGCACCTGGGCGTTGACCGGCTGGCGCATGCGCCCCTCTGTATCCAGTTTGGCCTGTTGGGCGGCGATGGTCTGATCACGCAGTGCGTCCAGCTCCGCCTGCCCCCGGCCGGCTCGGGCACTGAGCAGGTGAGCGCCCAGGGCGATCAGCAGGCCCGCTACGGCCAGGGCCCCCATAAACAGCCGCAAGCGCAGGAAAAAGGGCCGGAGCTCGACAAAAGGCCGTGTGGCCAAATTGACTTGGACGCGCATCGTTAACTCTTCAGGGCCCCCACCACACCGGCCAGCCAGCCGCGCGGCACCGCCGAGGAGACCGCGCCGGGATCGATTGCCGCGGCCTCAACCAACTCCCGCACGCGCAGCCCATCGGCCGGAGCCACGCCCTGCTCGCGCAAGGTGCGGCTCAGTTCGTCAGCACCCAGGGGGCCTGCGCTGAGCAGGGTCGCCGGCGCTGCACCGAGTGAATCTTCAAAGTAGGCCATCGCAACCGACACCGCCTGGGCAATCTCCTCGGCCCGAACATCTGCCGCCAGTGTATGCACGAGGGGCTCTGGCTCAAAAGCCTCATAGGAGCCCGGACGAGTTGGCAATTGAAGCGGCTCGTCGAGCGCGGCGGCACTGGCGAACTTGCCCTGGCCGTTGGGCATGGGCAGGGAGGCATTGTGCTCGGCATTTAGGTTGGCTGCACCGCTTGGTGCCGCATAGGGGAAGCGGGTTGGTGGAAGAGGCTCCGGCATAGACCGGCCAGCCTGCACGCTCCCGTTGCCGCCGGGGTTGTACAGATATGGCACAGGCAGCTCCGTCATGCCGTCCTCATTCTCAACGGCCGCCTCGGCCCCAACACGGTCCGCATAGGGGTTGCGACCGAACTCGGGTGCCGGCTCCTGCGCCGCCCACTCCCCTGCGGTCTCTTCGCGACTCACGAGAGGCAGCATCTCCGTTACCGAAGGATTTGGCGAGCGTTCAAACAAGGCTGCAGGCAGATTGGCCGGCGTAGCCACTGCCTGCTCCGAAAGATCCACTGTACGGTGCAATTGCAGGATGCCCGCGCGCACAATGGCCGTCGTCACGCCTGCGGGCTGTGCGTTGACCAGGAGCAACGCCCCGTCCGCCTCGTCCGCGCCCGCCAGTGCGGCCAAAGTGCTGGGAAGCACGGCACCGGGTTCGAAGCCGGCCTCACGCGCAATCGACTCATACTCACTCAAGACATCGCGCGGAATGGCCACGGCCAGCACGCGCACGACCGTTCGGCTTGTACTCATCACCTGAAAGCTGACCATTGCCTCATCAGCGTCGAACGGCAACAACTTTTTAAGGCGAAAACGCACAATCGGCAGGGCTTCGGAGAGCTTGCCTGGCAAGCTATCGAAATCCAGCAACAACACCCGCACTGCACCATCCGGGATCACGAGCGTCAGATCGGCGTTACGCGCATTGGCCTTGCCGCCAACAGCCTCGAGCGTGCGGCGCAATGCCACGATTGTGGCGACGCGGTCTGCGATGTTGCCGGGCTTCAGATTGGGCACAATCGCACCCTCCACCAAGTTCGCCTTCGCAACGGCGGCGAGCGGCGCGCCCGGTGTAGCCGAACGAGCCGCCACCACCCCGCCAGGAGCGATTTCGCAGGCCAGGCGAGGCCGGTTTCCGGAAGATTGGGGCAGCAGGTCCATGGATCTCACTTAAGAGTATCGTGCAGGCTCGACGTTTCGGGCAGTGCTGGAGCTTGGACGGGCGAAAGATTGCCCCGTCACCTCCCCCGGAAGTGGCAGGAGCTTCCCGGTGGCCACAGCCCGCACTCTCCAATAAAAAAGTCCCAGTCGTTGGACTGGGACTTTCTGTGTTGCCCGTTAGGTCGGTGTACGACTACGCCAAGCGGCGACGCAGGGTGCCGGCGATACCGAGCAATCCCGTGCCAAGCAGCAGGAAGCTCGAGGGCTCCGGCGTGACGGACGTAGCCGTAGGAGCAAAGGTAAGGTCATATACAGCCGTGTCGCCCGCTGCCACGGCAATGTTGGCGAAGTTGAATTGCAGGCTGTTCGAGGTAAAGGTCGCAATCCCGCCAGAGAAGTTGGTGGCGGGGTCGAGCAAAACGCCGGTGATCATGGGATTCTTGGTGATATCCGTGAACTCGAAGCCGGTGAACGGGCCGTTCAATAGTCCATTGGCGTTCAGATCGGTGAGCGTGACCTGCGTACCCGTAATCTGGTAGCTGAATACACCCGGAATCTGGCCGCCACCCGGTGCCGTAAAGGTGCCGAGATCCTGGTAGAGCGTGCCGGTGGTGGGAGTGTCAAAGGTCCCCTGAATCGTGTCGCCGAGAAGATCCGCACGGGCAGCGAGGCTTGCAGAAAGCATCGCAGCGGCAGCTACAACTGAAAGAAAACGCATTGAAAGAGACTCCTGAGATGTGACCTACTTAGGAAACTCTACTACGACTTTCGTGGCAGATTGAAGGAAAAATGAAGAAAGGCATAACTAAAAAAGTCATCAGTCACCCTTACAGCAATTCCCGTAATCCAGTTCCTAGTTACCTGCCTGTTTCAATGAAGGTTACCTTGTTGATCTCGCGCAGAGTGGTGATGCCCGCGCGTACACGCTCCAGTGCAGAATCGCGAAGAAAATGCATTCCCTTATCCCGGGCCTTCTTGCGGATCTCCGAACCGGGGCGTTTTTCGAGCAGCATCTCGCGCACCTCATCGTCCAGCTCCAGCAGTTCATGAATGGCCGAGCGGCCACGGAAACCGGTACCGCCACACTCCATGCAGCCCGTGCCCTCACGGAATTTGAAGCCTTGCCAATCGGCCGGCTCGAGTCCATTCTCGACCAGTTCCGCATCGCTGTACGCGACTTCGATCGCACAGAAGTCGCAGATCTGGCGCACCAGCCGTTGCGCCAGAATGCAATTCAACGCGGAAACAAAGTTATACGGCTCCACACCCATGTTCAGGAAGCGGCCCAGCACATCGACGACGTTGTTAGCGTGGACGGTGGTAAACACCAGGTGTCCCGTCAGCGCGGAGTTAATGGCGATCTGGGCGGTTTCGGCGTCGCGGATCTCGCCGACCAGAATCTTGTCCGGATCGTGACGGAGGATCGAGCGCAGACCGCGCGCAAAGGTGAGGCCTTTCTTCTCATTCACCGGAATCTGCGTGATGCCGCGAATCTGGTACTCAACCGGATCCTCGATCGTGATGATCTTGTCTTCTTCGCTCTTGATTTCATTCAGGGCGGCATAAAGCGTGGTCGTTTTACCGGAGCCGGTAGGTCCGGTGACCAGCACCATCCCGTAGGGCTCCTTGATGTAGCGGCGAAAACGGCGTAGATCCTCCGCCGCGAAGCCCACCACATCGAGCGAGAGCTTCTGAAACTTCTCGCTCATCGATTCTTTATCGAGCACGCGGAGCACGGCATTTTCGCCATGCACCGTAGGCATGATGCTTACGCGAAAGTCGATTAGCCGGCCCTTGTAGCGGACGCGAAAACGGCCGTCCTGCGGCACGCGGCGCTCGGCGATATCCAGCTCGCTCATGACCTTGATGCGGCTCAGGATGGTCTGGTGGTGCTCGCGCGCGATGGGTGCCATGGCCTGCTGCAGCACGCCATCAATGCGGTATTTCACCAGCAGCGAATCGTCATAGGTCTCCAGGTGAATATCCGACGCGCGGCGTTCAAGCGCCGTGTACACGGTCGTGTCGACCAGTCGGATGATGGGCGAGATATCGTCATCGCCGGTTAGCTTCTCGATCGAGATGTTCTCGTCGGTGTTCTCATCCGCCCCGACCACGTCAAAGGCCAGTCCCTCGGTCGCTTCGTCGAGCACACGCTGCGACTGCTCGGACTTTTTCAACAACTCCGTGATCTGCGACAGTGTCGCGACGCGGGTCACCAGCCGTGTGCCCAGCAGCCCGGCGATCTCGTCCAGCATCATCAACTTCGAAGGGTCCGCCACGGCGATCGAAAGCCGATTCCCGGCCTGCTCCAGCGGCACGAAGTTGTAACGGAACATCATGTCCACGGGCACGGTCTTGAACAGCTCGTGCTGGATCTTGAAGTTCTTCAGATCAACGAACTCGGCGTGGTAGCGACGGGCGAGCATCTGGGCGCGCTCGGTCTCGGTCATTTGGTCGTTGTTGTAGAGGTTGGCGACGAGCGGTGCAGTGGCGGCCATGGTGTGTATTGGACTCCTGAGGTGTGCGGCGGTTTACCAGATGCAGGGCACTTCGCCGGAGGCGCGGATGGCTCTATCGGCGGTAACAAGATCCATTCCGTTGGCTAAGGCTGTGGCCCCGATGATGCGATCTGCGGGATCTTTGGGATATCGCGGGGAAAACTGCATAGATCGTTCGGCAATGGCAGCTGTGATGGAAAGGGTAGAAACATTTTGTTCAATGGACTGGAGGAAGTCTCGCAACGGTGCCCGAAGGCCCATTTTGCCGTACCCCGTGAGCATCGCGATCTCCCATAGAGTCTTGTCCGAGATCGCCAATCCATCCTTCTGCCGAGCCTCGGAGATTGAAGTTCGTGCACGGCCTGACAGTAGTTCGGGTTCCTGTGCAAGCCAGACCACAATATGAGTGTCGAGCAGCAGCACGGGTTAGTCCTCTGGCCCTTGTAGCTGGCGTGCAGACGCTTAGAACTCTTCAAGCTCCTCATCCGAGTAGATGGGCGAAACAATATCCCCGACTATGTCGATCTTGCCTTTAAAAAAGCCAAAAATAGGGTCCTCGCCCACTAAGGGCATGGGTACCACCTTGGCCACGGGCACACCGTTCTTCGTCACAATCACCGGCTCACGTTTCGCCGCGACCTCGTCGAGAAGTCCCAGAAAGTGCGCCTTTGCCTTTGCCGCTCCCATTGTTCTCACGGTCGCCACCTCGTGACCACAATACCATGGTCACGGCTGGGATCTACGCCCCTCCCACCCCGTTCAGGCTGAAGATCGGTAGATATAGCGCGATCAGGATGATGACCACCACAATACCCATAACAATCAGAATAACGGGCTCGATCAGGCTCATGATGGCCGCGAGCGAGGTCTGCACATCCTCCTCGAAGAACTCGGCAACAGAGTTGAGCATTTGCGGCAGCGCACCGGTGGACTCGCCGACCTCAACCATTTCGATCGAAAGCTCCGGGAACACCTTTGTGGATTCGAGCGACATGGAGAGCCGCTTGCCCTCGCGCACGCTCTCCACCGACGACGCCACAGCTCGGCCGATTTGACGCGATTCAATGGAGCGGGCCGCGGTTTCCAGGCTCGGCACCAGCGGCAAGCCGCCGGTGAGCAGTGTCGCCAGCGTGCGGGAGAAGAGCCCGACCTGGTACTTCAGCCAGACCGAACCCAGGCCAGGCGTGGCAATGCGCACACGATCGACGATGACCGCGCCTGCCTCCGTCTGGGTCCAGCGGTACAGCGTGTACATCGCCCCGACAGCCAGGATCGCGATCCACCATCCATCGTGTTGCGCATATTGCCCCAGGGAAAGCAGTAACAAGGTCAACCCAGGCAATTGTGTACCGAGCTGGTCGTAAAGCTCCGCAAAACGCGGAACCACGAACGTGATCAGAAACAGAAACAGAGCGACGACCATCACAATCAGGAAAACCGGATAGATGAGCGACGCGCGTAGCTTTTTGCGAAAGGTCAGCGACACGCGCTGGAAATCCAGGAACCGCTGCAGCACCTCTTCCAGATTGCCGGAGCGCTCGCCGGCCAACAGCGTCGTCGTGTACACGAGCGGAATGTTGCCCTGGGCCTCAAAGGCCTCGGAGAGCGACTGACCAGTGCGCAGGCGAGTGGCGACGTCTTCGAGCTGAGCACGAAAGGCGGCGTCCTTTTGCCGTTTGGCGAGTAGTTCCATTGAGCCGAGGATGGGCAGGCCGGCCCGGATCAACGTCAAAAACTGCTGATTAAATACCAAAAACAGATCGAGCTTAATCTTTTTCTTGCCGGTGCCGGCAAAGGTGGAGCGCGGCTTGACCGAGTAGACCAAATAGCCGGCCTGGGTGAAGCGCGAACGCAACTCCTCAGCGGTGGCCGCGGCGTGTGTCTGCTCCTGAATGCGGCCGCGTTCGTCGGCAAGTCGGATGAGAAATTCAGTCATGGCGCAAAGTGGCTTACTCAGCTTAGACGAGTTGCGCCCCGATACGCCTCCCCTATTTGCGGGATTACAGGATAGTGGGATAGACAATTAAAGGCCTCGTCAAAGCGAGGCCTTCATAAGAGTAGAAGCGAGTTACACGCTGAAGCTGGAACCGCAGCCACAGGTGGACTTCACCTGCGGATTCTCAAACTTGAAGCCGGCGGCCTCCAGCGTTTCGACATAATCCACGGTGCAGCCGTTCAGGTACATGGCGCTGGTTGCGTCGACGAAAACCTTCAGATCTTCAAAGCGAACCACCTTGTCCATCATGCCGGCGGCGTTTTCGAAGCTCATCGAATACTGAAAACCGGAGCAGCCGCCACCGACGACGCCAATGCGGAGACCGGCTGGGATCGGATCCTGCGTCGCCATGATCTCCTTCACCTTGCCGATTGCGGCGTCGGTCAGGTTCACGGGATTGGTCTTGACGGGAACGGGCGCGGGTCCGGTAACGACCTCAGCGGTAGAAATTGCGGCAGTGGCCATTTTTGTACATCTCCTTGGGTACGCCCTGAAGCGAACGGAGCAGCAAAATAAGTTTATGCTCCACCCACCGCCGCAGCAAGCGCGATCTGGGGCACCTCGAAATACGATGCTGTTGTTCGGTGTAGGATTCGGCAAACGCGCCTAAACGGCTGAACGGGGTGCCAGTATCCGCCCCGTTGATACACTTGGTCCTGTGGGCCTCCTCCAAGCACTTGCAGCGGCTTTCATCAACACCTTCGGGATCACTCAACCGACCGAGGCCATGCGCCGGCGTGCCGCGTGGTTCATTTTCGGGCTGCTGGTCGTCATGACTCTCGTCGTGTGTGCCATCGGCTCCGCCTTCTATGCGGCGATGCACCACTAAGCGGCTGCTCACAAAGTTTTCTGCCTTACCTCTCCTGTTTGCAATCCCATAAGGTGGGCATCGAGACCGGTCCTTTTAAGCCATTGCGAAAGCAGCCGTTGCCGAAGCGGCGTAGTATCGCTCTGGCCCTGCCTACCCTTTGCGCTCCGTCGCGAAACGGCACACCGGTATACCGGACCGAGTTTCAGCGAGGGAAATACCATGCACATTCATCCAGCTTTGCTGCTGATCTGGGCTTTCGTTTCAATGGCCACGGTAGCGGTCATGATCTACCGCGCCACCCTGACCCAGCACGAGACAGATCAGCTTTTTCTAAACGATGAAGTATCGCGCAGCCAGAGTCATCAAGAGAATGACCGCATTCTGGCTCGCGTCAATCGCATCAGGCCGCTTTATCAGGGGCTCTGGGGTGCCACTGCGCTCCTGTCCGTGGTGCTTGCCGGCTTGTATGTCGCGCAGGTGCTGCCCAACATGCAGTTTTAAGGCGCTCCAGCTAAATTACTGGGTTTATGTGGGATTTTCAGTCTCACCTTAGACCTCCGGAGCAGTTCCGTACCACCCAAGTTGTAGCGACGCCCCACGGACGGTATCTTCCCTTCCCCCAAGGAGCGCCGCTACCTTTTGTCTCAGGCCAAGCACCCTTGTGTCCCGTTGTGGGACAAAGCTACAGGCCAACTCAAACGTAAAGGGAAGTTATGCATATCAATTCGGGTTTGGCTGTGATTTGGGGTGTTCTGCTGTCGATGACAGTGCTGGTCATGGTTTGCCGCGGCACCATCACGCAGCATGAGATGGACCAGCTCTGGCTCAGCGACGAAAGTGCACCGAGCCTCAACAACCGGGAGCACCATCGTCTCTTGAAGATTGTGCGCTATCTGCGTCCCGTTTACCTGCTGCTGGGCTTCGGTACCGCGGTTGTCTCGGCGATCATCGCGGGCAATTACATTGTTCAGGTCTGGCCGTACGTTCACATTCTTCCGCAGCACTAAAACGTCTCTGATCGAAAATGCCTCGCCAAAGGCGACGGTTCAGGAGTGGATCCTGATCTCCGCTATACCGACACGCGGTACAGGCCGCTCCATCTCAGGAATGCGAGGCTGGGGCGGTCTGTACCTTTTTATTTTCTTGCAAATCAGAGATCTTCTGGGCTTAAATCGGGGAACCACACGCACCCAAGTCAGGAGATTCTCCATGGCATCTGCGTTTTCCCCTCGCGGCGGCTCCCGCCGTTCCTTTCTGCGCCTCGGCGGTATGGCCGCTTCCCTGCCGCTGCTGAGCGAGGGTCACCTGGCCTGGGCGGCATTGCAAAACGCGCGCCCGGCGCGCTTGCACCCCCCTTCCACACCCGGGACGGGCACGGCTCCGGTGATGATCAACGCCAATGAGAATCCGCTCGGGCCCTGTGCGAACGCGCTGACGGCCATCGTCTCGAGTGCGAAAACCGGGGGCCGGTACGATGCAAACGGCGATATCGACCGCCTCGCCACGCTGTATGCGCAAACGGTAAAGCTTCCGGCCGATCACGTGCTCGTCTACGCCGGTTCCAGTGAGCCGCTGCAGTACACCGTGCTCGCTTTTACCTCGCCGACAACTCCCTACATTACAGCGGATCCAAGCTATGAGGCTGGCATGTGGGCTGCCAAGGCGGCGAATGCACCCGTGCTGAAAGTGCCATTGACCTCCACCCATGCACACGATGTAAAGGCGATGGTCGCTGCCTCGCCCAACGCGGGCGTGATTTACCTTTGCAATCCGAATAACCCGACCGGCACCCTGACCTCACAGGAGGACATCGTGTGGGCTGAGGCGAATAAGCCCAAGGGCTCCATTCTGCTGATCGATGAAGCCTACATTCACTTCTCGGACGCACCGGATTCCCTCGATCTCGTGCGGCAAGGCAAGGACGTCATCGTCTTAAGGACCTTCTCGAAGATCTACGGCATGGCCGGCATCCGTTGCGGTGTGGCGATGGGCCGCCCGGACCTCCTGGCCAAACTGGGTCGTTACGGGATGAACCCCATGCCCGTGACGGCCGCGGCAGCCGCGAACGCGAGTCTGACGGACGCTGCCCTGGTGTCCGCTCGCCAAAAGATCAATGGTGATGTGCGCGGCAATACCTTTGCGTGGCTCGACACCCATGGCTGGCGCTACACCCGATCCGTCTCGAATTGCTTCATGATCGACACCGGGCACTCCGGAAAACAGATGATCGCAGCGATGCAGGCGCGGAACGTGTATATCGGCCGTACCTGGCCGGTATGGCCCAATCACGTACGCATCAGCGTGGGCACGCCGGAGGAGATGGCGGCCTTTCAGACGGCTTTTGCCGCGGTGATGGCCGATATGGGCACGCCCGCTAAAGCCTGAACTCCCAGCTCTACCTCCGGCGGCTAGGCCGCCGGATAGCGGCCGAGCTCGCGCACAAAACTGCAATGTGCCTCCAGCGCCAGCAGAACCGCCTGTGCCATCGGCCCTCCCTCGTAGCGCAGGTCGACAAAAAATACGTATTCCCAAGGGCGGCCTGCAACTGGACGCGACTCGATCTTGGTCAGGTTCGCGCCTGCGCCGGCAAGCGCCGCGAGCGCCTGCACCAGGGTTCCGGGCCGATGCTCCACGGCAAAGGCCACGCTGAGTTTGTCCGGCGATGACGGCATGGGCAATGGCGGTGCATTGCTTTCAAGCAGCAGGTGAAAACGGGTGAAGTTCTCCGCATGATCCTCGATATTGGCGACCAGCACCTCGCCGCCGTAGATCTCTGCGGCCAGACGCGGCGCAATCCCTGCCGTGTCCTTCAGCCCCCCCGCAACGACGTGCCGCACGCTTCCAGCCGTGTCGTAAAACGGCAGCGCTCTGGCCTGTGCAAAGCCGGCCAGAAAACGGCGGCACTGCGAAAGCGCCACCGGATGCGAGAGCACGCTGCGAATGTCGCTGAGCGGCACGCCCGGCGCGGCGATCAAATTATGCTCAATGCGCAGCAGGCCCTCGGCTCCAATGCGCAGAGGGTAATCGAGCAGCAGATCATAGTGTTCCGCGACCGCGCCATGCAGGCTGTTCTCAATCGGCAGGACCGCGGCGTCTACCGTACCCGAGACTACGGCACGCACCACCTCGGCAGAGAGGCTGAACGGCACAATCTCCGCCTCCGGGCCAAGCATTCCGACGGCCATGATGTGACTGTTGGAGCCGCGTTCCCCTTGAATTGCGATGCGCTTGAGGCTGGGTCTCATGCTGTTCAAAGAAGCTTCCAATCCCCTCCCGCAAACGCTTCCCGGAGTGTTCCCTTCAACGCAATAAAGACTTCCGAAGGGACAACCTCGGCTAATCGCTTAGCAACATACCATAACAAACACCGCGCGGCGCAGGCGGCGTTTTATCGTTTGCGTGTTGCTTTAAGCGCGCGCACCTATCAGGAGAACGTCATGCTTTGGACCGTCACCGTAGTTCTTGTCATCCTCTGGGCCGTTGGCTTCATTGGTTTTCACCTTGTCGCCTGGTGGATTCACCTGGTGCTGGTGCTCGCGCTCGTCTTTCTGATCTTCAGCTTGCTGGGTGGACGCCGGGTCTGACGCGTTTTAACGGCGGGGTGCTCGCTCTACGCGGGCACCCTTCGTCTTGCACACAAAAGCCCGCATCAAAGGGAAAGAGGTGTTCCATGAGCACAAGTGACAGCACAATCAAGGGGAAGTTTGACGAACTCGCCGGCAAAGCCAAGCAGGCTTTCGGGGAAGCTACAGGCAATCAGTCCACCGCGAACAGCGGCACGGCACAAGAGGTCAAGGGTCACGCGGAGCAGTCCTGGGGATCAGTCAAAGAAGCCGCCCATGACACCGGCGTACGCAATGAATCCACCGCAGATGCTGATGCTCATGACACGCGCGAGAGCATAAGTTCTGCAGCGGCCAATGTGAAACACAGCATTGAAAACGCTGTGGATGGGCATAAGAACAGCTAATCATTTGCTGTTCGAGTTGTCATGCTGGACGGAGTCGAGGACCTGCTTTCCTTAGCGTGTTAAGGCGCGCTAAGAGAGAAGCAGGTCCTTCACTTTGTTCAGGATGACAAAATAATACTCAAGATCACAAAGTGATATTCAGGATGACAAAATAAAGAGAGGCTAGCGCTATCGCCGGCGGAATATATCCGCGGCTACAAACACAAAGAACACCACCGAGATCACCCCATTCAGCGTGAAGAACGCTGCGTTCATCCTTCGTAGGTCGTCTGGGCGAATGATGGCGTGCTCGTATGCGAGCAGCACAACGACCAAGCCCATGCCGAGCCACGCCACAGGACCAAGCCCGAAGGCGTGGGCGAAGAGAAAGAGCAGTACGGCGGTAAGCAGATGCATGCCGCGAGCAATCCAAAATGCCCCCTGCAGCCCAAAGGCAACCGGAACGCTATGCAGGCCCGCGCCGGTGTCGTGCTCGTAATCCTGGCAGGCATAGAGCACATCGAAGCCGCCCACCCAGAGCAAAACGATGGCCGTAAGTAGAAGAATGCGCGGATCGAGCCTCCCGCGCACACCGATCCAGGCAGCGGCGGGAGCGATGCCCAGCGCCAGGCCTAATACGAGGTGCGACCACCGCGTAATTCGCTTCATGTAGCTGTACAGCAGCACCACCGCGAGCGCAAACGGCGAGAGCAGAAGAGTCATGTGGTTCAGCATCGCCGCCCCGAGTACGAAGATTGCTGCCGATAAAACAACAAAGGCGGTCACAAAGCCGCGTGAGAGTTGGCCCGCCGGCAGAGCACGTTTTGCCGTGCGCGGATTGACGGCATCGAGGTCGGCGTCCGCCAGGCGATTGAAGGCCATCGCCGCCGAGCGTGCGCTCACCATGCACACGATGATCCACACAAAGGCATGGAGCGAAGGCCATCCGTCGGCCGCCAGCACGGCGGCGGTAAGGGCAAATGGCAGCGCAAAGATCGAGTGCTCCCACTTGATCATCTCGAGCGTGACGCGCGTACTGTGTAGGACTCGTTCCATAGCTTGGCCAGGACAGCGCAATGGCTTCCCCGGGCTTCCCCGATAGATAAGACGCGGCCGGGCTTAAAGCGACGCTGACGAAGCACTGTAAGCGCTGTTTACTTGTAGCGCTTGCGAACCTTGTACACGATCGAGAACACGCCGGCCTCATCGCGGGTCGCCACGACCGAGGTGTTTTCACTTACCTGATAGCTCACCTGAATGAGCTGCTGCGCTGACTCGTTCACGTTGGTGGCGAAGACCAGCGTGAGCTGCTTGGTGAGCGGTTCCTGCACTGTGATGCGCGCGGTTGACTGCCCCAGCGTACCCACATAGGAGGGATCGATCTTCACCGATCCGGCACCGAAGAGCTTGCCCACACGGCTCGAGATGGTGGCATTCAGAGCGCCGCTGAGGATAGCGCTCGTGGTTGGATCCGTGCCCGCCTGCGTGGCCTGCTGGTTGGAAATCTGCGCCTCCTCCTGCGTCTTGCCGAGAGCGAGCAGGTTGAAGATGTCGGCTTCGGTCAAGGGCGGCGACGAGCGATAGATCGGCTTCAGGTTGGTCGCGTCGCCGTGAACACCGACGGTGATGTCGTAGTTTTCGATGTGTGTGGTGACATCGAGGTCGATTGTCGGGTTGATGCGGACGGGGTTGGAGAAGTAGATGATGCCGCGCTCGAGCTCATAGCTTGTGCCCGCGAAGGTGGCACTGCCGTCCGTGATGCGGATGGTACCGAGAACGCTGGGTACTGCCGCCGTGCCGCGAACGTTCAGGTCCACGGTTCCGGCAATTTTGGCGTAGCTGTTTTGAAAGTCCAGCTGCGGCGCGCTGGCTACATGGACGTCGAGGCGGATCTTATTCAGAATCGAGGCCGGATCGGGCGGAACCGAAATGCCGCCCGCGCCGGCAAAGGCAGCGAAGTCCACATCGGGGCCAACACCGAAACGCGTGATCAGGACGTTGCCGGAGAGGAACAATGCCTGCTGTCCGCCCTGTAAACGGATGGTCGCGTTGGTCGTCGTGCTTAAACCGGCATAGCGGAACCGCACCGTATCGACGTTCGCGGTCATATCCGCGAACAGGCCCTTCTGGTAGCCGATATAGCCTTTCAGCGTGATCTTGCCACCGCCAGAGGTGCCGGCGATGTTGTCTACCTCAAGCCGGTTCTGGTTGAAGACCATGGCACCGGTGAGATTGCTGAGGCCGTTCGGAATGCCGTCGATGGCAAGGTTGGCATTGTCGAAGTTCACGCGGCCCACCAGCGATGGGTTCTTCAATCGGCCGGCGATCCCGGCATCGAACGTGATCTTGCCGGAGGTGATCAGTTGCGGATCGACCAGATGCGCGATCGCCAGATTGATATTGCCTGTGGTGTGCAGGTTGAGTATGCCGCCCTCCGGATTGGCATCGCCGAACACCACCGCAGTACCGTGGCCCTGAAGCTCTGTGTCAGGTCCCTGAATGTGCAGGGAATCGACGCTGACAACACCGTTACGCAGGCCGATGCGGATCGGTTCGGTCTGCTTCAGCGTGATGCCCTGCGCGGTGACGGCGAAGTTCGAGAAGTCCGCATTGGCTGTGAGCAACTGCGGCTTGGCTACCGGTCCGCTCAGCGTGACGGTGCCGTCGATGGCTGATGTAGCATCCGTGGAACCCGGCGAGAAAAGCGCCACCGCCTTGGCTACATCGATACCCGACAAGGTCAGCTTCGCTTGCGTCTGGTAGTCCCCCGTGAGGATTGTTTGGCCGTTGGCGGCGATCTGTGCGCCGACCAGTTGTGAATGCAGATCGTAGAAGACCGTCGATCCGGTGCTGTAGGCGGTTGCCTGCAACTGGCCGAGGTTCTTGCCCTGAGCTGTGATGTCGGCGAGGCTGAGCTGGGCTTTGAGGTTAGGCTGCTCGGCTGTACCGTCCGCGCTGGCGTTGAAGCTGAGTACGGCGTCTGCGCCCGGATTCGCTTTTTGTACAAGCACGAACTTCGACAGGCGAAGATCCTTGCCGGCAAGCTGCGCGTTGATGTGCTTGGTCGTAAGGTTATAGCCGGCGTTACCCGTGATCTGCATGCCGTGCGCCTGGAGCAGGAGGCGGGTCGCGTTGATCTGCTGCCCGAATACCGTGGCATCCACCGAGACGGCCTCGTAAGGTTCACCGTAGGCTATCCCGTTCGCGAGAGAGATAGTACCGGCACCATTCGGGTTCCCCAGCGTACCGCCCACGCGGGCGTTGACATTGACCGTGCCGGTGAGGTCTACCTTGTTTTGTTGACCGGCGATCTGCAGCAGGTCGGGAATCTGTGCATTGGCAAGCTGCACGTTCGCATCGATCAGTGTGGCGTTGTCGAAGGCATAGGAAACCACACCGCGGCGAGAGACGAGACGATGCGGGACCGCTGAGCCGGCGAGATTCAGGACCGCCGTGCCCCGCTTAATTGTGGAGCTGCCCACGGTGATGCCGCGGCTGGGCGCGTACTCCGCATCGGCGATGACGGAGTCGAGCTGCACGTCCGTGGTGGTGCCGAGCTTGACCTCGATGTTGTCTGCGGCGAGATGGCCCTTCACGTCGATGTTGCGCACCGCGCCTTTGGCGGTGCCGTTGAAGGCCAGCGAACCGTGCAGCACCACGGGCAGGGCGGCACTGCCCTTCTTGCCATTGGCGGAGACGCCCAGGATCTGCAGGGTTTGATCGAACTCGGCCAGGTCCCGTGCTTGCAGATTGAGCACCAGATTCGTAAGCGGATCCCCGTTGTTCACACCCAGCACACCGTTAGCGGTCAGCGTCGTGCCGGGTGTTTGCAGATCCACTTTTTGGATGTTCACGACCTGCGTTTTGCCGTCATAGTGCGCGATCACCCGGCCGCTGACCGGGACGTTGCTGGTGTTGCGGCGACGCTCGCCGTAGGGCTTCAGGGTAAGGTCGGCCCCGACCTGCACCGTGTCGGCGATCTCCGCCGCGGAGCCGCCCCACTCGGCCGTGACAGGGCCGCTGATCTGCGTATCGAGCCCTAGATCGCCGAGCTTGCTAGGTGCGGTGATCTCCAGAATTGTGCGCAGCGTGATGCCCCCGAGGGTCACCTTCGCAAACGCGTGAGCACGCCCGACTGGCGTGACGGTGACGCTCTGCACAGGGGGCGCGGCCCCAACATTTTTCGCGGCGTTGTTCGCCGTCTTCGCCGCTGCTACGGTTGTGGGCGAGTTAGCGGGGGCGCTCGGCGGCACCTCGCCCAGCCAGTTCTCGATCTTCAGTTCACCGGCGATCTTTCCGCCGCCGGGCAGGGTGCCAGTGAGTGCGCTGAACAACAGTTCCGTAGGCGTTACGCGGAGCTGCGCCCCCGCGTTGACGTTGTGCAGCCGGACATCCGGGGTGACAAAGCCGGCGTTCTGCGCCTTCACATTGCCCGCCAAAAGATAGCCCGCGTTGCAGTCCGGATCGGGCGGCAACATGGCCTGCGTCACGGGCACGGGCACCTTGTTATGCCGCTTCCATAAGGGCGTATTCTTCTGCGCAATCTGCGGTGTTACCTGGCAGTTCCGGCCGTGGATGTCGAGATCGACATCCCCGGAGGTGAACCCGTCGATGCCCGCGAGATAGCCGAGTTGCTTGAGGTTGATGCCACCATTGACGCTGACCTGCCAGGCCGGCTTCGCAAAGTGCTCGATCAGCGCGTTGGCGGTAAGGTGCGTATTGCCGCCGGTGTAGAAGTCGAGGTTCTGCAGCGAGGCTATATCGCGCCCAAGCTCAAGATCCAGGTGCAGCTTTGACTGTTCCACCGGCTGCTTGTTCATGTGCGTCTCTAGATCGGCAAGATCGATAGCAATGCCATAACGATCCGTCGATGGGACGTAGCGCACTTTCGCGTTGAGGTTTTTCGCGGCAGCATCAAAAGGAATCGCCCGGTCATTGACGAGGATCAGGCCGTCGTTCAGCAGCACCTGCTTGGCTTGGAGGTCGAGCAGCGAGTCCTGCACCGGCTCCGTGCTAGTGGAGGGGTGCTTAGGCACGGGCTGGTTCGTTTTGCCGTCCTTGTCGACGATCAGGTGGGCGTGCGGCTGATCCACCTCAAGGTAGTTCAGCCCGATCCGCGACTGCGCGCCGCGGCCGACCGTGTGCGAAATGACCGTGTTGATCTTGAGCCGAACAAGAATTTTCGCGGCGGAAAGGTAAGGCGCTTCGCCCGGACCTTCGCTGCCATGAATGATCAGGCCATCGACCTCGATCGCCAGATGCCAAAGGTCGATGCCGATATGCCCAAGCTCGACCGTGCCGCCGGTGGAATCTTCGAGCACACCCTTGACCTGGGTACCGACGCGACGCTGAAAGTCGGCGGTGGTGGTGTACCAGGTCACAGCCACGGTCAGCATGAGCAGCAGCAGCACCACGGAGCCGGCAATCCACGCCAGCAAACGGAGGACGCGGCGGCCCCTGGCCGGTACCGGAGATGGGCGTCCACCCGTGTTTCGCGGCTGCGCGTCAGGAGAAGGCGGGGAGGGTGGCTGGGGTGTCGAGCTCATGGTGCCTCCTCCCCCGGGTGAAGAACTGTGATGCTGCCCTGGGCGCGCAGGCTTTGCAGCCAGTCACGCAGCAGGCTGGAGATCTGTTGCTGCTGCAGGACCTCGCGGATGCGCGGCTCCACTGAGGCGAGCGACGCGGGCTTGGCATGGGCCTTGGCATACTGTGGCAGCATTGTGTTCTGGTAAAACGCCTTGATCTGCGCGTCCGACACCGTGGTGCCGGCACCGAAACGTTCCTGGATGAAGGTGAGCACCTCCATACGCTGCTTCCAGCGATGGCGAAACTCCTCGGCCGTAAAGCCGTTGCTGCCCAGAAAGCGATTCCATCCGGTATCGGTCATACAGTCGTACTGTTTGCAGGGAGGCAGGGTCTGACGCAGGCCGGTAATCTGCTTGTCCACGTCGGGGTCGGTTATCCCATCTTCCTGCACCTGAAGCTTGGCCTGTTGGAGGATCAGGGTCCGGTTGACAAGCCGTTCGATCTGGCGGTCGCGGCCGGCGCTGGCCGCATCGGCACCGCCCCGGATAAGCGGCTGAATATTTTCAAAGCGGCGCTCCTCATCCACATCGGAGTCCAGAACGACCTCTCCATCGACGATGGCGACGACGCGATCGAGTACCGCCCCTGGCTCCTTCGGCATCATGGACGGCACAGACTTCGGCACAGGCACCTGGCCCGGCGTGGACCCTTGCTGGGCCGCTGCCTGCCCGCTCGCCTGGCCTGCGGTCAACGCAAAGGCGGCTGTAAGCAGGCACAGAGATCCCCACATCCCCCTTCGGGAGTCTCTGCAGGGGTGCGGCATGGATTGGGTCAGCTCGCTCATGGGTTAGAATGCTTGTCCGATGCTGAAGAAGAATTGGAAATGGCCTGCCTGGCCGACATACGGCAAGCTGGTCGTGTAGTCGTCGAAGACGGGATAGACCGGGGGGTTGAGGTTGTAGGAAAGGTCCAGCCGGATGGGGCCGACCGGCGTGTTGTAGCGGAGGCCCAGGCCTGCGGCATGCGAGTAGTAGTTGAAGTTGCAGGTACCGACTGCATTCGGCTGCTGACCTTGGGGGTTGGGCAAGCCCAACGTTCCCGGCGTGCCTGCGGGAATATCGACGTTGCGACAGGTCGCCTCGTTCGGCTGATGGAAGTTTTTGAGGGAGCTGAACATGTCGCTCGGATAACGGAAAACATTACCCATGTCGTGAAAGAGCACAAACGAGATCGCGTTGCCGACAACGGGCAATGTGGCCGGCGGCAGGCGCAGCTCAAAGGTATTGACCACCACACCGGAACCGCCGACGGGGTAGCCCGTGGTGAGGTCGCGGGGGCCGGCGTCGTTGATGCCGAAGCCGCGATGCGAGGTCGCGCCGCCCGCGTAGAGCCGCTCGGGCAATGGAATCGGATTGCAGGTTGCGTTGGCCACCACATACTGCGGGGCGCAGGAGTTGGATGTCTGCCCGATGGCCCCGCTGGTGCCATTGACCGCATTGCCAAAGATGTTCTCAAAGCCAACCCGCAGGTTGCGGGCAAAGGTGTATTTATGGCGCGAGCCAAAGGTGTAATACGAGGCGTGCGAGAGATCGAGGCGATTGAAATTTGTCTGTGAGCCAAAGGTCGAGGCCGCCAGGAACTCCTGCACCGAGAAGTACTGCCCCCGGGTGGCGTTCAAGGGGCTGGGATCACGCGTGTCGTGGAAGTAGGTGATTCCCGGGCCGCCCACCGTCACCGGCTGCGAGAGCTGCGGGATCAGATTCGGCGAGATCTCCAAGCTGTTCGAGTTGACGCTGATACGCCGGTATTGGAAGTCGTAGATAAAGGTGTCGGCGCGCTTGTAGCGCTGCGAGACCCGGAAGTCCCCCTGCAACGTGGAAGCCTGAAACGTCGTGATGTTCTGAACGTTGGAGTAGCCGCCGGAGACCGTCCCTGTCAGGTTCGGATGACCGAACAGCCCCGGGTTGTTGAAGCTCAACTGGGCTACGGTTTCGAGCAGGCCGTAGGTGGTATGCAGCGTGAGCGAATCCTCCGTGCCGCGCAGGTTGATGCGCGAGACATCCGCGGAAACGCGCGGGCTGGCACCGGCACGTCCGTTCTGAGCGGCGGTGCCGCTGGCCCCTTGCTGCAGCCCGGTGCCGGGGACGAAGCTCGGCTGGTTCAGCTGCGCCTCAAAGCCGACGCCGTAGGTGACGTCCCAGCGCTTGGCCTCGGACACCTGAATCAGCACGTTTTTCTGGGGCGCGTCCCCGGTGGGGTTCTGCACCGCGGTATTCACTTCGTTGAACAGCGCGAGGTTGTAAAGATTCCTCTGCGTCTGCAGCAGCGCGGCCTGATCGAGCGGATCGCCGGCATGCACCAGCACCTGGCCGGCAACCAGCGAGGGCCGCGAGTGGTTCACACCTGACAGCATGACGTGATCGATGGTGACCTGCTGCCCCTCCACCACGTTCAGGGTCACATCCGTACGTGCTTTGTCCTCGGGATCAACTTTCTGTTCGACCTCGACCTGAGCATGGTCGAAACCCTGCGCGATCAGGTAGCTGAGCAGCGCATCGCGGTCGTTGGCCAGCGTGATGAGCGAGAACGGCTGCCCGGTCTCCGCGCTGATCAGCCCTTGCAGAGCGGCTTCGCGCGTGGGGCTGGCCCCCGCGAGATCGACGGAGCCGAACTTCTGCTGCGGACCCTCGGCGACGATGTAGGTCACCTTGATTTCGGCTTGGGGTTTGCCCTTTTTATTGGTGAAATCCCGGTCGTCCACCGAAGAGGTCACCTTCGCGCTCAGAAAACCGCTGGCCCGGTAGAGGGCCTGAATGGATTGGGTATCGGCGGTCACCAGTTGCGCGCTGTAGGTGCCGTTTTTCAGGTAGAGGCTGGCCTTCTTCACGCGCAGGCGCTGGTCGAGCGTGTCGTTGTCGAAGTAATGGTTGCCGGTGATGCCGACCGCAATTACACGGTGGCGCACATCCGGCACGACATCGTACTGCACGGTTACATGGCCCGTGCCCGCACCCAGCAGCTTCACGGAGTCCTGCACGTCGAAGTAGCCCTTTTGCTGCTCGAAATCGCGAATATTGAACGCGCCCTCATTGAGCAGATCGTTATCAACGGCCCCCTCCTCATAGACGGGTACAAGCAGTCTCATGCGCGCCTTGGAGATCTTGACGCCATTGATGACCACATTGACGACCGGTCCCTGCTCGGCGAGAAAGTCGTAGTCGAGCTGCTGCCGGGGCGGCTCATAGGTCTGCTTCTGCAGAGTAATGGTGCCTTCGAGGCGGTTGTTCTTCTCGTAGAAGGAGCGCACACCCGAGAGCGCGTTGCTCGCGGTCTGACGGGAGACCTTGGGTTCGCATCCTTTTTCAAACAGCAGCACGAGGCGCGAGCAGTTCAGCCCGCCCTTCTTGCGAAAATCTTCCGCCGTGATCCCGGAGTCTCTGCCCGTCACGGAGACCTTGCCCACATGGGCCTTGGGTCCGGTCTGAACGGCGACTGTGACGTTTACCTGATCGCCCGCATCGTCCCTGTCCGTCGTGATGTTCACGGTGGGCTGATAGAAGCCATTGTCGGCAAGGGAGGACTTAACACCGTCCAGGGCCGCCGGGATCTCCGTCTCGGTATACGGTGTTCCGGGATCCAGCTTGGTGGCAAACTCGAGAAGCGAGGTCAACCGCTCCGAGCCCACACCGAGGATAATGACGCGGCCAACGTAATAGCGCGGCACGCCGGTGTAGATGAGCACGATGCCATTGGCAGTGCGAACGCCGCTCAGGCTGATGTCGCGGTAGCGCCCGCTCATGAAAAGGCGCGCCAGGTCGGCTCGAACCTTTTCGGGATCGAGCGGCTGGCCGGCCTTTTGCGTGAGTTGGGCCAGCAACGGGTCGTTTTTTCCGAAGTGCACGCCATCAAAGCGAATGGCATCGACGCTCGTTCCAGCCTGATTCCAAACCGAGTTCTCCACAGGAGGCAGCGGATTGGTAACCACGGGCGGAGTTTGCGGAACGGTGGGCGCAGAAGGATTGGCCTGCTGGCTGGCCTCCGGTACCGCCTGAGGCGAACCGGGAACGACGGACGGCGTTGGCACAACTGTCTGGCTAGCCGCCTGACCATTCAGGGTCGCCGGGCTTTGCGCCCACACAACAGGCTGCATTTGCCCAGCCGCGGCGCAGGCAATCGCCATCAGATAGGCGAGCGGCCAGGCTGTTCCCCGCTTGCCTGACGCCCTTATTTGCCGCATATTGCACTCTGCCCAGATTGCCCGAACCGCCACTGCCAGCCCATCCATACCTCGTGGAGCGACGGTGGTCCGGCTCCTTTGTGGACGGACCCACTTTGCGAGCACAGCACCACTCCAGAATGCACAGGATAGTACAAGAAAGGACACATCGCGAGTGGCTTGGGTTGGCCGCCACGTGGCATACCCCATTTGAGCCCGGCTCGCCGCAGGCTTTCGTTCTGGGCTAACCGGCAATTCCCTGTCTGGCACTTCTATACTCAACCCTATGCCGCCGGATTTGACGCTGCCCGAAGCTGAGAAATTGCTAAACGGAGTGCCAGCTGTATCGGCGTCCCCAGCATCAGCACCTCCGGCAAACCGGATCGACCCAGGGGAGCGGTATTCGCGGCAGGTGCTGTTCGCCGGCATCGGGAGCGCGGGCCAGGCACAGCTGCGCCGCGGGCACGCCGCAATCGTCGGAGTGGGCGCTACGGGCGCAGCCGCAGCCGGCCTGCTCGCCAGGGCCGGCGTCGGACGGTTGACGCTGATCGATCGCGACTTCGTGGAGCCCTCCAACCTGCAGCGGCAGGTGCTGTTCGACGAAGCCGACGCCCGTGAGGCGCTGCCCAAGGCAGAGGCCGCGCGGCAGCATCTACAGGCCGTGAACGCTGACGTGGCGATCACAAGGCACATCGCCGACCTGGTTCCCGGCAACGCTGAGACGCTGCTCGGGAGCGCCGATCTGGTGCTGGACTGCACGGACAACTTCGAAACACGCTACCTGTTGAACGATCTCGCGGTGCGCGACGGACGCCCCTGGATCTACACCGCCGCGGTCGGCGCTTACGCGGCGACGATGAACATCCTGCCTCGACTGCGAGGAGGTGCCGAGCGCCCCGCCTGGAGTCTCACGGTCGAGCCCACGGCCTGCCTGGCCTGCCTCTTCCCGGCCCCGCCGCAGGGCGATGTGGACACCTGCGAGACGGCGGGCATCCTGGGCACTGCCGTCAACCTGGCGGCCTCACTTGCCGTAACGGAAGCGTTGAAGTTCCTCGCCGGGCAGTACGGTGCCCTGCGCCGGACGTTGATCTCCTACGATCTCTGGACGGGTGAGCGTTCCGAGATCTCCGCAAGCCGCCCACGCCCCAGCTGTACGGTCTGCGACGGTCGCGAGTTTCGTGCCCTAAGCGGGGAAGGCAGACCGCACATCACCCTGTGCGGCCGCAACTCGGTCCAGATACACGAGGGTGGCCGTCCTCTGGATCTCGTTGCCCTGAGGAGCCGATTGGAGCCGCTGGGCGAGGTGCGCAGCAACGGCCTGCTGCTCCGCTTCCGTTACAGCCCGTATACTCTAACTGTCTTCCCCGATGGACGCGCTCTGGTGCAGGGAACCACTGACATGGGGCTGGCACGCTCCTTGTACGCTCGCTTTTTGGGCAGCTAGCAGAGTTCTTCCGCTGCCTAGGATCGCTTCCCATTTCGGTATCGCTCCATCAACCTCCACCTCTATCGCAGTGGCTCCGCCGCCTCATCCTGTGTACGATAGGCTGGTTGAGCCACTTTCCCGCCAGTATTTGTTTCTCGTGGAGATTTGGCGCTCCATGGAAGGTCAAAGGCAACAACGAATGCAAACCAAACCGACACCGGGTCTGTTCAAGCGGAACCCGCCGATTGCCGGCGAAGCTGAAGCGATCGAGCGGGCCAAGCTGGGCGATCCAGACTCTTTTTCAAAGCTCTATGCGCTGCATAAGCGCCGCGTATATACCCTTTGCCTGCGTATGCTGGGCAATGTCTCCGAAGCCGAGGACATGACGCAGGAGGCCTTTCTGCACCTGTTTCGCAAGCTTGGCAGTTTTCGGGGCGAAAGTGCCTTCTCTACCTGGCTGCACCGGCTCACGGTCAATCTCGTGCTGATGCATCTGCGCAAGAAGGGCCTGCAACTGGTCTCGCTCGAGGAGACCATCAACCCTTCCGAGGAAGACGCGCCCAAGCGCGACTTCGGTTCGCGGGATCCGCAGCTTTCGGGGTCGGTCGATCGCGTCACGCTGGAGCGTGCGGTGGCCTCCCTGCCCCCGGGCTATCGCATGGTCTTTGTTCTCCACGATGTGGAGGGTTTCGAGCATAACGAGATCGCCACCATGCTGGAGTGCTCAACCGGCAACAGCAAAAGCCAGCTGCACAAGGCACGTTTGCGGTTGCGCGAGTTGCTGCGTCATCCGGAGCAACTGCCTCCGGCACCAACCAGTGGCGCACGGGAGCTTGTGCAATGAGCGATATCCAAAACATCGACTTCAACAACATGACGCCGGCAGAGTTTGAACAGTACCTGCCCGATCTCTTTCTCGCCGGCGGCAAGCTCAGCCAAGATCCGCGCCTGCGCAACTTCCTCCAGGCCCATCCAGATTGTGCTGCCCTGGTGCGTGATCTCGAAACGATCGCGGAAACAGCCAAAAGCCTCTTTGAGCCGGCACACGAACCCAGCGACGCCGTCTGGTCCAACATCGCCAGCAAGCTCAAGGAAGAGACAGCCAACGACGGCGGCGTGACCGATCTGGCCGGCTAGCCCCTGCTTCTCCGAGACAGTTGCGACGGATGCCCGGGTCTAGATGCTCTGGGTTCGGGCATCCTGCACTAGCTTTCATCTTGCCTGAAGCACTACCGGCATTCATGATTCAGCCTGTGAGCCTTCACCCGTGAGCGACCCTCCACTCCAGTTCAGTCCCGCGCGCCTCGTGCTTACAGGCTTCATGGGTTCGGGCAAGACCACCGTGGGCCGTCTGCTGGCAGCCAAGCTCGGCTGGGACTTTGCCGATCTGGATACCGTGGTCGAGCAGCTCAAAGGCAAGACCGTGCCGCAGATCTTTGCCGAAGATGGCGAAGCGCTCTTCCGCGCCGCAGAGACGGAGGCCCTGGCACGTCTGCTGACGGAGGTGAATCTGGTGATTGCGCTGGGGGGCGGCGCACCCTCCACGGCCGCACTGCGCGACCTCCTCGCTGGGGCACGCGACACCGTGGTGGTTCACCTCCATGCGCCCTTCCCTGTGCTGTACGCGCGCTGCCAGGCTCAGGCGCTCGACCCGGAAGCAACCGCAAGACCGCTGCTGGAGCCCTTGACCCCCGCGGGGGAACGCTATGCGCGCCGTCTGCCGATCTACACGGCCATTGCCCACCTCTCGGCGGATGTCAGCACGGAGGCTCCGGAGACGGTGGCCTTGAGTATTCTTGACGCGCTTGAAAAGCGGTTCTCCTCGGTACGCCCAAGTTTGGTCTAGCAGGAGCCGTTCCTCGGGAGTACGCATCGTAAAAGGACATCCTTGCGCGGAGTTAGAACTTTGTCCACGTCCTTGCCACCCCACATTGCGTCCGCAACCGCCGCGGCTCCGCTGCCCACGCCGCCCACTGAGAAGAAGCGGACTGTGCGTGGACATATTGTGTTTACGATCGGGATCATCCTCGCTTTGGCGCTCGCGTGGAAGCTGCGCGAGGTGCTGGAGCTGGTCTACGTCAGCGCGCTTTTTGCGGTCGTATTGATGCCGGTGGTGCGGCGTATCGAAGGTCTTCGCATCGGGGGATACAAGCCCTCACGCACGGTCGCGATCCTCGCCCTTATGGTCTCCGTACTCTCGGCCCTGTTTCTGATCTTTTTCTTCGGCCTCCCCCCGGTGATCCATGACATTGAAAGCTTTGCGGGTGACCTGCCCCAACGCTTGCCCGTGCTTGTAGCCAAGGTGAAGCAGTTACCGCTCGCCAACAAGATCGGCGTGGACAACATCGCTAGGCGTGGCGAGGTCTTTGCGGCCTCGTTCGCAGGCTATCTGGTGGACTCCGCCCCCAAATGGCTTGGACACATTCTTGACCTCGTCACCGCACTTATCCTGATCGTCTATTTCATGCTGGAAGGTGAAGCCAGCTTCTACTATTTTCTTGCGACGGTTCCGGCCGGGTCGCGTGAGCGTGTTGCACGAACGCTGGAAACGGCCGAAGTGCGCATGAGCAAGTGGCTCTTCGGCCAGGGCGCTCTCATGCTCATTCTGGGAGTCAGCAGCACAATCGTCTTCGGCTTCCTGCACGTGCGCTACTTCTTTCTACTTGGCACCATGATGGGTTTGTTCAACATCATCCCGATCATTGGTGCCGTCATTACCGTGCTGCTCTCCGCGGGTGCGGCGGCCCTTGATTCCTGGACGAAGATGGCCGGTGTCTTCATCTTCTATGCAATTTACGCGCAGCTTGAGAATGGCTATCTAACACCGAAAATTATGCGCAGCAGCGTCAATCTCATGGGGCTGTCCGTATTGATCGCGTTGCTTGCCGGTTCCGCCATTGCGGGCGTTGTAGGCGCGCTCGTCTCCGTGCCCACGGCGGCATTGATCGCGGTGCTCGTGGAGGAGTACCTGGTACAGGATGATGTAGGCGCAAAGGAGCTGCAGGCCAAGGCAGATGCACTGGAGTAAATGCGTCCGTTCTCAAGAGCGTGGTATCTCAGGCAAGACGTGTCGCTCAGACGGTGACGTACTACCCTCGAACGGAGCAGGACGACTTCATCGTCCGGCATAGCGGAGAGACCTCTGCATTCGCTCGGTGGCCACGGAAAACTTATAGTACCGAGTGCAAATACAGGGTCTCTCCAGTTCGGCTGCGCCTTTCATTCGAGCTGACACTTCTGCGGCTGTTCTGGGCCGGCAGGAGACGCTACTTCACTTCATAACCCGCGAAGAAATACCCAATCTCAAAAGCAGCTGTATCCTCCGCGTCCGAGCCATGGATGGCGTTCTCTTCGATCGAATCGGCAAACAACTTGCGAATGGTTCCATCCTCAGCGTTTGCAGGATTGGTCGCACCCATCAACTTGCGCAGATCGGCGATGGCATTTTCCTTTTCCAACACCATGGGAAAGATCGGCCCGGAGGTCATAAATTGCGTCAGTGAACCAAAAAAGGGCCGTGTCGCATGCACGTGGTAAAAGCCCTTGGCTTGCTCCTCAGAGATATGAAGCTTTTTAATTGCGACGATCTTGAATCCGGCCTTCTCAACTTGCGCGAGAATGGCCCCTGTAAGGCCCTTGCGAACGGCATCCGGCTTAATAATGCTGAAGGTACGTTGTGACACAAAGTCTCCTGTGAGTGTGCTTTGGAAAAGCGCAGCCTCTCCAGTGTATAGAACACGACCTTTACCTCCGTGCTAATACTTCCAACTCGTCACATCCGCGCCCGCCGGCGCTGTCTTTGCCATACGATCCAGGATCATCGGTAGGTACATCTGGTTGTAGTGCAGGCGCGAGTACCAGTTTGGATGATCTGGATCGCCATTCCAGCAGTGCTCCGCACGCGGCCCATACTTCACCTCGCCCTCATAAGGAACGCCGTGACCGGGCGTTCCTGTCCGTTTCAGGAAGTCTTCCATCAGGTACACGGCATCGTTCAAGAAATATGTATCGTCCGAACCGACATACAAGTGCAGCTTGCCCTGCAGCTTGGGGCCCAGCGTATTCCAATCGCGTTGCAGAATGGCATCGAGATCGAAGTGATCGTGCCAGTAAGCTGCGGTGGTGTGATCGATAAGGCCGGTCTGTTTATCGAAGATCGGCTGCGGATAACCATCCTTACCCACAGGCGAATATACCGCTTGCCATATATCGAATTGCTCACCGGAACGGCCATGATCGCCTAGCGCGGCCTCATAAGCTACGTTGTCACGCAGGGAGATCAGCGTCTGGCCCAGGTAGTTGCGCATCGACGGCTGCTCCACCTTTTTGTTCGCGCCAGGCAGGTAGAACATATTGTCCTGCTTGTAGAGATCAACCGTGGAGTACGCATGAAAGTCCACCGGATCGGGACAGGCCACAAACGCGCCGTTGTAGTGATCGGGATAGAACATCTGCACGGCAAGCGACTCCCACCCACCTGTGGAGCCGCCGTAAACGAAGCGCGCCCAGCCCTGGCCGAGGCCACGAAATTGCTTCTCGATTGCAGGGACGAGCTCGGTCTCAATTGCGTCTCCATACGGTCCAAGATTGGCTGAATTGACCGCATAGCTATCGTCATAAAAGGGGTTCGCGTGATCGATCTTCACAATCAACATCCGCGGCTGGTTCGGCGCGGTCCAGGCCTGGAAGTTCTTGTACGCCTCTTCCTGCTGAATACGGTTATAGCCCGCGAGATGAAAACGCTCAGAGTAGTCCGGCTTCAAATGCGGATCAGGCGGCGTCTCACGAAAGTCCATAAAGCCAGCCGCAAAATGATCCTCAAAGATTATGAGCGGATAATGCGCGGCGGGATGCGTGTCGAAACCTTCAGGCGTCATCACGACCGCTGAGAGGTACATCGGCGTTCCCCAGAACTTTGTCAGCAACGCGCTTTGTATGCGCAGATGGCGTATATATTTTGTGTCCGGTATCGGCGCGATCGGTGGAACGACGTCATTGAGCGAAATTGCCATCCCAGAAGCTGCATTGGCCGCGATATGCACATGCTGCGGCGTGCTGAAAAGATTTCCAGGCTTCGTGTTCCAGTGCTGGCCTTCGCCCCTATCAGGGGCAAGCTTCACGGTGGTGCCGTCGGCGCGATGAAAGGTCTCATAAACATTCAGCACAGCCTGTACGGTGTAGTCGCCTGGGGGCATCGCACTCAGCCTGGCAATGGGGTATCCCGCGGCCGCGTCACTTACCGCAATCGGTGTGCCGGGCTTCCAACCGTCTACGGTGATGCCGAAGACCTGCTGCGATTTGGGCGTGTCGTCGATTGCCATGCGCGGCTCAGTCGCCGGATCGTTTGAGAGCAGCAGCAACAGACGGCCGTCAAGCGGCTTCGCTGACCGTACCGCGGGAAAGCTCACAGAGAAGGTCTGCGCAAAAACAAGAGGGCTGAAGCCCGCCAGTAGGACAGAGAGAAGTAAGCTGCGCCGCATGTCGGTGAGTATACCGATGGAATTGAGAAAGGGACGGAGCAGATGGGTCGCTCGGTGCGTCTAACGTTCTATGCGCAGAACCGCCGTGATCTGGCTGGCCGGTTGCATCGCCTGGACCATCGACTTCGTGGTGAACGTCGCAAAGCACCACACCCAGCACGCGCAGCTGGCGCTGTTGCTTGCCGTGATGTTCGGGATTGCGTACGGGTTCTATCGCACGCAATCCCGCTAAAACACACCAACTACTTCTGTGCGGCCTCGATGTCGAATTCCATCTTGACGTCGTCGCCCAGCATGTTGTCGCCAGACTTTAGCGTACCGTTCCAATTAAGCCCGAAGTCCTGGCGATGAATGGTCGTTGTGGCTGTAAAACCGCGATGCGCCTTCTTATCCATGGCGACCTGCTCCTTGCTCGGAGCATCCATGTGCAGGGTGACCGGCTTGGTGACGCCATGCAGCGTCAGGTCACCGACCACGTCGTAACCCTCCCCTGCCTTTGTGATCTTCGTGCTCTTAAAGGTGGCCGTCGGGAACTTGGCGGTATCGAAGAAGTCCGGGCTGCGCAGATGCCCATCCCGCTGCGCCACACCGGTATCGACGCTGGTTACGTCAATGGTCGCCAGGACGGAGGAATCCGTCACATTCTGAGGGTCAAGGTCCACTGCGCCATCCTTAATGGCAAAGCGGCCGTGCACAGTGGAGATGGCCATGTGCTTGATGCCGAAGTCGATCTGCGAGTGAGCCGGATCGATGGCGTAGGTAACGCGTTGCGCGTGCGCGCCGGCACCCGTAACGAGAGAACCGACGACGAGTGCCGCAGTCAGGAGGACGTGCTTCGAGAGGGCGTGCATAGAAAAACTCCTTTGTAAGAACGCTTGGACACATGGGTAGGCAAGACAGATTGCCTTGTTCACCACATCTGGACTGCGATCCGGTTGTTGCAAGAAAGATGAACCTATTTGCGCGAAGGTGCAAGAAAAATGCGGCGCAGTGGTCGCCCCTATCTTGGTAACCGGTTATTTCAAAGTAACTTGGGTAGCCTAATCTAGCCTCTTCGCTTCGCGCTGCGTTGCTCCCTAAGTGTCGTCCTGACCCCTGAGCGTATCGAACGCAAAAGACCTCAATAGTCCCCCGTGTAGACAAGCCACTCCGGTAGGAGATACTGAGGTCGTTCGCGTTACTCAGGGGGGATTGGCTGCCGGTGGCGAGCTTAGCGGCCCAAGACCTGCGCCATCATCGCGCCAATCTCTGCCGGCGATTTCACGACATGGATGCCGGCCTCTGTCATGGCCTGCATCTTGCTTTCCGCTGTGCCTTCACCACCGGAGATGATCGCGCCGGCATGGCCCATACGGCGTCCCGGAGGCGCGGTCTGGCCGGCGATAAAGCCGACAACGGGCTTCTTCACGTTGGCCTTAATGTAGGCCGCGGCGGCCTCTTCGTTAGTGCCGCCAATCTCACCGATCATAATGATGGCCTCGGTCTCGGGGTCCTCGTTAAGCAGCTTCAGCGCATCGATGTGCGTGGTGCCCACGATCGGGTCGCCCCCGATACCAATGGCCGTGGATTGACCGATGCCCCGCGTTGTGAGCTGGTAGACGGCCTCGTAGGTCAGCGTTCCCGAGCGGGAGACGATGCCGACGGAGCCCTCCTTGTGGATGCGACCGGGCATGATGCCAATCTTCGCCTTGCCCGGAGAGATCACGCCGGGGCAGTTTGGCCCGATCAGCGTGGATTTTGTGTGCTTCACCACCTCCCAGGTCTTCACCATGTCGAGCACGGGGATACCTTCGGTGATGCAGACGATCAGCGGTATGCCGGCGTCGGCGGCCTCGAGTATGCCGTCGGCAGCAGCCGGTGGGGGGACGAAGATGACCGTGGCGTTAGCGCCGGTCGCCTTCACGGCTTCTTCCACCGTATTGAAGACGGGCCAGCCCTCATGCATGGTGCCGCCCTTGCCGGGCGTGACGCCACCGACGACGATATCGTAGCCGAACTGCTTGGAGTATTCAGAGCAGCCTTTCGCGTGAAAGGTGCCTTCGCGACCCGTAATGCCTTGAACGATGAGTCGTGTGTTCTTATTCACCAGTACTGCCATATAAAGTTCCCCTTAAGACTTGAGAAGTTTGCTTAAGGCTTGTGCAGCAGGAAAATCCCGCTCCGAGCCGCCCTTGTCCTTGTAGCCGGGTACGTGCAGATCACGAAAGAACGCGGCGGACCGCTTATTAAGCAGCTTAGAATTTAAACGGAGACAGTGCCCGATTAGTTCAACCTCAAGCCAGTCGATGTAACGCTTGTCAGCCCCTGCTTTCGGCTGCTGTATCTTACCCTCTCTAGCGCGTGCGATCAGGATCAGACGGACCCTACCCCGCTTGAAGAGACTTACAAATTTTCTATTCTTAAAATGCTCGAATAGTCTCGATCCGAACTTACGCTGCGTTTGCCCTACGTACCATGGCGTAACCTCACCTGATTCGTTTTCAGTAAAAACGATGTAGATGCCTATTCCGTTTTCGACATTCGGTGTTTCGTCACGCCGAAGCTCTTTATAAAAATCATCAACATCGTTCCATTCGGGAGAATTCAGTGTGTAAGGACCGTAAGTATCGAACATCGTTCTCTAGCCTTTCGCTGCCGCGACAGCCAAATCTGCGGCTTCCTTCATCGTTTCGCCAATCTGAAACTTTAGGCAGGAGTCAGCAAGGATCTTGCGGCCTTCCTCAACATTAGTGCCTTCGAGGCGCAGAATGATGGGGATCTGGACGTTGAGGTTGCGGGCGGCGGCTACGACGGCGGTGGCGAGCACATCCACGCGCAGGATACCGCCGAAGATATTGATGAAAATTGCTTTCACGTTCTTATCGCTGAGTAGGATACCGAAGGCATTTTCGATCTGTTCCTGATTGGCACCGCCGCCCACGTCGAGGAAGTTGGCCGCGGATCCGCCGGCGTACTGGATGATGTCCATCGTCGCCATCGCGAGGCCGGCGCCGTTGACCATGCAGGCGATATTGCCGTCGAGCTTGATGTAGTTCAGCGCGAATTTGGATGCTTCTACTTCAAGCGGGTCTTCTTCGGCGAGATCGCGCAGGTCCTTCAGGTCTTTGTGGCGGAAGAGGGCGTTGTCGTCGAAATTGATCTTGCAGTCGAGGGCGGCGAGCTTGCCGTCCTTGGTGGTAATGAACGGGTTGATTTCCATCAGCGTGGAGTCGGTCTCGACAAAGGCCTTGTAAAGCCCGGTCATGAAGCGCACCGCTTCCCCAATCTGCGCAGACTCAAGCCCTAACTTGAAGGCTAGACGGCGGGCCTGATACGGCGCGAGCCCAAGCGCAGGGTCGATAACCTCTTTGAAGATGGCGTCAGGATGATCGTGAGCAACCTCTTCGATCTCCATGCCGCCGGCCTGCGAGGCCATGAAGACGACCTTGCTGCTGGCACGATCGAGCACGATGCCAAGGTACAGTTCGCGTGCGATGGCGGAGCCGGACTCGATGAGCAGGCGCTGCACTTTCTGGCCCTCGGTACCTGTCTGGTGCGTGATGAGCTGCATGCCGAGGATCTTCTTGGTGTGCTCCTGGGCCTCGTCGCGAGACCTCGCGAGCTTTACGCCGCCACCCTTGCCACGGCCGCCGGCGTGGATCTGCGCCTTCACCACAACGACGCTATGCCCTGCCCCGAAGAGTCCCTGTGCGGCTGCATCAGCCTCCTCGAAGGTGACGGCCATCTGCCCGTCGGGCACGCTGACGCCATAGCGGCGGAGGATCTCTTTGGCTTGGTACTCGTGAATCTTCATCTGCGCGTGCGTTCCTCCGAGGCTGGGTGCGGTTGAGCTGTAATGTTAGCCATTGAACGAAAGGGGCTGCAAGCGGGTCTGTGCGGTAAACGGCATTCGTGGCCGAAGAACTGCACTTCGATTCTGTAGTTCCTTCTGATACGGGACCTGTTCAGGTGCGCGCGATAAGGAGGTGAGCGGCGAGGGGTGAGCAGCTTGTGCTTTGGTCGTGTTATAGCCTGAGCAGGTGCCGATCAGGGATGAACTGAAGCGCGTCATCGAAGAAAGGCAGACTCTGTCGCTCGACGATGCACGCTCGCTTGCCCGGCGCCTACTGGCGGGCGAGGCCTCTGACGTGGAGCTGGCGGCATTGCTGGGGGCCATGGCCGCACGCGGCGAGACTGCGGAAGAGATAGCCGGCTTCGCCCTGGCACTCCGCGAAGCCGCGACCATGCTTCCGCTTACCGACGCTGAGCGGGAGGAATTGGTGGATACCTGCGGTACGGGAGGCGACGGCAGCGGGACGTTTAATATCTCGACGGCAGCGGCGCTGGTAGCGGCTGCGGCAGGGGCAAAGGTGGCCAAACATGGCAATCGCGCCGTCACCAGTCAGTGCGGCTCCGCCGATGTGCTCGAAGCGCTTGGCGTGCCGATCGGGTTATCGCCTGAGGCTGCGGTCGAGGCCTTGCGGCGAAGCCATTTCTGCTTTCTGCTCGCGCCGGCGCACCACCCGGGTATGCGAACGGTGCTGCCGGTGCGCAAAGCCTTGGGCGTACGCACGATCTTCAATGTGCTGGGACCGCTGCTAAACCCTGCCGGGGCAAGGCGGCAGGTGATGGGTGTCTACAGCGCACGGCTTGTGCCGGTGGTTGCCGAGGCGATGCGGTACCTCGATGTGCGGCAGGGGATGGTGGTGCATGGGGACGGCGGTCTGGATGAACTGAGCCTCAGCGGCCCCAGCCAGGTAGCGGTGGTGCATTCATCTACTGCGCCGCGCTTACTCACTGTTGCCCCGGAAGGGCTTGGCCTCGGGCACGCTCCGCTTTCAGCGCTGGCCGGCGGGGGAAACGCAGCGGAAAACGCCGCAATTCTACGCCAGGTGTTGGGCCTTGACGGCGAAGCCCCGAAGCCTGGGCCGGGCCGCGATGTTGTTCTTCTCAACGCGGCGGCCGTGCTGGTCGTTGCGGGTATCGTGGATACCCTGCATGCCGGGGCTGCCTTGGCGGCGGAGAGCATCGACTCCGGGGCCGTCCACCAGCTGGTCGACAATCTTCGGCAACGGTAGGCTCTGCGCACGAGGTCTGCGTATATGGCACGCGTCACCGCGCTCCGGAAGCCACTTGCGCGGGAAGCCTGAGATGCCGGTTCGTTTCGAGGTATCGCTTAGGTCGAGGTCAAAACCTGAGTGAAATGCATCTGTTCCGCCGGCGGCGCATCGCCGTGCGGGGTAAAGTGGGCGCGGCAGCGTGCCTCATACAGCCCTGCGGCACCGACCACGACGAGCTGTTGCGATTGGCCGAGACGCTGCGTGTGGATCGCGCTCTGGCCACACACCATGCAGACGGCGGAGAGCTTCGTAACCTTATCCGCCATCGCCATGAGGGCTGGGACGGGGCCGAAGGGCTCAGCTGTGAAGGTCATGTCCAGCCCCGCGGCGAGAACACGCTTACCGCTTGCGATCAGTTCACTGGCCAATGGAATGATCTCCGGCGATAGAAACTGCACCTCATCGATGCCGATCACGTCCAGCTCGCTGAGCTGCGGCATCAGGATGGCACGCAGCTCCTCAACGGAGGCGACGGGGCAGGCCTCATGCGTCTGCGCGGAGTGCGAGGCGACATGCGTTTTGTGGTAGCGCAGATCGATGTCGGGCTTGAAGCAGAGGACGCGCTGGCGGGCGATGCGCGCGCGCCGCAAGCGGCGGATCAGCTCCTCAGACTTGCCCGAGAACATGGGGCCGGTGATGACTTCAAGGATGCCAGGGAACGGTTGCGCGGTGTGGTTTTGTAATTGCATGAACTGCACTGATGGTAGCGGTTTGGACGACGGTGGAAATGCTTCACGCACCGATGGTTTTCAGAGAGTGCCTGGACGGCAAAGGCGTATGCTGGCGATGTTCTCGAATTATGGAGGAGTGAGCGGATGCAGTGGACGAAGAGCTGTGGATGGTTGGCAAGCGGGCTGATCGCCCTCGGCACCGGTGGCACATGGGCGCAGGATGCCAAACCTGTGAAGCAGATTAAGGTCTCCTTGGCCAACAGCCAGGGACAGCCGGCGGGCACGGCGGTTCTGAAGCAGAAAAAGAATGGCGTGGAAGTCAAGGTTTCGTTAACGAACACGCCTTTCGGCGAGCATGGCGTCCACATCCACCAGAATCCTGTTTGCGAGGCACCGGATTTTAAGTCGGCCGGCGGCCACTTCAATCCGGACAGCAAACAGCACGGCTTCCAGAACCCGATGGGGCACCATGCGGGCGATACCCCGAGCAATGTCAGCGTGGGCGAGGACCATAACGGTTCGGCTACCTGGACGTTAACGGCGGTCACTCTGCAGCCGGGTGCGCCCAACTCGCTCCTGTCCAATAGTGGGACGTCCATCATCGTCCACGAGAAAGCGGACGATATGAAGACTGACCCTAGCGGCGGGTCGGGAAACCGGATTGCCTGCGGCGTGATCAAGCAGCCCTAATCCGGGCCTGTCCGCGGCGTGGGGCGAGAGCGGGAACCAACTTCGCTTCCGCTGCGTATGAGGATCCATGGCAACGTTGGTGTTCCATCCAGCGATGATGCAGAGCAATCCGGTACCCGAGCCCGGCAGCCGAGCTTATGCGCGTGTTCACGCGGGGAATCCGGTTGAAGCCACGGAGGCTTCTGCTTTCACCATAGCCATTGCAGGAGCGGTTGCCCCAGTGATGCCGGACAGGGCTCCGGCGGCGAGTGGGGGAGTCCTTGGGATCGCAGCACGCCGTTCAACCGTCACCGATGCCCCTGCCTCCACTCCGATGCTGCATGAGTCCAGAACGCAGGCCTCCGTCGGGAACGGTGACCCGGCGCGGGTAGCGGCCGCGGCAGAGCAGGCGCATCTTGCCACATTGGCCACAGCTTGCCTGCAGGGTGAGACCCGTGCCTGGGAGTCCCTGGTTCGCAGCCAGCAACGGCGCGTTTACGGTCTTTGTTACCGTTTTACCGGGTCGGCGGCAGAGGCCGAAGACCTGACCCAGGACGTGTTCCTGAAGGTGTATCGCAATCTCCGCAGCTTCGATGCCGCGAAGGCCAGTTTTGGGGTTTGGTTAGCTGCGCTGACGCGCAACCTGCTTGTGGATCACTATCGTCGATCGCGGCTGGAACGAGCGAGCGATTCACTGGATGAGCCGTTTGCCGGCGAGGAGGACGGGGTCACGCGCGCCGACCGGCTTCCGGATACGCGCATGGGCCAGGAGAGACATGTTGCGGGCGTGGAACTTCGTGCCAAAGTGCAGGCCGCCCTCGCAGACATCACCCCTGAGTTGCGCGAAGCGGTGATCCTGCGCGACCTGGAAGATATGGATTACCGGGAGATCGCCGAGGTGCTCGGCATCCCCCAAGGAACCGTAAAGAGCAGAATCAGCCGTGGCCGCGCCGAGCTGGCGCGCTTGCTGCGAGGCATGGAAGGGCAGGTGATGTAGCGTGAAGATCCCTAATGAATTCGAGTGGACGGACGGAGATACGCGCAACCATCCCGAAGGCTGTTCAGCCTGGGCCGATGCCCTGTCCGATGCCGCCGACGGCTTGCTGACGGGAGTGGAGCAGGAGGCGCTGGACCGCCATGTGCGCACCTGCCCCGGTTGCGCTTGGGAGTTGGCCGATGCACAGCGCGGTGCCGCATGGTTGGCCATGCTGAAGGGCCATGCCCCGGAGCCACCCGCAGATTTGCTGAGCTCAATCTTGCAAAAAACATCCGGCACAGAGCAGCTCGCCGTGCCCGCATCGCCCGCTTTGGCGGGAGAACCCCTGCCCGCTATGAATTACGGCGTGACCTCGGCTCCAGTATGGGCGGCTGCCCCATGGGTTTCGGTGGAGCCACGCGGGTTGGCTCGTCTTTCCCGGCGAATCGAGGGCTGGCTGGGCTTGAGTGATGGCTTTGTTTCTCCGCTCCAACCGCGACTTGCGATGACCTCGGCGATGGCATTCTTTTCGATCTGCTTGACACTGAATCTTCTCGGCATCTCCGTGCGAAATTTGAGTGCCGAGTCGCTCCGCCCTGCCGGACTGCAGCGGACGGTGGCGGACAAGAGCGCCTCGCTGGTGCGCTCCTTTGAAGGGATCCGGATTGTGTACCGCGTAGAATCCCGCGTGAATGAGTGGCGCACGGCAAGCGCCGCCCAGGCAGCGCCGCTTGAAACGAATCGCTGACCGCTATTGCAGGGTGCACCACGCGGCCTCCCGGCTGCGGAAAGGAGTATGACGATGAATGAGGAAACTGCCAATCCGGTGAGTCAGGACGCAGCGGGCAGTGTGCCCGCCGATGCGGTCGTCAGCTTCTGTCAGCAGTGCGGCCGTCCCTTGACCGCCGGTTCGCAGCGCCGTGTTGGCGCGGGTATCTTCTGCGAACCGTGCACTGTGGCGCGCACGACACCCGCTGCGGGGTGGCAACCTGTTAACGCTGGCAGCGGCTTGGGCAACAACGCAGGTTATCCCGCCCCGATGCCGCAAGGGCTGAAGGCCGGAGAGCCGAACCCTGTACTGGCCGGCTTTCTCGGCCTAATTCCAGGTGTCGGGGCGATGTACAACGGCCAGTATCCTAAAAGCGCCGTTCACCTCGTCATCTTTGTTGTGCTCGTAAGCCTGGCCGACAACCTCAATTGGGTCTTCTGGTGGTTTGTCTGGGGCTGGGTCTTCTACCAGGCCTTTGACGCTTACCATACCGCACAGGCCCGGCGTGATGGCCAGCCCCTTCCCGACCCCTTCGGCTGGAATGAGCTGGGCGACCGGTTGGGCATGAGCCGCAATTGGAACTCCCCGACGCCTCCCACTGCGTACCGGGCCACGGCGGAGCGGCCAGCGGCTCCTGTCCAGCCAGTATCGCCTGATATGCCGACACCCACCGCCGCGCCGTTCGGGGCCGGATCATCCTCCCTGGGAGGAAATCCTTTCCCTCCGGTAAGTTTTGTACCCCAGGCGTCCGCGTCGCCCTTCGTGGCCGCGGGTAACGCGACCTCCGTTCCCTATGCAGCCACCTACAGCGGGTCAACTGCAGCGCCGCTGGCGGGAGTACCGGATCTGGCATTAGCCTCCCGCCGCTTCCCTACAGGGGCAGCATGGCTGATTGGACTCGGCATACTGTTTCTGCTCGGAAATCTCTTGCCGTCCTGGCGCATAGACGGTCGGTGGTTTGTGCCGGTCCTGTTTGCCGGCATTGCCCTATGGATCGGTGGACAACGGCTGGCGGCGATGCGGGACAGGCAAAAGCATGCGACTGCGATACCAGGTGATCGTGTTACGGACAACATCGCTGGTTTGGTGCTTGGGCCGATTCTGCTGCTCACCGTCGCCGTTCTCCTTGGCTTGCAGAACGCCTCGGTGCTGCCGCTCAGGCACAGCTGGCCCGCACTCTTGATTATTTGGGGAGGATTGCTCTTACTGGAGCGCTCTCGCAGCCTTGGACGGTCGTCGGCAGCCGAAGGTGCCGGTTCTGTTGTGCCATCCGCCACCGACTCCTCTCTACGCTGATGTACTGTAAGCCGGTTTTCGCCCAATACATTTGTCAAAGAAAGGAGCAGCCATGAGTACCCCACCACCGCCATCGCCATTCGGGCCTACGCCCGGCTCCTCTGCCGGCTTTGATCGACGTGCCTATAAAGCACAGCAAAGGATGGCCGAGGCACAGGCTCGCCTGCAGCGGGACCAGATGCGGGCCCAGCTGCGTGCTCAGAATCGGGCCGCCCGGCGCAGTTCCATCGTTGGCCCCGTCCTGCTGGTCGCCCTGGGAGTTGTCCTCTTGTTGCTCCAGACGGGTCGTCTGCACTGGACAAACGCGCTCACCTGGCTGGGTCGCTGGTGGCCTGCCGTGCTGATCCTTGCGGGCATCCTGATGCTCGTTGAATGGGCGCTGGATCGAAGGCAGCTCGCCGGAGCAGGATCCGGCCTTGTTCCTAAACGAATTCTTGGCGGCGGCACCGTGACCCTGCTGGTGTTGCTGGGCATCGTGGGCGCGGGCGTCATGATAGCGGAAAATAGTTCGTTATGGATGCGGCACAATCTGGACGAGCAACTAAGGGAGAACGGCTTCGGCGATTGGCGCAAGATCCCTGCTTTCCGTAGTGAGTTCACGAACGAGCTTCAAGCCAATATGTCTCCGGCCGGGACAATGATTGTGGACAGCCCCCGCGGAGACGTCACCATTACGGGTTCAAGCACAGACGGGCAGGCGCACGTAACGATTCACCAGCATATCTTTGCCTGGGAATCGAGCGATGTAGACGATCGCCGGCGTTCAGAAAGGGTTCAACTGAGTGGCGATCCCAACCACCTGCTGCTCGCTGTGCCCGCCGCCGGCCAGGATGATGCTGATCTCACCATTGAACTGCCGCACGACGCAGCCGTTGTCGTTCATAACACCCATGGTGACATCGCCTTGGAGGAGCTGCGGGGAGCGGTGGACATCAGCGCACGCGGAGGCGACGTAAAGCTGACCGCCGTGCGGGGTCCGGTTCATCTCCAGACACAGGATGACAATGCGACCGTTACCGCCCATAGTCTGGGCAGCGGACTAACTTTGGATGGCCGCACTGGAGACATTGATCTCAGCGATATCGATGGTGCCGTCTCTTTACACGGTGATTTCTTCGGAACGACACACCTGGAACACATTCGCGGCGGCGTGCACTTCCAAAGCAGCTTCACAGACTTTGCCTGTGCCGGCATCCTTGGCGATGTGACCGTGGAAGGCCGCAGCGATCTGGATGCCCACAAGCTCATAGGTCCAGTCAAAATTGCGACCACGAACCGCAACCTTGCCTTAAATGACATTCGCGGAGCCACCACTGTCACTGATCGGAATGGTTCCGTTACGGTAACGGTATCCGGGCCGCCTCAGCCGGTTCACATTGCCAACGAAAATGGTTCGGTTGAGCTATCCATACCCGCTGGCCAGGGCTTCCTGGTGCAGGCCCGGACGCAAAATGGGAAGATCGAGAATGATTTTGGACTTGAGTCGCAAACATCCGGCGGATCCGCAAAATTCACAGGTCAACTCGGTCACGGCGGCCCCCTGCTCTACCTTGAGACCAACGAGGGTGATGTGACCCTGAGCAAATCTTCTGGCGACGATGATGCAGACTGGGACAAGGCTCCGCCGCGCATCACACCGGCCCCCGTATCTCCAGACCACAATCGAGCGGGTAGGGGCACATCTGCCAATCCGGCACGATCTTTGTAACGATAGACCTGGCGATTCAGCGGCTGGAGAGTGGCTCCGCTACTAGCCCATCGCCGGTGGCATGTTTGCCGTGCGAGCAGGGTAGGCTGGCTCAGTCCAAATACCAGAAACAGCGAAGATGTACATCATGAGCAGCAGGAGCAGTGTCAGGTAGAAATATCCATCTACCAGCACGTTCATGGCGATAAAGAGGGCCAAGGCAGCGGACATCCACCGTAGCGTGTCTGTCAGGGTAAGACATCGATTTTTCAAAATGCAAAAGGCGAAAATCGTGGTCATGGCTGCCAGCTGCAGCCATTTGAGCTGGTCCGGTCGAATGAAGAACGTTAGCCAGTAGGAAAGATTCAGAGGATCCGCCAAGGCGTGCGGCATGTGGCTCCACTGCCCTACGGTATTGTTTGCAATACGATGCAGCGCCGAGTGCAGAAATGGTCCTATGACCAGGAACATTCCTCCCAAGCCAATGGAAACAGATTCTACTACTCTACGCCAGCCATAACTGCGAAGGACATAGAGCAGCCAAAATGGAAAGAGAACCCAACTTAGCTGGTAGATTCCCATACTGACGCCGAATACGACCGATGCCCAGCCCAGCCGTCCCTTCTGTAGCAGGACAACTGAAGCAACCAAGGCCAGCCAGTGAGGCGCAAGGTAGAGATCATGGCGATACTGGAGAAAAGGCGAGAGCAAGAATAGGCCGAGAAGTGCCGCGGCCTCCAGCCGGCGCGACACCATTGCCGCCCGATACAGTGACACCCCCACCGCTACGGCGCAGACCAGCGATACCCATCTGACGTCCAGCCGCGCCGCGACAGCGGGCAGGAAGGCAAGCAGCATACCCGGAAGATAGGGAAAATCATAGAGCCGCGAACCTACATGGATCGTCGTATACGGGTCCAAGTGGCTTAGAATCCGGTCATCTCCCCACACGATGACCGGCAGCATATCGGAACGTAGGTAGTTCAGCGGAAAATCGTGAATTGCCAACAGTAGGCCGGCTGCGTAAGCGACTGAAATAGCTCCGAACATGGCAAAGGCGCTTCGTCTCCGTGCAGCAATCCCAGTAAATAGGCTTACGAAAACAATCAAAATAATTAGATCGCGATCCTTGCCTGCATAGCCGAAACGGGCGAAGTGCAAACGCTCATATTCAAATCCACAAAATGAAACCAGTTCAAAGCCAACACAGGCAGAAAAAGCCCAACCGAGATTCAGAGCCGTGCTGGCTCGTAGCATGGAAGAAGCAGTGGCGTTCGTGGCAGTCAGTGCCCGCCTGAACACAAAGATAAACGCTGCCAAGAGCGGTAAAAGGTAGAGCTGATGCCGGATCTGGCTAGGGCGGCCAGACCAGCCATCATTTACCAAACAGACGATGATTTCAGCTAATGCAAAAAGAACAATCGGGTTCACTGAATACCCTGCACCAGAAAACTGTAGAGGGATCCAAGCCCACTCCGTAAATGATACCGTTTGCCCGAGAACCATATGAAACGCAAAAAAGCCCGCCAGATATTCTGGCGGGCTTTCGATATTATGCCGGCGATCACCTAATCTCCCACACACTTGCGCGTGCAGTACCATCGGCCCGACGAGGCTTAACTTCCGTGTTCGGGATGGGAAC
>CAXTUW010000025.1:0-62570 GCA_964247595.1 uncultured Acidobacteriaceae bacterium | reverse complement strand
CATCACGAGCCGACCTAGCCGTGCGTGGAGCCGTGCCCTGCATTCCTCGGTAGTGTCTAGCACAATGTATCAAGCGCAACGAGGGATTCAGTAAAGCGATGTTCGCTTGGCACTGGCAACGCTTTGCATGGATGCGGGGTAACGACTGCTCGTTACCCCGCATCAAAATCCTTCGTAGTCGTACCTTAAGATGTACATCCTCTGTAGCCGCGGAAACGATCGTGGTCGTCGTTTGTTCTCCACTGTGAGCGAGAACATCGATTCTCAGTCGAAAGCCAGGTAGAAAAATCAGGAGTGCTAGCTTGTTTGTTGCAGAATCGAATGCCGCAGTGACTCGTTCTGCCGATATACCCTCACGGCGCGGTGCCCAGGTGCTGTTGGAGTTATTGGAGAGCGAAGGGGTTCAGTACATCTTTGGGAATCCGGGGACCACAGAGCTATCCCTCATCGACGCGCTGCTTGGACCAACGCCCCTTCGCTATGTGCTTGCGTTACAGGAGGCCAGTGCTGTCGCCATGGCAGACGGTTATGCTCAGGCGTCCGGACGTCCAGGCTTTGTGAATCTCCATACGGCTGGGGGACTCGGGCACGGTATGGGGAATCTGTTGAACGCTCAGGTCTCCGGTACGCCTTTGGTCATCACCGCCGGTCAACAGGATTCGCGGCACGCGCTGATGGATCCTTTGCTGTTCGGCGATCTGGTCGCCATTGCAACTCCCAGTGTGAAGTGGGCACGCGAGGTTACAAAGGCAGACCAATTGCCTGTGCTGGTGCGGCGCGCCTTTCACGATTGCACGGCAGCTCCCTCCGGACCTGTCTTTTTGTCTCTCCCAATGGACATGATGGAAGAGATGACCGATGTCGATATTGCTCACCGCTCCACAATCGACAGGCGTGCTGTCGCCGGCTCCCTTGACCGGTTAGGGGAGTTGTTAGCCTCCTTCGCCCCGGGCCGGCTCGCGCTGATCGCCGGTGACGAGGTATGGACCAGCGGAGCCACGAATCAGGCTGTGGAACTAGCCGAGACGCTGGGCGCTCCCGTGTATGGCTCGTCCTGGCCGGCTCACCTTCCTTTTCCCACAGCGCATCCTCTCTGGAGCGGCAATCTGCCGACACGGGCAAACGACATCGCCGCCGAACTCGCTGCATTTGACGGCGTCTTCGCGCTGGGCGGTAAGTCGCTCATAACCATTCTGTACACCGAGGGCTCGGCTGTACCGGTTGGATGTCGTGTCTTTCAGCTTTCCTCCAATGTCCGGGATCTTGGACGCTCTTACGACACAGAGCTATCGGTATTAGGCGATATCCCAGCCTCGTTGGAGATTCTATTGCCTCTACTAAAGAGCAGACTGGAGGAGCGGCGGTCGGGCTTTGATACCTTTACGGCCGAGCATGGCGCGCGCCGGTGGGCGCGTCATCTCGCTATCGAGGAGCAAGCGCGCAGGGAGGCAACAGGGCCGGTCATTACCCCGCTAGTCGCCGCACGTGAGGTGCTGCATGCTGTTGGCCCCAATATCCCAATCGTCGATGAGTCAATCGCCACGTCAAACCATCTTCGGTCTCTTCTTCGTGATGAGACCGTTCGCCCCTATGCGTTTCTACGTGGCGGCGCACTCGGATGGGGGCTGCCGGCGGCGGCCGGCTACAGCTTGGGCATTGGCCGCGAGCCGGTGGTCTGCTTGCTCGGGGATGGTGCCGCCATGTACTCTCCGCAGGCACTTTGGACGTTGGCTCATGAAAAGTTACCCGTCACCGTAGTGATCATGAATAACCTGGAATATAACGTGCTCAAAAACTACATGAAAGGACAAACAGCTTATATCTCTGCGGCGACAAATCGTTTTCTCGCGATGGATCTGGTTGACCCTGTCATCGATTACCTTGCCCTGGCAACTTCTATGGGCGTCGCCGCCCGCAGAGTGGAGCGTGCCGGGGATATTGCGGCTGCCGTGAGTGCCGGCATTGCCTCGGGTAAGCCAAACTTGATTGAAGTCATGATCAGTGCGACGTAAGTTGGGATATCGATCAGAGCTTTGCCATGGGGCAGCTCTTTACTGTGGCGGGTGTTCACCCATAAAGAAGTTTTTGCAACGTTGAATGGGCTTAAGAGAATGGCAAAAAGAATCACGTCTCTTGTATCGCTGACTGTAGTTCTGCTTATGGGTGTTGCCAGTTCGCAGATGCCTGCACCCAGGATGCCGCTGCCTGTGCATGTCTACAACGACCCTGCCACCGGCCTTTCCTTCCGGTATCCCATCGTCTGGAAACAGGTAAGGGAGCCGAGTGGCATTTTTGGTAGCTCAGTATTTGTGGCTCCCGGTGTGGTCGCCAGCGGCGTACCTATCCGTTCGGCCGTGGAATTTCGTGCCGAAGGTAATTCGTATGCGAAAACGACCTTCGAATCTACCTCATTTCTTTACGGGGTGCTACAGCACGCAACCACCGCAACCTGCCGTAAAGTCGTAACTTCGGTGGATGCAAGCCCGGTGCTACGTACAATAAACGGCGTTGAGTACACGTATGGCAAAGGCGGAGACGCCGGTATGAGCCAGACGCTGTACTCTCAGATCTTCACCACGCTGCAAGGCTCTACCTGCTATGTCTTTGAAGAAGACTTCAACCAAACAAATGGGATTGTAAGGGACGGTCAGCGCCAGTTGACCAAGGCTGAGGCTAAATCACTGCAAGACTCCTTGGACAACATCATGACGACAGTCCATTTTGCACGGTTGACGTCTGTTTTGTAACCAGTCCGGCATCATCACAACCGATCGATGTGGAGCCAGGTGCGGTTGCACGGCGCGGTCTCGGCCAATCGGTCTTCTAAACCGCTGTTATGCGGCAGGAACGAAGAAGCCGGTAATCTCCTCAGTACGTCCGGAGATATCGAAGCGGACGCAATCAAAGCCAAGACTTGTAGCAGCTCCGTCCCTCTGGATCCATTGCCAGTTCACCAATGCAGCGTCGTGGTGCGTGAGCATGCTCTTTAGGGCGAAGCTGCCGCCAGGCTCGCGCTGCTGGAAAGCCTCCATGAGCTTAACGATGTCCTCGTGTCCACGGCATTCGATGCGCGGGTCTACATAGAAGAAGTCAGGCGTGAGACTTAGGGTTAACAAGTCTCTTCTCTCTGTATCGCTGACCGCCGACCAGGATTCGCCGTAACGTTCCCACTGTGCACGCATGGCTTCAGATTCCATTGTTTCTGCCTTCAATTCTTTCTGCTCACTTACGATAATTGTGGTGTAGGCGTTTTTTGCTCTGAGCAGTCTCGGATCAACCAATTGGCTGCTTCCGCATGGCGATCAGGCGCCAGTTCTCCAAGGCGGCTCTGCGGTGCGGTGCCGCTTCGCGCTGGTAGTCGGCGCTTTCAGCAACAGCGCGGAATGCAGCGTAGTTGCCATACTCCACGAGGACAACATCGTCCCACAATTCATCTTCGGAACCGACGAGGGTAGTGAGGACGGAGCCGAGGAAAGCCGGCTTGAACTTCTTTGTATCTTTAGACTGAGCCGCTATCTTGGCGAATGCAGGAACATACCGCTGGTAGTAGGCCTCTCTGCCTGAGCAAGGCGCAAACTCGCTTTTGCCGCCGTAGTCGGCCTGCTTTTTGTAGCGGAGCAGATTGAGCATAACAAAGGGAGTATCTTCCCCAACTGCTGCGGCACCTGCCGCGACGTCCTTCGGATCTAATTCAACCATCTGCATCATCGACCTCTCTTAGTGGGGTTCCACTTGCAACGTGTAAAAATTGCAGGAGTACGCGATCACTTCGAACCGTTTTGCTCCCAGTGTTCCTGCAAGGCCTTTGCCGTTTCCATGGGGGCCTGCAGTGGGAACCAGTGGCCGGTATTAAACTTGAGAACTCGCTTCGCTTTTGTATCTTGTGCGAGCCGGTCTGCAAACATTACCGGACAGGCCTGATCGAGAGCGCCCCACAAGACCAGACCGGGTGCCGTGATCTTTGCCAGGTCCGGCTGCCACTCGCTTCCCACCTCGATTGCGGAACGGTATAGCCGCAGAATGCAGTCCTTCATGCGCTCATCCATGCGGTCGGCGGTCGCTCCGGCTAGATTCGGCGGAACGCCGAGTTGCTCCAGCTGCTTGCTAAATTCCTGGACATCAAGTTTGGCCATGAAGTCTTCTCCCACGCCAGGAGCTTGAAATATCTTGGCCAACGGATGCCATGCGTAGTCCTTGCTGACAGGCCCATCTCCGGCCGCCCACGTCCTGATCAGATCCGGCCGCAGCGAAGCGACCCGGAGGACGAGGATGCAGCCCCAGTCGTGGCCCACAAGGTCAACAGGCTCAGCCTGTTGCTCCAGCTGCGTAATGATCCAGTCGACATACTCCTCCTTCGTAGCCATGAAGCCGGCAGGCACAGGGGTGTCGAAACCAGGGAGGGCTAGAGTGACGACGTCGGGCCGATGCAGATGCTGAAGCACCGGCTGCCAGATGCGGTAGGTATCCGGGACTCCATGAACAAATACTGCGGGCATCGAAGCATCCTTCCTCGTTGCATTCCTTTGGCAGCGGCACTGCGGAACAGGCATCCACCGTTCATGTCTGCCTATAGACCGCCAATGACACATATGACGGCATAGAACCGTTATGACGTTGTATGTTTTTATGTCAACAATAAGATGTGCGTGTGTTTAGTGCGTTCTGCTACCAATCGGCTTGTGCCTCCAGGAGCCTGCGTAACCACCTTGAAGCAGTCTGGCCCCGGCTCAGGGATGTTTTCTCCAGATCGGAGATGATCCCGAAGTTTCTTTAATGCACATGCGTAGCCAGAATCTGCGTATTGCTGACGCCACCACGAACAAATTCGCTGCTGAGCAGGACTTCGAAACTGTGCAGCGAGCCATCCGGACCCGTTGCAGCGTCGATCACCGGCTTCCAAAGATGTTCGTTGGTAAAGAAATTCAAAGCGCCGTAGGTCGTGCCCATGGAACTACCCTGAACCAGCAGCACGTGCCCATGGCCCTGTGCGTTTTCGACAAACGCGACCAGCGTCATTGCCTTGCTGCCGTGCATGTTCCTGCGATACTCATAGCTTGCCGGCTCGCCTGGCTTAGGAGCGCGGTCTGTCACACTGTATACATCGGTTCGGAAGTCCCAGCTCACCTTGAAATCCATCTGTGGCTGATAGAGGGTTACCCACGGATTGAAACTTTCAGGTCCAATCAGGATCAGGTTGTTTTCGTGCGTGTCCGCTATGGCCAGATCGCGCGCGTAGCGAACCTCCATCCACTTCTCGGCTTGTGGCATACCGATCCGCTCGGGCACGCGGACGAGCTCGGCTACCAGGCGGAGATCCGCCATCGGCGTAACCGAGCGTACGCTGAGTGGGACGTCGGTCGCGGATGGCGGCTGGCTCACCGTCACTTCATGTTGATAATTCTGGTTGGCGTACTGGTCCAGCGAGACGGCCCGCTGCTCCCAGGCGATGTAGGCGTCCAGACTGGCGTCGCCGGGAACGATCAGTGTGCGGCGGCCTTCCGTAAAGAGTGCGTGCCAAAGGGCAGCGGGACCTGCAGCCGTGAGGTCCACGGACCGTACCCGCGTGAGGTGCATGGCAAGCGCTATCGCGAGGACCGCCAGGAGCGAGACGCAAGCCAGCGAGAGCTTGGCCGCCCGAGGCCAGCGTTCGTAAGAGGTGTTTACGCGATGGGGGAGCGGTACCGCGGGTGAGGCAGGAAAGGCTGGGACGAGCGGGATACCGTAATCCAAAGTAGAGGATGAAGCCTCCGGCGTCGACGCGGCGACCGGAAGAAAACTGGCGACATACCCACCCTTGGGCATGCTGATGCGGACCGGATCGTGCTTGCCCTCCGCGAGGTAATACGACTCGAGCCGGCTGCGCAGGTGCCGGGCAGTCCCGCGGACGATCGTATCTTCGCCTGAGTTGAATCCAGGTGAGCGCTGAAAGACGTGGATGCCGATTTGCTGTTCCGTAAGCTCGTCGTAACGGCCTTCAAGCGAATTTTCACAGACGTAGGTGAGGAACAAGCACAGGCGAGGCGCCTTGGTAAACGTTTCGCTGGCAAGAATCCGCTCAACCTCTGCCCGGCAGGATGGTATGTCGAGACCGGCGCGGTTTTCCAGTGTGCTTCGGCTACTCATGCCATTTTGGTCTTTCAGTAGGCGTCCGGGGAACTGTCGCGGCAGGCGAAGCGGCACAGCGACCGTGTGCCCCGAGGGAGCAATCGTACACGACAGCCAAGAGGGATGTCATACGCGGCCACTCGCTTGGGTCACGTCGCTTCATAAGCTAAGTCTTTCATTCTCAACACATGACACCCGTGTCATCACCGTGTCCCACCTCGTTTCCCGTGACATCGGGGCGCTCCACTCCTAGTGTTCGTTTGCTCGCAAAGGCAGTGAGTTCGGCGTTACCTGCTTCCGCGGGCGGCCACAATCTTTAGCGTTTGCCGTTCAAAACTGCGATGAGGGAATACCTGATTTCCGCAGCTTGTACGAAATTTTAGGAAGTAGAAGAGGTCTTGTGAACCGACGTACCTTTATCAGCCTGTCCTCGGCGGCGGCCGCAGCCACGAAGGCTCGACCCGCGATGGCGCTTGCCGCCACGGCCTCGCGCCCGAACTTTCTCTTCATCATTGCGGATGACCTCTGCTACCGCACCATCGCGGCAATCAACAACCGCGAGGTGTCTACACCCAACCTCGACCGTCTAGTTGGGTCCGGCTGCCACTTCACCCACTGCTTCCACCAGGGGTCCTGGACCGGGGCCGTGTGCGTAGCCAGCCGGACGATGCTCAACACCGGGCTGACGGCCTTTCACGCAAACCGTGCCGATGCGGCCAATACCGCAAGCGACAAGCCCGCCTGGGGGCAAACGCTGCGGGAGGCGGGCTATGACACGTTTATGACCGGTAAGTGGCACTTGGACGCGACCACGTTGCAGCGTTCGTTCTCAGAGCAGGGGCCGGTCGCCCCCGGGTTTCTAGCCTCAACGCCCGAGGAGTATAACCGACCCGCACCCGGCAACAACTGGGACCCGGCGAACCGGTCGCTGCGGGGCCAGTGGCTGAACAAGGGTTTATGGCTCAACCGTCGCGACGAGACGATCCAACACTCGAGCGAGCTGTACGCGGACGCCGCGATCGACTACCTGACCCGCAGGGTCCCCCGCCGGGAAACGCCCTTTTTCATGTACGTCGGCTTCAATGCGCCGCATGACCCGCGCCAGGCACCGCAGGAATACCTGGACCGCTACCCGGTCGACAGGATCGCGATACCACCCAATTTTCTTCCACAACATCCGTTCGATCAGGGCGAAGCTAAAACCCGCGACGAACTGCTCGCGCCATTTCCGCGCACGGTGCATGACGTGCAGGTGCATCGGCGGGAGTACTACGCCATCATCTCGCACATGGACGCGCAGATCGGGCGCATTCTGGCCGCGCTGCAGGCATCCGGCAAGGCCGGCAACACCTACGTCATTTTTACGGCCGACCATGGGCTGGCCATCGGCGAGCACGGGTTGATGGGCAAGCAAAACCAGTATGAGTGCTCCATGCGCATGCCGCTGATCCTTGCGGGCCCAGGGATTCGTCCGGGGAGCCATGTGGATGAGATGGTCTACCAGCACTCGATGTATGCGACGACCTGCGAGCTGGCAGGGGTGCCGCTCCCCCCGCATGTGGAGTTTCCCTCCCTTGCCCCCATGCTGCGGACGGAGCGTCCGCAGCCGTTAAACGATGCCATGTTCGGCTGGCTGAGCGGGCTGCAGCGTTCGATCCGTACCCGGCAGCACAAGCTGATCTTCTATCCACCGATCCGGCGATTTCAGGTCTTCGATCTGGAGAAGGATCCATGGGAGATGCACGACCTTGTCGATGACCCGGCCTACGCCCAAGTCAAAGCCGACCTGATCGCACAGCTGAAGGCGATGCAGCGCCAGCTCGGCGACCCATTGAATATCGATAACCCGAAAAGGGCTACGGCCTGAACGAATTTGGGACACAGCAACTGGACAGCCCGCGCGTTTTCGGCGGCCTCGCCAGTGGCAAGAAGCATAGGAAGCACCCTGCACCGAATACCCCGGAGGCGGCACGGAGCCGTGAAGAACATGATGAATCGCTGCACTAGTTTCCTTAGCATCCTGCTGCTGGTCCTGTTGGGCGCGCCTGTAGCGGCGTGGGCGCAAACCGCCACCGGTGAGTTGAGCATCACGATCACGGATCCCTCCGGAGCCATTGTCAAAGATGCCGAGGTAACCGTCACCGGCACAGATACAGGTGCCGTCGTCCGCGTGCTGAAGAGCAACGACCGCGGTATCGCGGAGGTGCCGTTGCTGCAGCCGGGACGCTACAACACGCATATTGTGGCGCCGGGGTTCAAGACGATCGACCGTGACGGCGTGACCGTGTCGGTCGGCGACGAAATTTCGCTTGATATCGCGCTGACCCTCGGCGAATCGACGGACACGGTTACGGTCAGCGGGGAGGCACCGCTGATCGAGGACAAATCCGAAACGATCGCTCAGGTGATCAGCAATAAAGAGGTCACCGACATCCCGCTGAATGGACGCAACTACCTGGAGGCTGCAAACTATGTGCCGGGGGTGATTCCAACCTCCGCCGGACGGGATAACTCCTTCTCGGCTTATGGCAATACAGGGCTGCAGAATGCGTTTCTGCTGGATGGCTCGCGCAACGTGAACTACCTTCGCGGCCTGGATAACCAGGCACGGGATATGGTGCGGCCACCGCTCGATGCGCTGCGCGAGTTCACCGTGCAGACGAGCAACTTCTCGGCCGAGTATGGTGCGGCAGCCGGCGGCGTGGTCAACGCCATCACCATGAGCGGGACGAACCGGATTCATGGTTCGGCCTACGACTTCTTCCGCAACGACCGTCTGGATGCGCAGAACTACTTTGCCGCCACCAGGCCGCTGCTGGTACGCAACCAGTATGGCGGTTCCTTTGGCGGCCCCATCAAGCGGGATAAAGCATTTTTCTTCGCGGCCTATGAAGGCCTGCACCAGCGCGATGAGACCCCCTCGACGGCCACGGTGCCCACCGCGCTTGAGCGGACAGGGGACTTCTCGAAGACGACCACCGCGGCGGGTACCGTGATCCCGATCTACGATCCGTTGAGCACCAACGGCGCCGGTACGACGGCGACGCGCACCCAGTTCACCGGCAACGTAATTCCGGCAGCTCGCCTGAATGCGATCGGCCTGGCGCTGGCGCAGTATTACCCCTTACCCAACGCGCCCACGCTTGGCGTCAATGTGTACAAGCGCAATACACCGGAACGCATCGATGGCAAGAACGGCATCGCGCGTGGCGATGTTCAGGTCTCGCAGAAGGATTCGGTCTTTGTGCGGTATGCCCATCAGATCACGTCGACTTCGAACGAATCGGCTTTGCCCGCACCCGCGGCCGACCCAGGGGATGTCACCACCATCTCGAAGGGCATCGGCGTAGGGTACACACGCATCTTTACCAGCTCGCTCGTTAACGAGTTCCGCTTCTCCTGGACGACGGTGGGCATCGATGCGGGCGGCACGCAGCCGCGCAATGAGATCATCCCCGGGTCGCTGGACCCGGCTGTGAACACGGGAACTCCGGCCTTTGGGGTGTCCAACCTGTCCAGCCTTGGTGGGCAGGGTCCGTGCTGCGGCAATAGTCCGCTGGTCAAGACCTCCGGGGTCTTCGACTATGCCGATAACCTCTCCTGGTCCCGCGGCAAGCATCAGCTCAAATTCGGCACGGATATCCTGTTCATTCGCCCGCGTACGTTCGCGACGTTGAACGGACGCTCCGCCTTTGGCTTCACTGGAGTCTTCACGCAGAACCCACGGGCTCGCGGTTCATCCGGCAATGCGTTGGCCGATCTGCTGCTGGGCGACGCCAACTCGCTCACCTCCGGGACGGTGGCCCAGAATGAGGAGCGCGGCACGTCCTACGGCGTGTATGCGACCGATCAGTGGCAGCTGAGCGAGAACCTGACGCTGAACTACGGCCTGCGCTACGAGTTGGCACCGCCGTTTATTGAAACGGGGAACCATGAAGGCAACTTCATCCTGGATCCGGGGCCGCTGTATGGGCAGCTCATCTTCGCCGGCAACCCGGCTCTTCCGCGCGGCCTGATCTATACGGATACCAACAACGTCGCGCCCCGGCTGGGGTTTGCCTACCGTGTTCCGGGCGTGAAAGATATGACGATTCGTTCGTCCTACGGCATCTTCTACGCGCAGGATGAGGGGACGGGTGTTGGGAATCGGCTGACCAGCAATCCGCCGTTCTTTGGCTACGGTTCGACCACGATCTCGAGCGACCAATTGCATCCGTCGACCGGGTTTGTGCTTTCGCCCACGGCTTCGGTGGCGCGGCCGAGCGCTATCCCCGTCTCCAGCTACACGCTGCTGCCCTCCGCAACGGCCGCGCTGGTGAGTTGGCCCGAGCACTTCAAAACCTCCTATGTGCAGCAGTGGAGTCTGAGCATTGAAAAGCAGCTCCCGTGGGCCGTGCTGGCCGAGGTCAATTATGTCGGCAATCATGGGTCGCAACTGGTTGGCGCGGGCCAGGGCAATCAGCCGACGGTTCTCAACGCGACTCCGGTCAACTCGCGCCGCCCGCTCGCGGCCTACACGATTGCTCCCGTAAAAACGATCGGAAACTGGAACTCAAGCCAGTACGAGGGGCTTTCGGCGAAATTCGAAAAGCGCTTCGATAAAGGCTATTCGTTCCTGAACTCGTTTACCTATGGCCATGCGTTTGACCTGCAAAATCCGGCGCTTGACCTTTGCGATACCTGCGGCGCGGGCGATACCTTGCAGAACAACTACAACCGGACGGCGAACTACGCGTCGTCCGACAACGATGCGCGCTTCCGCTACGTGCTCACCGGCATCGCCGAGTCGCCGGTCGGCAAGGGCAAGACGTTCTTCGCGAACGACCGGGTGGCGTCGGTGGTTCTCGGGGGCTGGGCCGTTTCGCCGGTGTATCAGTACCAAACGGGGCTGCCTTACACGCCGAGTATGAGTTACGACGCGGCCAACGCCGGTATGCTGACCCGCCCCACCCAGGTGTGCAATGGCAATGTGGGTGGCGCGGGCACGAAGGCGCAGTGGTTCAACACGAGCTGCTACCTGAACACCAACTCCTATGTCTTCGGCAACGCGGGGCGTAATATCCTGCGCGCGCCGGGCCGCAACCTGCTGAACATCAGCGTGCAGCGGAACTTCCCGGTGCGGCTGCTGGGTGAATCGAACCTCAACATGCGGCTGGAAGGTTTCAACGTCCTAAACCATCCACAGTTCAACGGCCCCGGCAGCACACTGGGCAACTCGCTATACGGCATCATCTCGTCCGCCGGCTCTCCTCGACAGGTCCAGGTCGCTGCCCGGTTGACCTTCTAAGCGAAGGTGCACGAAGCTAAAAGACTCCTGTCCCGGCCGGGGCAGGGTCTTTCTGGTTGGAGATGGCATGGCCCTCATCGTGAACGGCGAACTTGTGGAGGACGGACGCTTTATTGAGATGTTCCGCCAAATGGGCGGCTTTGCGATCGATCCTGCGGTCCTTGGCACCTCGCAGGAGGCCGCGATGGTCCGGCAGTTGGCGGAGCGCCGTACCGTCGGGCTGGTGTTGCTGCGCCAGATGGCCGTGTCGGCTGGGTTTGCAGTGTCCGCGGAGGAGGTGAGCGCACGCCGCGCCCGGCAATGGGGTACCTCAAGCGCCTCGGTGTGCGGTGCCGCTGTGCAGCGGCAGCTTGCGGACGATTTGCTGGTGGAGAAGTATTGCCATTGGCTCAGCCGGCATGAGCCTCGCCCATCCCGCGCGGAGGTGGAAGGGTATTATCTGCGGCATCGCGCGGAGTTCCACCTTCCCGAGCGCGTGAAGGCCGCGCACATCGTCTGCAACATCGAGTCTCCCTTGGAGGAAGCGGGCGCGCGTATGCGGATTGAGCAAGCTGAGGCGGAACTGGAGCGTGGCACGCTCTTTGCCAAGGTGGCGGAGCGGTACTCGGACTGTGGCGGGAAGATCCTTCTGGGTTGGGTGACGCGGGGCACGATGGTGCCGGAGTTTGAGGACGTCGTCTTCGCTCTGCCCAATGGAGGCCGCTCCGGCATCTTCCGCACGGTATTTGGCCTTCACATCGCCACGGTATTTGAGCAAAAGCCGGCGGAGTTCGAGCCGCTCGAGGAGCTTCGTCCGGTGCTGGCCCGGCGCATGCTCGAAGAACGCAGGCAGCGCGTGGTGGAGGCGGCTACGGAAGGGGCGCTGCGGTCAGCCTCCATCGAGGTTGTTTCGGAAGGCAGGGCGAGCGCGTGAAGCCGACACAACCGCCCCCCTGCTGTGTACCGAGCCAGCATCGAGCGCACTGCCGCACCGTGTCCTCGGCACAATCTGCGCAGCGGGCGCGCGTCACGGCCGGTTCCCCTGCGGGCATGATCGCCCTTTCTGGGGGTGAGTTCCTCATGGGCACGGAGCATCCCGATGGCTTTCCCGCCGATGGCGAAGGCCCTGTGCGCCGTGTGTTCGTCGATCCATTTCTGATGGATTGCACCCCTGTAACGAATGAGGCCTTTGCCCGCTTCCTCACGGCGACGCAATACCGCACGGAGGCCGAGCGCTTCGGCTGGTCCTTCGTCTTTGAAGGCGATCTGCCGGAGAGACTGCGGTCGCGCGAAGCCGTGCCCGGGGCTGAGTGGTGGAAGCGGATGGACGGTGCGTGCTGGGCTCATCCGGAAGGTCCGGAGAGCAGCTTGGGGGAGCGTCCGCATCACCCTGTCGTGCAGGTGTCCTGGAACGACGCAGCGGCCTACGCGGCCTGGGCAGGCAAGCGGCTCCCCACTGAGGCGGAGTGGGAGTACGCGGCGCGCGGGGGCCTAGAGCAGCAGCTCTACCCATGGGGAAACGAGTTGCTGCCTGACGGCGAGCATCGCTGCAACATCTGGCAGGGAAGCTTTCCGCACCGGAACACAGCCGAAGACGGCTTTGCCGGTGTGTGCCCCGTGGATGCCTTCCCGGCCAACGGCTTCGGTCTGCTTTCGATGACCGGCAACACCTGGGAGTGGTGCGCGGACTGGTTCGATGCAGCGCATCACGTGCTTGCCACGCGCGTCAATCCGGTGGGGCCGCCGGCCGGCACAGCCCGCGTGCTGAAGGGCGGCTCGTACCTTTGCCATGCGTCGTACTGCAACCGGTACCGCGTAGCGGCGCGGAGCTCCAATACCCCCGACAGCGCCACCACGAACATGAGCTTTCGCTGCGTCCGGGACGTGGCATCCGATGGAGCGCTGTAGACTTACAAAGTTGCTTTTAGGGAGTGTGAGCTTGATCGAACGTTTCTTCGTAAAGACATGGCTGGTTCTGGGTCTGCTTGGGTTTGTCAGCCTGCCGCATGGCGCATCTGCGTCGCCTGTTCCTTCCACACAGGGGAATGCCCCGCTCACCTGCACGCAGACCTCTGTTCCCGTGGGGCTGGCCGATGGCGGACTCAAGCCCTACACCGTCAGCGGAGAACTATGCTATCGGGGTACGCAGCCACCCGCCGTGGTGCAGCTCCTGGTGCATGGGGCCACGTATAACCATTTTTACTGGGATCTCCCTTACGAGAAGCCGTTGTACTCGTATGTCAACAGTGCGACGCTAGCCGGTTATGCCACCTTTGCTATTGACCGGCTCGGTGCGGGCGCGAGCTCCCATCCACTCAGCACCCTGCTCACGGTCGACTCCGGTGCGGTCGCGCTCCACGATGTCATTCAGGCGCTGCGTTCAGGCGTTGCGGGCGCGCCCGGCTTTCGGAAGGTCTTGTACGTGGGCCATTCCTTCGGCTGCTTCGGCGCCTGGGCAGAGGTCTCCAAATACCATGACGTCGATGGCGTTGTTCTCAGCAGTGCCTTGCATAAGGTGAGTCCGTCCTACGTCGTCCAGATTGGGACCGACCTGTACCCCGGTGCGGCCGACCCACACTTCTTCGGTCAGATCCTTGATCCTGGCTATCTCACCTCAGAGCCGGGGACACGTGCTTCGCTGTTTTATTACACGCCTACGGCCGACCCTAACGCCATCGCCACGGATGAAGCCAACAAGGATCTTTTCTCCGCGACGGAGTTCGCTTCGGCTGTGCCCTTCGCCGTGGGGGCCACGCCCGCGACCGCACCTTCGGTCGGCATCTCCGTTCCGGTTCTCCTGGTGATCGGCCAGGAAGACAACATCTTCTGCAAGCCCGATGCCGTCGATTGCTCGTCTGTCCAGTCCATCCAGCAGGAGGAAGGTCCGTTTTACTCACCCGAGGCGCACCTGCAAATCGTCCTTCTGCCCAACACAGGACATGACCTGAACCTGCAGGTATCGGCTCCGCTCTTCCAAGCCTCCACGCTGGCCTGGACCCTGACCAATTTCCCTCCCAATTAGCGCTTGTTTCCTAAGGGGAGGGAGTTCCATCATCACCCCGGCCGTCATGACGTTGGGAGGTCTCAAAACCGTCATGCAGTTTCAATCAGTCCTGGATCGCGGCGAATGGCAGGTACAATGGACGCTGCACCGGAACATATTCGCTTATAGAAGGGCTTGTCGCGGCTCCAGGATGGCATTGAGCAATACAAGGGAGAGCGTTCGTGAGCCCTGGAAAGCCTTTCAGGTTCGACTTCGCAGCCCTGAACTCAAGCGGGATGCCGTTTTGCAGACCGCCGCGCACATGTTTCTTGAGCGCGGCTACCAGAACACCTCCATGGTGTTGCTCGCGGCCCGCCTAAAGGTCACAAAACCCGCTCTCTACCACTACTTCCGCAACAAGGAAGAGATCCTCGTGGAGTGCTATCGCGCGGGCATCGCCGAGATCGAGTCCCATCTGGTGCGGTCAAGCTCGGAGGAAGGGACAGGGCTGGTCAAGCTCCGGCTGTATGTCAGTGCCTACGCCACCGCTGTCCTCACGCACTACTTCGGCCGGTGCGTGGCGATGGTCGATGACTCGGAGTTGTCTTCGGAGGGGCAGCGTGAGGTACGGGGCCTGAAACGCCGCATGGACCTAGCGCTGCGCGGTCTGGTCAAGGCCGGGATGAAGGACGGTTCGATCGCCTCCTGCAACCCCAAGCTCGTGTCCTTCGCGATTGCCGGTGCCATCAACTGGATCGGCACCTGGTATGAGCCCGGCGGCGACCTGCGGCCCGAGGAGATCGCACGGGAGTTTACCCAGATCCTTACAGGTGGGCTTGCGCCGCTGGGTTGCTCCGAAGGCGAGTAGAAGGTGCTATGCCGCTCTTCGGGGAGCGCGTGACTGCTTACGAAAGGTGTTCTCTCAACCGCAGCAAGGGCTTTCACTGCAGCGCAGGCTGTAGTACGTCAACTTAACCGCAGCGCAGTGGAGAAGACCCTCTATTTTGACCCCTTGCAGTGCCCCAAACTCCCCTTGACTATTTTACCCAGCGGTAAGTAAGCTCTTCGGGGTTGCTACTCGCCTTCAGCATTGGCTGCAAATCGGGGCGATCTCGACAGCGTTGAAGGGAGTACGTTTTATGGCCTCAGGATCCACGGCTATTCTTGAATCACCATCCATGGACAACGAGAAGCCTGCACCGCGCCGGTTCAGCATTGGCCGGGTAGCTGTGCTGGGTGCCGGGACCATGGGGGCACGCATCGCCGCGCATGTGGCAAACGCCGGCCTGCCTGTTCTGCTGCTGGATATGGCTTCCCCCGCCGGGCCTCGAAACGCCCTCGCCAATGAGGCTATGGGTAAGCTGAAGACCTCCAAGCCGGCAGCCTTCGCCTCGAGCGCCGCGCCAAAGCTGGTAACGGTCGGCAACTTTGACGACGACCTGCCCAAACTCAAACAGTGCGATTGGATCATCGAAGCTGTAGCTGAAAATCTTGAGATCAAGCGCAATTTGCTGAGCAAGGTGGCGTCTCATCTGCACGCGGATGCCATCCTCACGACCAATACGAGTGGCCTGCCCGTGGCGAAGATTGCTGAGGCTCTGCCGCTGGGTGTGCGGCAACGCTGGTTTGGCACGCACTTTTTCAATCCGCCCCGGCACATGCGTCTGCTTGAGTTGATTGCCACGCCGGAAGCTGATCCGGAGGCGATGGCCGCCGTCTCCGCCTTTGTCGACCGCCAGCTGGGCAAGTCCGTGGTTCCGGCCAATGATGTGCAGAACTTCATCGCGAATCGCATCGGTACCTTTTCCATGCTGAACGTCTTCAAGATCATGGAAGCGCAAGGATTGACCATTGAAGAGGTTGATCTGCTGACCGGCGAGGCGATTGGCTGGCCGAAGACGGGAACGTTTCGCCTGACCGATATGGTGGGCCTGGATGTGCTGGGCAGTATCGTTCGCAACTTCGAGGCCGGCACCTCCGACGAGCGCCCGGACGTGCGCCTGCCTGAGGTGGTCAGCCAATTGATCGAGCGCAAGTGGCTGGGCGATAAGACGGGCCAGGGCTTCTACAAGAAGGAGCGGGGTGCGGACGGAAAAGAGACTCGCTCCGTGCTGAATCCGCACACCCTCGAGTACGGGCCGGCAGCCAAGGTGTCCATCCCTGCCCTGGAGAGCGGAAAGGGCGGTGAAGCCCTTCCCACCCGGCTGAAGCGCCTGCTGACGGGTGACCCCGCCAGCGACAAGGCGGCAAAGTTCTACTGGGCAGCGCTCCCGGAGCTCTGGGCCTACGCAGCCAACCGCATCGGCGAGGTGACGGAGACGACGGTCGACATCGACCGCGCCATGGCCGCGGGCTTTAATTGGGAACTGGGGCCATTTGCACTCTGGGATGCCGCCGGTGTTCCGACGGTGGTGGAGCGGATGCGGGCGATCGGTTCGCCCGTGCCCGAGGCGGTTGAAAAACTGCTGGCCAGCGGTGGCACGTCCTGGTACCGCAACGGGGGCGCGGAGTACTTCGATGTCCGCTCCGGCACCTACAAGGCCGTGCCACGCTCACTCGAAGTGGCGACGATCGCCACCTACCGTGAGTCGCATGGCGTGGTCGCCGGCAATGACGGTGTCTCGCTCATCGATATCGGTGACGGTATTGGCTGCTTCGAGCTGCACTCGAAGATGAACGCGTTAGGCAATGACGCCATCTCCTTCCTCACCGAGCAGCTGCAGCCGGGGGGTGCCGCTGTGCGCAACTTCGACGGTTTCGTTATCTCGACCGATGCGCAGAACTTCTCCGCGGGAGCCAACCTGACCGAACTCCTGGTTGCCGCCCAGGGCGAGAGGTGGGATGTCATCCAGAGGTTCGTAAAGCAGTTCCAGGCCATGACCCAGGCCGTGAAGTTCTGCCTGCGGCCCGTTGTGGCTGCGCCCGCAGGGCTCAGCCTGGGCGGCGGCTGTGAGATCTCGCTGCATGCCGCGCTGCGACAACCGCATCTTGAGTTGTACACCGGGCTGGTCGAAACCGGGGTGGGCTTGATCCCCGGCGGTGGCGGCTGCAAGGAGATGATGCTGCGCGCCACGGCCAAAGCCGCCCGCGTCAAGGCCGACTCGCGCGGGGATTCAGCCGAGAGCATTGAGGCGATCAAGACGGCATTTGAGACGATCGCGATGGCAAAGGTCTCGACCTCGGCGACGGATGCGCGCGATCTGGGCCTGCTCGAAGAGATCGATACCATCACGATGAATCGTGGCCGGCTGCTCAACGACGCAAAGATGCAGGCGATACGGCTCGTGCGCGCCGGCTACAACGCCCCTGCGCCGCGGACGGACCTGCCGGCACCGGGTACCAGTGTTCTGGCTACCCTGAAGCTGAGCGTCTACTTGATGCGCGAGGCCGGGTACATCAGCGAGCACGACGCCAAAATTGCAACACATGTAGCCCGGATCCTCACCGGCGGGGACATCACCCCGGGAACGCTTCTGAGTGAAGGGCATCTGCTCGATCTGGAACGCGAGGCCTTTTTATCGCTCTGCGGGGAAGCAAAGACGCTTGAGCGCATCGGCTTCACCTTGAAGACAGGCAAGCCGCTTCGGAACTAGAGAAAAGAGAACAGAGGAACGGTATGAAAGAAGCAGTGGTCGTGAGTGCGGTGAGAACCGCTGTTGGTAAAGCCCCCAAGGGCACACTCCGCTTCACTCGCCCGGATGATCTGGGGGCGATTGCGGTGAAGGAGGCGATGGCACGCGTTCCGCAGCTCGATTCCAAAGAGGTCGAGGATGTGATTATCGGCTGTGCCATGCCCGAAGCCGAGCAGGGGCAGAATATGGCGCGCCTGATCTCCCTGCGTGCCGGGCTGCCGATCGAATCGGCGGCGATGACGGTGAACCGTTTCTGCGCCTCCGGCCTGCAGACGATCGCGTTGGCGGCGGAGCGCATCCGCGGCGGCGGCGGGGACGTGCTCATCGCGGGCGGGGCGGAATCGATGTCCCACCTGCCCTTTAGCGGCAATAAGTTCACTGCCAACCCCTGGCTGATGGAGAACCATCCTTCGGCCTACATGTCCATGGGGCTCACGGCGGAGCGCGTGGCCAAGCACTACGGCATCACACGCGAGGAGTCGGACGGGTTCGCGTTGGCCAGCCACCAGAAGGCTTTGGCAGCCGCGGCGGCTGGCCGCTTCGACGACGAGATTGTGCCCGTCCCGGTAACGACGACGACCGTCGACGCCGACGGGGCCACGAACAATCAAGAGACGATCTTCAAGGTGGATGAGGGGCCGCGCGCGGACACCTCGTTGCCGGCTCTGGGCAAGTTGCGGGCGGTGTTTCACATCAAGGGAGTGGTTACGGCCGGCAACAGTTCGCAAACCTCCGATGGCGCTGCCGCGGCGGTGATCATGTCGGAGACGCGGGCCAAGGAGATTGGTGCGGCTCCATTGATGCGCTTTGTGTCCTTTGCCTACGCGGGCTGTCTGCCGGAGGAGATGGGTATCGGCCCGATCTATGCCATCCCGAAGGCCTTGAAGATGGCCGGGCTCTCACTCGACGACATAGACCTGATTGAGCTGAACGAGGCCTTTGCCGCCCAGTCGCTGGCTGTGCTGAAGGTGCTTGGGATTGACCGGGAGAAGGTCAACGTGAACGGCGGCGCGATTGCTCTCGGCCATCCTCTGGGATGTACAGGAACAAAACTAACCGCGACGCTGGCTCGTGAGATGAAGCGCCGCAACGCCAAGTACGGCATGGTTACCATGTGTGTCGGGGGTGGCCAGGGGGCCGCCGGCATCTTCGAAAATATGCAGAACTAGCAACAGCCTTATAGGAGGCAGTGATGATCGCAGAGATGGAAGTAAGCGCGGTGAGCGCAATCAAGCGCGTGACAGGCGGCAGTTTCTTAATTGAGGACCTAACCCCGAGCGACATCTTCACGCTGGAAGATCTTTCTCCGGAACAGACCCAGATTGCCGATATGACCTCGCGCTTTGCCGAGGAGAATATCCTGACGCAGGTTCCGGCGATCGAGAACAAGCAGTACGACGTCAGCCGCAAGTTGATGCGTGAACTTGGCGACCTCGGCCTGCTCGGCATCGATGTGCCGGAGGAGTACGGCGGGCTGGACCTCGACAAGGTAACCTCGGCACTCGTTTCCGAAAACCTCAGCGTCATCGGCAGCTTTGCAGTCACCTTCAGCGCGCATGTCAGCATCGGTTCGCTGCCGCTGATCTGGTACGGTACGCCGGCGCAAAAGGCGAAGTATCTGCCCAAGCTGGCCACCGGAGAATGGATCGCGGCGTACGCCCTGTCAGAGTCCTCCGCGGGCTCCGATGCCATGAACATCCGCGCCAAAGCCACGCTGACGCCCGATGGAAAGCACTATCTGCTCAACGGCGAAAAGATGTGGATCTCCAACGCCGGGTTCGCGGATCTGTTTACGATCTTCGCCAAAATCGACGGTGAGAAGTTCTCGGCGTTTCTGGTCGAAGCGGGAACGGAAGGTCTCACCATCGGACCCGAAGAGCACAAGCTGGGCATTCGTGGATCATCCACCTGCCCGCTCATCTTGAACGATTGCAAGATCCCGGTTGATAACTTGCTCGGGCAGGCCGGCAAAGGCCATCAGATCGCCTTCAACATCCTGAACGTCGGGCGCTACAAGCTCGCGGCCATCGTCGCCGGCCAGGCCCGCAAGGCCCTTCGTGACGGTGTGCGTTACGCCAAGGATCGTGTCGGCTTCAAAAAGGCCATCACGGAGTTCGGCCTGGTGCAGGAAAAGATTGCCGACAGCGCGGCGGACATCTATGCCCTAGAGTCGGCGGTCTACCGCGTCGTCGGGGCCATTGATGTCGCGTTGGCCGAGCTCGATAAGGGCTCGCCGACGTACACGCAGGAGGTCCAGAAGCGGATCGAAGAGTTTGCGGCGGAGTGCTCGATCCTCAAATTCGCCGGGTCTGAGGTGCTGGATCGTTGTGTCAGCCAGATGTTGCAGCTGCACGGCGGCTACGGCTACGTGGAAGAGTTTCCGGCGGAGCGCAACTACCGCGACTCCCGCATCAACATGATCTTCGAAGGCACCAACGAGATCAATCGTCTGATCACCACGGGCTGGGTGATGAAGCGTGCGGCCAACGGGACGCTGCCATTGCTGTCGGCGATTCAGTCGTTGATGGATGAGCTGTCTTCCGGTCCCATGACCGTGGAGAGCCACGATGGTCCGCTGGGTCATCAGAAATCTTTGCTGGCGAATGCGAAGAAGATTGCGCTGTTTTGCGCCGGCTTGGCCTCGCAACGCTTCGGGCAGGAGCTTTCCGAGCAGCAGGAGGTGATGGGTGCCGTGGCCGAGATCTTCGCCGAGGTACTCATCCTCGAGTCGACTGTGCTCCGAACGGAAAAGATGGCCGACTCGAATCCGCTTGCGGAGAAGCTGACCCAGTACTACGCTGCCCGTTCATTCCGCGTCATTGAGCGCGCCGCAGAACGGATTCTTGGTGCAACCGCGGAAGGAAACACACTGCACACGCAGACGCTCACCCTACGCGGCCTCACGCAGCATGAGCCCTTTAACACGATTGCCATTGGCCGCGAGATCTCCGCGACCATGGTGAAGGCCGGGCAGTACACCACGCAGGCCTAACAAGCCCACAACTAAAAGCTGCATAGCCTCAGGGCTATGCAGCTTTCGTTACCTGAAAGTTTGTATTAGGCCGTCATCCTGAGCGCAGCGAAGGACCTCCGTATTCCCCCGAGTTAACTCGGCTGTTTGAGGAAATACAGAGGTCCCTTCGGCCTCGCTCGGGGTCGGGGTGACGACTAGACGAGAACGTCGCAGCAGATCTACCCTAAAACCTGCTTTGCAATGGTCGCCAGCTGCATATTCGACGTGCCTTCATAAATGCGGCCGATCTTGGCATCGCGGTAGAGCTTCTCCACCGGGTAATCTTTTACAAAGCCATAGCCTCCAAAGAGCTCAACACACTCGCTGGCGACGTGCTCTGCCACCTGGGAGACGAAATACTTCGTCATCGCGGCTTGCTTCATATACGGCAGCCCAGCCACCTTGCGGCGCGCTGCCTCGTACACCATCAACCGGCAAGCCTCGATTTCGGTGGCCATCTTCGCCAAGGAAAACTGTACCGCCTGAAACTCCGCGACCGGCCGGCCGAACTGGCGGCGCTCCTGGGTGTACTTCGCCGCATGTTCCCAGGCACCCGTGGCCAGCCCGAGCATCTGCGCTGCGATGCCGATGCGTCCTTCGTTCAGCGTTTCAATGGCAATTCGGTAGCCCTTGCCAAGCTCACCAAGCATGTTCTCGGCCGGGACGCGGCACTCGTGAAACAGCAGTTCACAGGTGGACGAAGCCCGGATGCCGAGCTTGTCTTCCTTTTTGCCCACCGTAAATCCGGGCGTATCGCGCTCCACCAGAAACGCCGTAATGCCCTTGTAGCCCAGAGCCGGATCGATCGTGGTGAAGACGATGAAAAGGCCGGACTCCGCGGCGCTGGAGATCCACAGCTTGCTTCCATTGATGACGAAGCTGTCGCCTTCCGCACGGGCCGTCGTCCGCAAGGCAAACGCGTCCGAGCCGGAGCTCGCCTCGCTCAATGCATAGGAGCAGATCAAATCCGTCGCGACCCGCGGCAGATACTTGGCTTTCTGGGTTTCGTTGGCCCAGTTCAGCAGGGCATTCACGGTAAGCGTGTTTTGCACGTCCACCATGACGGCGACGGAAGGATCGACCGCCGCGATCTCCTCGATGGCCAGAATCGCGCTGAAGAACGAGGCTCCGACGCCACCGTACTCCTCCGGCACCTCCATGCCCATCCAGCCCTGATCGAACAGTTGCCGAATAAGGGCTGGGCTCATCTTCTGGGCCTCGTCCATCTCGCGGACCATCGGGGCGATGACTTTGCGGGCGAACTTGCGCACGGATTCCTGAAGCAACTGCTCCTCCGGAGCCAGCAGAGAAAGCGGTGCATGTGGGGTAATTTCCATCTGTTCCGTTGCAATCACGTGTGGCCTCCGTCGGCGCTTGCTACTCTATCCTACCGCAGGGTAAATTAGTAGCCCGGTACGAAGAGCCCTGAATTTCGGCGAGAGAAACGACTCTTTGAACGAAACGGCAGGCTCATCAGGGAGTGGGATCGATGCGGATTCTTACGGTCGTTCGTCAGGTGCTCGACGCAGAGGAAAGCGTCAAGGTGAAGGACGGCAAGATCGATACGGCGGCCAGCAAGCTGGTGGTCGATAGCATGGATGAGTATGGCGTGGAGCAGGCCCTGCGTATGCGCGAGTCCGGCTCCGAGGTGGAAGTGATCGCGCTCGCCGTCGGTGCCGCCCGCGCGGAAGAGGCGCTGCGCACATCCTTAGCCATGGGCGCGGACCGCGCCATTCTGGTTGAAACGCCGGAACCGCTCGACGTGCTCGCCGTGAGCAGCGTGGTCGCGCAGGTGGCACGCAAGGAGGCCGTGGATCTGATCTTCTGCGGTGGTCAACAGGCAGATTGGGATAGCCATGCGCTCGGCGCAGCGACCGCGGAACGCCTGGGTTGGCCGCAAGCCACATGGACCAATGCCCTCAGCCTCGAAGGCGGGCAGCTCACCGGAACGCATGACGTAGACGCGGGCAGCGAATCGTTCCAGTTGTCTTTGCCTGCGGTTGTGACCACGCAGCAAGGGCTGAATGAGCCGCGCTATCCCACGCTACCCAACATCATGAAAGCCAAGCGCAAGGAACTTCGCCGTGACTCGCTCGACAGCTTTGCCGTAACCTCGAGGCTGAAGGTGCTCGGTGCCGGCGTGCAGGTCAAGCAGCGTAGACGCAGGCTTCTGGACGGCAAGGATGCAAGCGGGGCAGCCGTGCAGTTGATTCATCTACTCCGCAATGAAGCCAGGGTGATCTGATGATCGTGATAGCCGCTGAATATGCCGCAGGGAAGCTGAGCAAAAGCACGTATGAGATGACACAAGCGGCTCGCGAGCTGGGACGCGAAGGCCCGCTCACGCTGGTGGTCCTCGGTAGCAACATGGCTGCTATCGCCGCTGAAGCCGCGCTGCTTGGCGATCAGGTTCTGGTCGCCGATCTTCCCGCCTTGGCGGAGTACGACCCCGAGCTTTGGGCCAGTGCGATCGCGCAGATCACGCAAGAGGGCGAGGCCCACACGGTGCTGATCGGCGGCAGCCGCAGCGGACGCGAGTTCAGCCCGCGCGTTGCTGTCAAGCTAGATGCCCCTCTGATTGAGGACGCCATCAGCCTCAAGGATGCCGGCGGCGCTCTCGAAGCCGAGCACTACACCTTTCTCGCGCGTGTTACAGAGCGCGTCTCCGCCGAGGGCAGCGTGGTGGTGGTCACGATCAAGCCTGGTGCCTTCGCGCCCGCCAAGCCGAATGCCGAAGCCGCCGAGCAATACGATGTCGAGCTTGATCTACCGCAACGCCGTTTCGCGGTGACCGGACGCACGACCGAAAAAACCGAACGTGTGTCGCTGGCCGATGCGGACATTGTGGTTGCCGGTGGCCGTGGTGTGGGCAGCCCGGAAGGCTTTGCGGCTTGCGTTGAGGAGCTTGCCGATCAGCTCGGCGGTGCGGTGGGCGCAACCCGTGCCGTGGTCGATTCTGGGTGGCGGCCCTACACCGAGCAGGTCGGGCAGACCGGCAAGACGGTGCAACCCAAGGTATATTTCGCCATCGGCATCTCGGGCGCGGTCCAGCACCTTTCGGGCATGGGCAAAAGCAAGCTGATTGTAGCGATTAACAAGGATGCCGAGGCACCCATCTTCAAGGAAACCGACTACGGTGTCGTCGGTGACGTGAAGGAGATCGTGCCCGCACTCATTCGCGAGTTGAAGAACACGGCTTGACTGTAGAGTCGAGCGGCCGGTACAACCCATGCTTCCATTCACGCAGAAAATTGTCTTCGCGGTCTTCGCCGTCATTATGGGAGCGCTGGGCCTGCACGGTTTCTACCGGCTGTACCGGCGTATCGCCCGAGGGAGAAGCGATACCGATGCGCGTCTGAACGCACTGCCGCGACGCCTTTGGTATGCGCTCGTCACGACGCTGACGCAGAGCCGCACCTTTCGCAAACGTCCCTGGGTCAGCTTCTTTCACTCGTTCATCTTCTACGGCTTTACCTTCTATCTGCTCGTCAATTTGGTCGACGCCGTGGACGGGTACGTTCCGCTCTCCTTCAAGTCGCTCGGCCTCGCAGGCGATATCTACGTGCTGCTTGCAGATGTGCTTAGTGCGCTTGTGCTCGTCGGCGTTATTGCCCTGGTAATCCGGCGTTTTCTTCTGCCCAGCCGCCGCGATTTCAGCTTTAACGAGCGAACGCTTCTGCATAAAGATGTGAAGCGGCAATACATCACCGTCGATTCCATCATCGTTTCAACCTTCATCCTGTTCCATGTGGGCAGCCGGGCGATGGGTGCGGGTGCGAAGCTCGCCCTCGACGGCCCCGACCGCTTTGCGCCGTTTGCCACGCTGCTCTCGCATCTCTTCACACCGGCGAACGCCGCAGCCTGGCGCATCTTCGGCTACTGGGGCGCGCTCGGCAGTGTGCTGGCTTTTCTGGCCTATTTTCCCTACTCCAAGCACATTCACATCTTCATGGCCCCTGCAAAATATGTGGTCGCCCGCGATGTGCCCTCGGGCGTGCTGCCCGCGATGGTGCTCGACATGGAGGCAGAAGAGCCCCAGCTGGGCGCGAAGAAGCTCGAGGATCTCGCTTGGCCGCGGCTGCTTGACGCCTACGCCTGTATCCAATGCAACCGTTGCCAGGATGTCTGCCCCGCAACCGCCACCGGCAAATCGCTGAGCCCGTCGGCGCTTGTGATCAACAAGCGTATGGAGCTCAACGAGATCGGCAAGCATCAGCCTTCCTTTGAGACAGGCGCGCCCAGCCCGCATCCCCTGCTCGACTTCGCGCTGACGCCCGAGGCCGCCTGGGCCTGCACGACCTGCGGCGCCTGCATCGACGTCTGTCCCATGGGCGATGAACCGATGCTTGACATCATCGACATTCGCCGCGAGCAGGTGATGATCGAGGGCGAGTTCCCCGTCCAGTTGCAGAGTGCCTTCCGCGGCATGGAACGTGCCAAAAATCCTTGGGGTATCAATCACGAAAAGCGCATGGATTGGGCTGAGGGTCTGCAGGTCAAAACAACCGATGAGAACCCGGAGCCGGATGTACTTTTCTGGGTTGGTTGTGCCGCCAGTTATGACCCGCAATCGCAGAAGACCGCGCGCGCCTTCGTTCAGCTTCTAAATCACGCGGAGGTTGATTTTGCGGTGCTGGGCAAGCGCGAGTGCTGCACGGGCGACAGCGCACGCCGGGCCGGCAATGAATACCTTTATCGTCAGCTCGCCGACCAGAATGTCGCCACGCTGAACGAGATCAAGCCCAAGCTGATCGTGGCGACCTGCCCGCACTGCATGAACGCAGTTGGCAAGGAATACGGCCAGCTGGGCGGCGATTACAAGGTCGTCCACCACACGCAATATTTGGAGTCGCTCGTCGCCGAGGGCCGGCTTGTCGCCGATGCCGGAAACGCTACGGTGGCCTATCACGATCCCTGTTACCTTGGCCGTCACAACGGCGTCTACGACGCGCCACGCAATGTGCTGAACATCCTCAACAATGCGGTGGTGGAGCTTCCACGCAACCGTGAGAACGGCTTCTGCTGCGGTGCCGGCGGTGCTCAGTTCTGGAAGGAAGAGGAACCGGGCGAGGAGCGCATTGCCAGCAACCGCCTGCGCGAGGTGGAGCGCACGCTTGATGGCGCAGACGAAAAGGTGCTCGCCGTGGGCTGCCCCTTCTGCAAGAGCATGCTCGACAGCACCCCGCAGGAGGGTGCTGAGCCTATCGCGGTCAAGGATGTCGCGGAGCTGCTGTGGGAGGGTGTGCAGCGGCGATCGCCGGAGAGCTTCGCTGCCCTGAGCAAGAATGGCTCATCGCGGGGTCACTCGGAGGCATTGGCAGCGAATACCGTCTCCTCCGTGGCTGTAGCGGAACAGATACTGCCTGCAGTTACGGAGCGCGTTGAAACGGTTGTTGCTCCAGTGAATTCGTTGGAGCCACAACCGGCCAGCGCGCCTGATGCAGCCGTGCCCAAGCGCAAGAGCTGGCAGCCGAAGCGTCCGGATCTACAGGCGGTCTCACAGGGGATGCAAGCCGCTCCAATGCAGGACGCATTGCCTCCTACGGCAGCTCTTAGCGTTGAAGACGCCGCGACGCCGGCAGCATCGGTCGTGGTTTTAGAGGCAGCAACGCCCGCGGTGAGCGAAAGTAAACCAGCGGTTCGCAAAACCTGGTCACCAAAGTCGGCTGCGGGAAATCCGAAGCAGGTCGCTCCTGACCCGGTAGCTGTGCTTGAACAAAACCTGCCAACATCGGCAGCACCGGTTGTGGCTTCAGAGGCAGCCACGCCCGTCGCTACTGAAACTAAGCCGGCAGCTCGCAAAGCCTGGGTCCCAAAGTCGGGTGCTGCGGCTTCCAGACAGGTGACTCCCGATGGGGTGACGGTGCGTGATGAAAATTTGCCTGCACCGGTCGCGGCATCAGACGCACCTACGCCCGTTACTGGTGGCGCTGCTGTAGAGAAGCCGATCGGTCGCAAGACTTGGGTGCCGAAGGCGGCTGTGGCGAAAAAGTCTCCTGAGGATAGCTAGGGCAAACACGTAAGCTATGCAGCAAGTTGCAACGCAGATTCTCTTGGGGAATGACAGAAAAGCTGAGGCATGGCCCCGTTTGCTTAATGCGGACAAAGAGGTTTCTAGGAGCGGAGTGGCACGATGAGCGATGTGTTGGTGCGGGTCGCGGGAGCCTGCGGCCGGATTACCCTGAACCGGCCACGCGCCATTAATGCATTGACGCCGGAGATGACCGGCACCATGTACACCGCGCTGATGGCGTGGGCGAGCGATCCATCCATCCACTTCGTCCTTCTCGATGGTGCCGGAGAGCGTGGCTTATGTGCCGGTGGGGATGTCCGTGCCATGTACCATGCCGTTGTCGCCGGGCAACCGCACATACCTGAAGCATTTTTCCGGGATGAGTATCGGCTCAACTACTTCATCTCTCGTTATCCCAAACCCTACGTTGCCTTGATGGAGGGCATCGTCATGGGCGGAGGCATCGGCGTTTCCGCGCATGGATCGCATCGCATCGTCACCGAGCGTTCCGAACTGGCGATGCCCGAAACCGCCATTGGATTTATTCCGGATGTCGGTGGCACGTATCTGTTGGGTACCGCGCCGGACGAGTGCGGCACCTATCTTGGACTCACCGGCAATCGCATCGGGGCGGCGGATGCGCTCTACTGCCGCCTCGCCGACCTTATCGTTCCAAGCGAGAGGTTGGCAGCGCTGACGGCCGACCTGGAAAAATGCGCTGACACCGCAGCCATGGAGGATTGTCTGCGAGACTATGCCACCCAGGCGCCCACACAGGGAACACTGGAGCCGCAAGCCTGGATCGCGGAGTGCTTTGCCTATGGGACGATCGAAGACATCTTCGCTGCCCTCGATCGGCACACCGACCCGCGAGCCCACCTTGCCTTGAAAGAGTTAGGGACGAAGTCGCCGACCTCACTCAAGGTGACCCTCTCGGCATTGCGGAATGGCCGAGAGTCAAACGATCTCGCCGCCTGCCTGCAGCAGGAGTACCGCATCGCCCAGGTATGCCTGAAAGAACATGATTTTACGGAAGGGGTACGGGCTGCGCTTGTCGACAAGGATCGCAACCCGAAGTGGCGGCCGGAACGGCTCGAAGAGGTCACGCCCGAAGATGTGCGGCGGTATTTTTCGTTAGAGGGGATTCAGAAGCTGGATCTCGCGTCTCCGCTCGAACAATCGATCCTTCACCAAGCAAACTGCTGACAGCTTCAAAAGCTTGTTGAAGCCGTCATCCTGACCCTGAACGAGGCCGAAGGGGAAGGACCTCTGTATTCCTTCGGGCAGCCACGGCGTCCAGCCAAACACGAAGGTCCTTCGCTGCGCTCAGGATGACGCTCTAAAGTAGAGATCTCCATTAGCTCTGCTGTATGGCGGGCTGCAGGGCACTCATCGCTTCGATCCTCCTCCGCAGCGGTTTTAGACCGGGGACAACGATCGCCGCTCCGCACAGCGTGGTGATTGCTACCGTCGTCAGCAATGCCCAGCGGATGCCGAACGTCCCGGCAAAGACATGGTCCGAGAAGCTGCCGACGAGATAGGGCCCGAGTGAAGTGGTGATGAGTCCCACCGTAAGCATGTTCAGACCCGCTATGCTGGCGCGAATGGTGGGCGGGGCCATCTCGCTCACCGCGCTGAAGCCGCCCACCGTGGGCAGGTAGGAAAAGAAGAATGCCACGCTGAAGAGGGCCAGGGCAGTATTGGGTCCGGGGGCGAGCAGGGCGAGCGAAGCGAAGACCGAAAAGAGCAGACCGCCCAGCAGGCAGGCCCGCAAGGAAGCGTCCCTGTAGCCGCGCCGGCGCAGCAGGTCCACCAACCGCCCGCTAAGCATGCAGCCGGCAATGCTGGTGAGTCCGGCGGTGAAACTGAAGGTGATTGCCGCTCTCTCCAAGTGATAGCCGTACACCCGGTCGAAATAGATAAAGGCCCAAGCCGCGACGGCGACTCCAGCGATTTGCAGCAGTGGAAACCCGGCAAAGAGCGCTGTGCAAAGGACGCGGTTCTCGCGCATAAAAATCCATACAGCATTGAATGGGACGCGGGCTTCCGTCCGCTGCTGGGGTTCGCGCGGGCGACCCGGCTCCTTCATCACCAGCAGCACAATCGCGCAGAGCAACAGCCCGGGAAACGCAAGCAACAGAAACAGACTTTGCCAAGGCTGTACCGTGCCGATCAGCGGCAGCGTAAGCGGGTGACGGATGACACGGCTCAGCAGGGTACCGCCTATCAGCAGTACGGCCAAGCTGCCAATCGGCCCGCCGGTGAAGAAGAACGCCATAGCCCGGGCCCGGGAGGCAAGCGCTACGGTATCGCCGATGACGGAGACGGCGAGGGGAATCATCAGCGCCTCGCCGACACCGACAGCGGCACGCGCCATGCCCATGCCAAGGGGCGTCGTCACAAGACCGCAGGAGAAGGTCGCACAGCTCCAGAACGCAACGGCAAAGATGAAGATGGCCTTGCGCGAGGTCCGGTCTACCAGAGAACCGGCAAGTGGGCTGAATAAAGCGTAGGTCGCGGCAAAGGCTAGGCCGGAGAGCAGGCCGGCCTGTGTATCCGTCAAGTGCAGATACAACTTGATCGGCTTCAGCACCAGGCCGAAGACGACGTGATCGCCGTAGCTCAGCAGGTAACCAAAAAAGAGCAGCAAAATTACCGGCGTGACCACCGGATCGGCGGAGGTGCGGGTGCGAGCTGAAAGCTGATTCTCTTGGACAGAGTTCACGATGGAATTCACCATTGCACTATGCAGTGAACCACCCTTCTATCACACGAGGGCTACAGGGGGCGTCGCGGCCTCGTCTCGCGGCAGCTTGCGTCACGAGGGCCTGAACGCCTTAGAACGGTCCGCATTCCCAAGTCTGTTGCCAATCGGTTAGTATGAAGCGCTAGTTGACCGGAGAGTAAATTAGGCCCCTCCGGGAGTGCTGATGCAGAACCAGAACACACTTCTTTCAATCGGCTGAAGCGATAGGACATTCATGACAGAACATATCGACGTGTTGATCGTGGGCGCGGGGCTTTCCGGTATCGCTGCCGCGCATAATCTGCAGGTGCACTGCCCGAAGAAGAGCTACCTCATCGCCGAAGGCCGCGAATCCCTCGGCGGCACGTGGGATCTCTTCCGATACCCCGGCGTCCGTTCTGATTCGGACATGCACACCATGGGATTCTCCTTCCGGCCATGGACGGAAGAGAAGGCCATCGCCTCGGGCTCTTCCATCCTCAATTATTTGAAGGAGACCGCGGAAGAGTACGGGATTGATCGTCACATTCGGTATAACCAACGCGTGCTCGAGGTCCATTGGTCCTCCGAGCAGGCCCTTTGGACTGTGGAGATGGAGAGCGGCCCTGCGCGCGAGCGCACGAGTCTTACGTGTTCCTTTCTCTTCATGTGCACGGGGTATTACAACTACGCCCAGGGTCATACACCGGACTTCCCCGGTGCCGATCAGTTCCGGGGCCGTGTGATCCATCCGCAGCTTTGGCCTACGGATGTCGACTATGCCGGCAAGCAGGTTGTCATCATCGGCAGCGGTGCCACGGCCGTCACGCTCGTCCCTTCGATGGCGAAGACGGCGGCGCATGTCACAATGCTGCAGCGGTCGCCCACCTACATCATCGCGCGTCCCGGTGCAGACCCACTGATCGCGAGCCTGAAGCGCTGGCTGCCTGCGAAGGTGGCATCCAGGATTGCCCGCTTCAAAAACATTCTCCTGGGCATGTATTTCTACAAGATTGCCCGCAGCAAACCCGATAAATTCAGCGCCGCCATCATCGCCGGCGCGCAGGCGCATCTGGGGCCCGAGTATGACGTCGCGACCCACTTCACGCCCAAATACAAGCCCTGGGATCAGCGGCTTTGCCTGGTTCCCGACGGCGATCTCTTCCAATCGATCCGCAGTGGCGAGGCCTCCATCGTTACGGATAAGATCGAGCGCTTCACGGAGAACGGCATCAAGCTCGAGTCCGGCAAGGAGCTGCCCGCCGACCTCGTCATCACCGCGACGGGGCTCAAATTGCAGCTCTTAAGCGGCGTAAACATTGTTGTGGATGGCGAACGCATCGAGCTTGGGAAGACCTATAACTACCGGGGCACAATGTTCAGCGGCATTCCTAACTTCGCGCTGACCATCGGGTACACCAACGCTTCGTGGACACTCAAGGCGGAGTTGACCAGCCGCTACGTGTGCCGCGTCATTAACTACATGGATCGTCGCGGCTGGCGAACCGCCGTGCCGCGCGTGGATGGCAGCATCGGTGAGCGGCCATTGATGGATCTCGCTTCGGGTTACATCCAGCGAGAGATCGAGTTGTTGCCTAAGCAGGGTATGAAAAAACCGTGGACGCTGCGCCAGAATTATCCGCGCGACATCGTGGATTTGCGGTACGGCAAGATGAACGATGGGGCGATGCAGTTCTCGCGTTAGCGAAAGTCATGATTCTTCATGAAGAGGCACGTGCCGTTAAACAAACGATGACGAACAGTTGATGCCTGAAGGTGCACAGCTGAGCCGTCATCCTGAACGTAGTGAAGGACCCCTGTATTCCTTTGTGCCACCGACGAGGTCCGAGCAGAATACTGAGATCCTTCCCCTTCGCAAGCATCAGAGTCAGGATGACGGCTTCAAGAAACCGCTGATTAGTCACAAGTAGTTTGCCTTACTGCCACACTTCGCGATAGATTGCCCCAATCTCATCCGCGGACGGCACGCGCGGGTTGTTCCCGGGCGAGCCTGAAGCCAGCGCCTGGGCCGTCATCGTGGAAATGAGGGCCAAATAGTGCTCATGATCTATGCCGAACTGCCGTGGCGAGGGTACCTGTAGCTCGGCGTTGCGGCTGTATAAGCCGCGGATCAGTTGCCCAGCGGCCACTTCATCCGTACTCGCAGGTGCGGCTATGCCCATGGTGCGGGCGCACTCCGCATAGCGGCTCAGCGCAGCCTTTACTGAGAAGGCCGTCACGGCCGGCAGGAGCATGGCATTCGAGAGCCCATGGGGCACGTGGAAGTGCGCTCCGATGGGACGGCTCATACCGTGTACCAGGGCCACACTGGCGTTTGAAAACGCGATGCCTGCCTGCGTGGCCGCCAGCATCATGGCCTCGCGCGCCGCGTGGTTTCCCGGCTCGTAGAAGCTGCGCGGCAGCTCTCGCCATATCGTCCGCATGGCCGCGAGTGCAAGTGCATCCGTGAACGGATTCGCTTTGCGGCTGACATAGGCCTCGATCGCGTGCGTCAACGAATCGGTACCCGTATCGGCGGTTAGCCGGGCCGGCATGGTCAGTGTCAATTCGTAGTCCACCACGGCGGCCGTGGGCAGCAGGGTGTCACCGGCCACCAGCATCTTCTCCTCCGTCTTCACATCCGTGATCACGGTGAAGCGCGTCACCTCCGAGCCCGTGCCCGCAGTGGTTGGGATGGCCAGGTGGGCGGGGCCGGCGATGCGAGGAGCGTTCGGTGCCTTGAAATCGCGAACCTCCCCACCATTGCGGGCCAGCATGCCCATGGCCTTGGCGGTATCGATCGGGCTTCCGCCACCCAGGCTTACCAGGCTGTCATGCCCGCCGGCGGCAAAGACACGAACGCCTTCCTCCACGACGGTCGAGGTAGGGTCTGGAAGGGTTTCATGGAAAACGCCGCAGCTTAGCCCCGCGGCGTCGATCCCCCGCTGCAGTCTCTCGGCTAACCCGGTCTTCATCATGAACGGGTCGGTCACGATTAAGGGCCGCTTGCACTGCAGCGAGAGCAGCAGCGCTGGGACCTCTGCGAACGATCCGCCGCCAATTTTTAGAATGGACGGAACGCGGATCTCAGCCATTGACGTAATCCTTTTAAAATCAGGTGTGCCTACTTCGTTTGCGGAAAGCCGAGGTCAACTTTGCTGCTGGCGGGGTCGGGCCAGCGGCTGGTGACGATCTTTGCCCGCGTGTAGAACTGAATCCCCTCCGGCCCATACATGTGAAGATCACCGAAGAGGGAAGACTTCCATCCGCCAAAGCTATAACTGGCTACCGGCACGGGCAGCGGCACATTGACGCCGACCATACCCGCTTCCACATCGAACTGAAAGCGCCGGGCCGCGCCGCCGTCGCGCGTAAAGATCGCGGCACCGTTGCCGTAAGGGTTGTCGTTGATGAGTTTCAGCGCCTCGGCGTAGGTCTCTGTGCGCACCACGGAAAGCACCGGGCCAAAGATCTCATCGGTATAGCAGCGCGTCTCGGGCTGCACATGATCGACAAGCGAAGCACCAAGAAAGAATCCCGCGCTCTCCGTGACAGGATTCGTGCGGCCGTCAATCTCCACCGTCGCGCCCTGCTCGCGCGCGGAGTCCAGGTAGGAGGCGACGCGGTCGCGGTGTTCACGCGTGATGAGCGGCCCCATCTCAGAGGCGGCATCGAGTCCGGGGCCCACCTTGATCGCGCCAATGCGGCTCCGAATCGCCGCCACAAGTGGATCGGCCGCGGCCCCGACAGCGACCACGACCGAGATGGCCATGCAGCGCTGCCCGGCAGCTCCATAGCCCGCGGAAACAGCCGCATCGGCAGCAGCGTCGATGTCGGCATCGGGGAGCACCAACATGTGGTTCTTCGCGCCGCCGAGCGCCTGGACACGCTTGCCGTTACGGGTACCCGTCTCATACACGAACCGCGCGACAGGGGTGGACCCGACGAAGCTGATCGCTTTGATGTCAGGGTGAGCCAGGATGCGATCCACGGCAACCTTATCGCCCTGCACGACATTTAGGACACCTGCCGGTAGACCCGCCTCATGCGCCAGTTCGGCCAAGTACAGGCTCGCCGACGGCACCTTTTCCGAGGGCTTCAAGATGAAGGCGTTGCCGCAGGCGATTGCGTTGGCAAGCATCCACATGGGCACCATGGCGGGGAAGTTGAAGGGCGTAATACCCGCGACAACACCGAGCGGTTGACGTAGCTGATACACGTCCACCCCGCCGCTGACCTGCTCCGTGTAGCCGCCCCGCAGCAGCGCGGGAATGCCGCACGCGTATTCCACGTTTTCCAGACCGCGGGCAATCTCGCCGCGAGCATCGGCCAGCGTCTTGCCGTTTTCCGTGGAAAGAATGCGGGCGAGGTGCTCGCGATTGGAGTCGATCAGGTTACGCACCCGGAAGAGGATCTCCGCACGCTTGGACAAGGCCGTGGCGCGCCAGCCGGGAAAGGCAGCTTTTGCCGCCGCAACCGCCACATCGACATCGCCACTGCTTGCGAAGTTGACCTGCGCGTGCGGTTGGCCGGTGGCGGGATTCCAGACTGTACCGTGGCGCCCGGAGATCGTGGGGTGGGCGACGCCGTTGATCCATGTATCGATGATGGTCTCGATGGTGGGAGTATCGATGTTGAGCAGAGTGGACGCTACGGTAGGTTCGGAGACAAGCGTGGCGGACATGGCAAAACCTCTTGGGGCGCAAGCGCGCCGGCTGCAAATCTTCTGAAACTCAGAACCACTCTAATTGCCGCAAAGGGCTAAGCGTTGAAGAGAAACGGAGCATCCGCACAAGTTCCGCACGGACCCTCCCGCGTGAAGAATTCAGGTGACAGGCTTTAGCCTGTGCGAGTATCTTACCGCCTGGACAGTAGAGTGTGTCCCAAGGCCTAACTGATGAATGTTTCTCTGACCCCTTTACGTTTTCTTCACCATGCAGAGCGCCAGTACCCGAAGCGGATCGCCGTTGTTTCAAAGGGGGAGCGTTTCACCTATCAGCAATTTGGTGAACGGGTGGGCCGGCTTGCCGGTGCGTTGCGCCAGGCAGGCATCCAGCCCGGCGAACGCGTGGCCTTTCTGGGCACGAACTCGCACCGCTTGCTCGAAGCGTACTACGGTGTGCTCGAGGCCGGAGCCATCCTGCTGCCGCTGAACATTCGGCTGGCCGCGGCCGAACTGAGCTTCGTTCTCAATGACTCCGGGGCAGTTGTTTTGTTCATCGATAAACAATTTCTGCCGCTGGTCGAGTCCTTCCGCCACCTGGTCCCTTCCGTCCGGATCTTCTGCCAGCTTGAAGGCGCGGTGGAAGCCGATTGGCTCGTACCGAAGAACTACGATGCCTGGCTTGACGCCTCCACGCCCTATCGCGCCGACCCCAGCCTGGTCAATGAGGATGAGGTCGCGGAGATCTTCTACACCAGCGGCACCAGCGCCCAGCCCAAAGGCGTGATGCTGACGCATCGCAATATCTATCTTCACGCTCTGCATACCAGCATCAATCTCACCGTTGAAAACGGGGCCGTCGAGCTGCACACGATTCCGCTTTTTCACGCCAATGGCTGGGGGATCGCACACTACCTGACCATGCTGGGCGGCAAGCATGTCATGGTGGAAAGTTTCGATCCGCTTGCGATCTTCCGGTACATCGAGACCGAACGCGTCAACCACTTCAACGCCGTACCGTTTATGGCTACCGTGCTGGTGAACCACCCGAAGCTCCGCGACTTTGACATGAGCAGCCTGCAGCGCATCGTGATCGGTGGGGCGGCGTCCTCGCCCACCCTGATTCGCGAGGTGGAGCAGGCATTCGGCTGCACCTGCTTCGCCGGCTACGGCCTGACGGAGACCTCGCCTGTACTCTCCATCTCTCCCGCGAAGCCGGAGCTCGGGCTGCAGGGTGAGGAGCGGTATCTCCGGCAGGCCATGACCGGCTATGCGATCCCCGGTGTCGAAATGCATATCGCCGGCCCAGATGGCGAGTGGCTCCCGGAAGATGGGCAGGTGTTTGGAGAGGTCATCGCACGCGGTGACGGCATCATGAAGGGCTACTGGAACCAACCCGAACTAACCGCGGAGGCGCTGCGTGGCGGCTGGTTCCATACCGGCGACATGGCCACCATGGACGAGCACGGCTATGTGCTGATCGTCGACCGCAAGAAGGACATCATCGTCAGCGGTGGAGAGAATATTTCCTCGTTGGAGGTGGAAAAGGCTATGCTCGCGCATCCTGCCATCCTCGAGATTGCCGTCATTCCTGTTTCAGATGAGAGGTGGGGCGAGGTGCCTAAGGCACTGGTCGTGCTTAAAACCGATGCCGTCGTTACCGAGTTGGAGTTGATCGAGTTCAGCCGTGCCTGCCTCACGCATTACAAATGCCCCAAGAGCGTGCTGTTTGTTGAGTCTCTGCCCAAGACGGGTACCGGCAAGGTGCTGAAGAAGAATCTGCGGGCGCAGTACGAGGTGAAGGAAGCAGCGGAGCTGGTACGTCCTTAACGCATGGGCTTCGCAGTGTGGCAGTCGCAGAACACGTGTAAGCGTTTCCATCCATTCGTCATCCTGAACGCAGTGAAGGATCTCCGTATTCCTTCAAACAGCCGAAGCGGTCGAAGCAAATACCGAGATCCTTCGCTGTGCTCAGGATGACGAACGGTAGGGATGCTGTTAACGGTCGAGCTTCGCTCCCGATGCTGCCCGTTCGCTCAGGAGTCGGGAAACCGTAAAGTCCGTACCCAGCTTGGCGCGATAGGTATCCAGACCGTCAACCACGGTCTTGAGTCCGATGGTATCTGCCCAGAACATGGGCCCACCCTTGGCCGCCGGCCAGCCATAGCCGAAGACCCACACGACATCGATGTCAGAGGCGCGCTGGGCAATGCCTTCCTCCAGGATCTTCGCGCCTTCATTGATCATCGTGTACAGGGTGCGGACGACGATCTCCTCGTCCGCAATCGGCCGCGGGGTACGTCCGGCTCCCTCGCGAAAACGATTGATGATTTCCTCAGTGATCGGCGAAGGTGTGGGCTTCCTCTTTTCGTCATAGTCGTAGTAGCCGGCCTTGGTCTTCTGGCCCCATCGACCCTCGGCACACAGCGCGTCGCTGATGCTCTCGATGCGGCTTTTGTCGCGATGCCAACCGATATCGACACCGGCCAGATCGGACATTTGAAATGGCCCCATCGGCATGCCGAACGCGGTATGCACGCGATCGATTTGCTCAGGTGTCGCGCCGTCGAGCAGCAGCGCGGTCGCCTCGTCCTGCCGCGGCATGAGCATGCGATTGCCGATAAAGCCGTAGCAAACGCCGGCCACCACGGGCACCTTGCGGATGCGGCGGGCCAAATCCATAGCCGTCGCGAGCGCGTCCGGTGCGGTTTGCGCACCGCGCACCACCTCCACCAGCTTCATGACATTGGCCGGCGAGAAGAAGTGCGTGCCGAGCACATCCCCGGCACGGCCCGTACACGCAGCCAACGTGTCGATGCTGAGATAGCTTGTGTTGGAGGCCAGCATGGCTCCGGGCTTGGCCACCTTGTCGAGCCTCTGGAAGATCCCTTGCTTGACCTCCATATTTTCGTACACGGCCTCGATGACCAGATCACAAGCGGCCAGCGCTTCAAATGCGAGCGTAGGCGTCAGCAAGGCCATGGCCCCGTCCACCTGCTCCGCCGTCAGCTTACCCTTGGCCGCACTGGCCTCGTAGTTGCGGCGCATCAGGGCGACCCCACGATCTAGTGCCTCCGCCGACATTTCGACCAGCGTGATGGGAATGCCCGCGGAAAGAAAGTTCATGGAGATTCCGCCGCCCATCGTTCCGGCACCGATCACGCCTACGCGGGCGATCGTGCGCAGCTCCGTCCCTTTCGGAAGCCCGGCGACCTTGGCCGCTGCCCGCTCCGCGAAAAAGATGTGGCGCAGCCCTTGCGACTGTTCCCCTTCCAGCAGCTTTTCAAACAGCTTGCGTTCAAGCGCCAGGCCTTCGCGCAGTGGTAACTCGGTCGAAGCTTTGATGGCCTCCATGCAGGCGGCGGGCGCGTCCAGCCCTTTGAGCTTGCGGGCGTTCTCCTGGGCGAATCGCTCGAACAGGCCCGCGTCTTGCGCAACCGTGCGGTCGCCCGTGCGGCGCACGCCGGTCACCTCACGCGCGAACGCGATTGCCTCCGCAGCGAGCGCGCTTTCCTCCACAACCTTGTCCACGAGCCCCAGTTCCGCGGCCCGCGCGGCCGATACCGGCTCGCCGCTGACGATCATCTCGAGCGCGGCCTGCGCTCCCACTGCGCGGGGCAACCGCTGCGTTCCGCCTGCACCCGGCAGCAGCCCAAGCTTCACCTCCGGCAGGCCGAGCTTCGCCGACGGTGCAGCGATCCTGTAATGGCAGCCAAGCGCCAGTTCGAGTCCGCCACCGAAGCATGTTCCGTGAACCGCCGCGACTACAGGCTTATCGCTTGCTTCCACTCTATCGACCAACTCGGGTAGCCACGGCTCGGAGAAGGTCTTACCGAATTCGTTAATATCCGCTCCGCCGGAGAAGAGCTTGCCCGCGCCGCGAATCACAATGGCCCGGATACCCTCATCGGCGGCACTCGCCTCAATCTGGTTATAAAGGTCCTTTCGCATGGAAGCACCGAGCGCGTTGACCGGTGGTGCGTCAAGAACCAATTCAAGTATGTCTTTGTGTCGCTGAACCGTGAGCATGGAACCTTCTTGTGCGGACTTGGATTTCTGGTATGTGCGTGGAATGACGCGCGAAAACAATGGCTGCGCAACGGCTCTTCGGGAGAGCCGTTTCCTCCGCAATCATACAGAGATCCCACAGCCTCCATGCTGGGGTTTGCCGTTACAGATTGTGCTCTACGTGCCCCATCATGCAAGCGCCTATCGACTCAGACAAAGAAAGCCTTCCTCGTGCGAGATGATCACGCGGCAGGGTCCATACGTCTCAATGCGAACCGTCGCATTCTCCCCAAGATCCATTTGCGCCAGCGGCCGTGCAAGACCCTCGTCCGCGTGGACAACACAGCGCTGGAAATCGCCCCGGTCATGCCAGGCAATTCTCAATTTCTTGCCGTCACGGTGACACTGCTCGGTGGCCAGATCCCCGCGAAAGTTACTCACAATGCAACCGGAGATGCTGGGATCACTCATCTTCTTATCCACGATTTCGCGCAATTCAAGTTGTGTCATAAACCCTCCTCTCGAGAGTGCGCGAGTCTAGCAGACTGAAGTAGCGATCGTTAACGCGCGCGAGGGCACACGGGATCCTGCCGGCCCTCGTCCGAAACGGACGACCTATGAAGGGGAATCGTTGCCACACGTTTTCAGCGAATGCTATGGTTCGCCGTCCTCTGAATCCTTTTCTTTCTGGAGTTCCACAACCATGCAGACGAGTTACAACGGTATCCCTATCCCCGCGAACGGCCAGCCAATTGAATATGTAGATGGCAAATACAACGTGCCGAACCGGCCCATCGTCCCCTTCATCGAAGGGGACGGCATAGGCCGTGATATCTGGCGCGCCTCGCAGCGTGTATTCGACGCCGCGGTCGAGAAAGCTTATGGCAGGGAGCGTGCCGTGCAGTGGTACGAGGTGCTCGCAGGCGAGAAGTCGTATCGCAAATCCAAGGAGTGGCTGCCCGAAGATACCGTCAAAGCAACGCTGGACTTTCGCGTCTCCATCAAGGGCCCGCTCACCACGCCCGTAGGCGGAGGCATTCGCTCCCTCAACGTTGCCCTGCGGCAGCTGATGGATCTTTACCAATGCGTTCGCCCGGTGCGGTACTACGCCGGCGTGCCGAGCCCGGTAAAGCATCCTGAGAAGCTGGACATCGTGCTCTTTCGCGAGAATACCGAGGATATCTATGCCGGTATCGAATTCCGCGAAGGCACACCCGAGGCTGCCAAATTCATTTCGTTTGTGAATGACGATATGTTGAAGGGCACGAAGAAGAAAATCCGCCTCGACTCAGGGGTTGGTGTAAAGCCCATCTCCATCATGGGATCGAAGCGTCTCGTGCGTGCGGCCATCCGTTATGCGTTGGCCGAAGGACGCAAGATCGTGACGCTCGTCCACAAGGGCAACATCCAGAAGTTCACGGAGGGTGCCTTCCGCGAGTGGGGCTATGAGGTCGCTGTCGAGGAGTTTCGCGCGGACACGGTCACCGAGCGCGAAAGCTGGATTCTCGGCAACCTTGAGCAGACCCCCGGTCTTTCCGCACAGGAGAACGCCGCGCTCATCGAGCCAGGCATCGAGTTTGCGCCCCCTGAGTTCGGCGAGGGAGTCGTAAAAGAGGTGGAGGATGTGCTGGCAAGTATCGGGCAGTCGCACGGCAATGGGCGTTGGAAAGAGAAGCTGCTCATCAACGACCGTATCGCCGATTCGATCTTCCAGCAGATCATCATCCGCCCGTCCGACTACAGCGTGCTCGCGACCACCAATCTGAATGGGGATTACATCTCCGACGCGGCCGCGGCCCAGGTTGGAGGGCTTGGCATCGCGCCCGGCGGCAATATCGGCGATGGCTATGCCGTCTTTGAAGCGACCCACGGTACCGCACCGAAGTATGCCGACAAGGACGTCATCAACCCAGGTTCGGTGATCCTGTCAGGAGTGATGTTGTTCAACTTCCTGGGCTGGCATGAGGCAGCGCTGCTGATCGAATCTTCGCTCGAAAAAACGATTGGGCAGAAGTATGTCACCTACGACTTCGAGCGCCAGATGCAGGGCGCTACCAAGGCAAAAACCAGTGAGTTCGCCACCAGAATGATTGAAAATATGTGACGGCGACAGCTGACAGCTGATGGAGAGTTGGTATGCGTCATCTCTTCTATTTGTCATCACGTAGGGATCTGCTTTTGCCTCTAGGGAGGTAAAGACAACGGCAGATCCCTACAGAATGACCATCGAGGAGCTACGCCTTCGATCGAGATAACGCCCTTTGCTCAGGCCGATTGTCCCCCATCGATCGAAAGGATCTGACCGGTAACGAACGCGGAGGCCTCTGAAGCGAGGAAGATCGCCGCGCCCTTCAGGTCTTCCGGTCCACCGAAGCGGCCTAACGGAATGGAGGCGAGAAGCTTATCGCCTTGCCGTTCCAGAACCTTCTGCGACATGTCACTCGGAAACCAGCCAGGTGCAATCGCGTTCACGCGGATACCGTGCCTTGCCCACTTGGTCGCCAGATCGCGCGTAAAGGCGATCACGCCGCCCTTGCTGGCCGTGTAACCGATGGCGGACATCTCGTCGGATGTGCCCTGCAGGCCGGCGATGGATGCGATGTTGATGATGGCCCCGCGCCGTTGCGCGATCATCACCTTGCCGACCGCCTGCGAGAACAGGAAGGTCCCGGTAAGGTTTGTTTCAAGCACCTTGTTCCATTGCGGCAGGGTCATCTCTTCGGCGGGGGCTCCCCAGGAGGTGCCGGCGTTGTTGATCAGAATATCGATTTGTCCGAAGCGCTGCATCGTGGCCTCCGCAACCGCGCTGACGCTCTCCGGATCCTTGACATCGCAACCAAGAGCCAAGACCTGTACGCCAAGCGATTGCAGCTCCTCGGCAGCTTGCCGGCAGCGTTCCTCCTTGCGCGCGCAGAGCACCAGGTTGGCACCCATCTCTGCTAAACCCTCGGCCATCTGGCGGCCAAGGCCGACGGAGCCTCCGGTAACGATCGCGACACGTCCTTGCAAATCAAAAAGTGAGCTTGGTTTCATTTGATTTATGGAATACTGACCGAGCGGTAAACTAGCGCATCGGACGGGTGTTTGTCACGCCGCTCCTCCACCGTAGCGCCCCGTCCGGTGCACAGTCCGGCGCACATACCAAAACGTTGGGATCTTGAGATTGCATGGCTGAACGAGCCGATTACCCGCACTTTACGCCCCTAGCCACTCGCTGGAGCGACAACGACGTGTACGGCCATGTGAACAACGTCCAGTACTACGGTTATTTCGATACGGTGATCAACAGCTATCTTGTCCATGCCGGATCGCTGGACTTCGTTAACGGGCCGCTCATCGGCGTGGTGGCCGAGTCGCACTGCAAATACATCGCAGAGGTCTCGTTTCCTGAGGCACTCGATGTGGGTCTGCGCGTGGAGCATGTGGGCCGCAGCAGCGTGCGATATGGCGTCGGCCTGTTCCGCGCCGGAGCACCGCAGGCAGCGGCCGAGGGCTGGTTTGTGCACGTATTTATCGATCGCAACACCCGCCGTCCGAAGCCTCTTACCCCGGAGCTGCGGGACGCAGTTGAACAGATTCTAGTTGCGGCCAAGCCGGCCGTTGCAACGGAGAAGCTCGCGTGAAGATGAAGGCAGCTGTCTTGCGCGAGAGCGGACTTCCGGCACCGTACGCGGCATCACGCCCGCTCAGCATCGAGCTGGTGGATCTTGCTTCGCCCGAGTACGGCGAGGTGTGCGTTCGCATTACGGCAGCCGGGCTTTGCCACTCGGATCTCTCGGTCATCGAGGGCTCGCGCCAGCGGCCTCTGCCGATGGTGCTGGGCCACGAGGCTGCCGGAGTTGTCGTGGAGCTAGGGCCCGGGGTCAGTGATCTTGAGATCGGGGATCAGGTGGTCTTCTCCTTCGTGCCCACCTGCGGCCATTGCCCTCCGTGCGCCGCAGGCCGCGCGGCGCTGTGCGAGCAGGGAGCGAAGGCAAACACCGCCGGAGAGTTGCTCGGCGGCGGGCGACGGCTTACGGGCAACACTGGCGAGCGCTTGCATCATCACCTCGGCGTCTCCGGCTTCGCGGAGTACTGTGTCGTCTCGGCGCGATCCGCGGTACGGGTCGATAAATCTCTTCCGCCGGAGATCGCTGCGCTGTTCGGCTGCGCCGTGATGACGGGCGTGGGTGCCGTCGTGAACACCGCCCGCGTCTCCCCTGGAGAAAGCGTGGCCATCTTCGGCTTAGGTGGTGTCGGCATGGCCGCGTTGTTAGGTGCCAAGGCCAGCGGTGCTTACCCGATCATCGCCGTCGATCTCAGCGAAGCGAAGCTCGCCTTGGCGCGTGAGCTGGGGGCGCACCATGGCTTGAATGCACGCGACCCAGCCCTGATAGACGAGCTTCGCGCGCTTTCTTACGGCGGCGTGAACTATGCCATCGAGTCGGTGGGTAGCGAGAAGGTCTTCGCCCAGGCCTACGCCGCCACAGCCCGCGGCGGTACCACCGTGACGGTCGGCCTGCCCGCGCCGGGCCGCACGATCAGCATCCCGGCCGTCACCGTTGTCGCGGAGGAGCGCACGATTAAGGGCTCCTACATGGGCTCGGCCGTTCCTTCGCGCGACCTGCCCCGCTATGTTGCCCTGTATCAAGCCGGGCTCCTGCCGGTGGAGCGCCTGCTCACCCATCGCCTGAAGCTCGACGAGATCAACGCCGGCTTCGATCGCTTGGCTCGCGGCGAGGCGATCCGGCAGGTGGTGCTGTTCGACTAAACAAACGGTCGCGCGTAAGGACGCGCGACTTCGCTATGCCCTTTGGTACTGCCACTATCGACAGTCACCTATATTTTAATGGCCGTCATCCTGAACGCAGTGAAGGATCTCTGTATCCCTCCGAGCAGCCAAGGTATTCCAGAGGACACCAACGTCCTTCTCTGCACGCTCCGAAAGCTCTAACGAAGCTAAAGAGCACTCACCGCAAGGTCCTCAATCCACACCGTCTGTACGTTCACAAACGCGTGCGCCCCAAAATGCGAGAGCTCGCGCCCATAGCCGCTTTGCTTGACGCCGCCCACCGGGACGCGCGCGTCCGACGCGGTGACACCGTTGATAAACACGCCGCCCGTCTCCAACGCACGCGCCATGCTGCGAGCCAGCGCGAGGTCGCCCGTCCAGAGGTTGGCGCTTAGGCCATATTGGCTTGCATTCGCTTCGGCAAGCGCAGCGTCGGCATCGCGAACGCGCGTTATCGCGGCCACCGGCCCGAAGGTCTCGTCATCGAAGACCGGCATGCCTTGTGTGACGCCGCTGAGCACGGTTGGCGGATAAAAGAAGCCTTTGCCCTCGGGGGGCGTTCCTCCGCACAGCAGCGTTGCACCGCGGGCAACGCTGCCCTCCACCTGGCGGTGGAGCTCCTCGCGAAGATCGCCGCGTGCCATCGGTCCGAGGCGGTTGGCGCGATCGGTGGGATCACCCATCGTCAGTGTTTTGGCGGCCGCGACGAACTGCTCTTCAAAGCTGTCGGCGATCTCGTCTGCGAGCAGAAAGCGTTTAGCCGCCAGGCATACCTGACCGGCGTTGCTGAAGCGTCCGCGCACGGCAGCGGCCACGGCACGCGGAATATCGGCGTCCTTCAACACGATGAAAGCGTCCGAGCCGCCAAGCTCCAGCACGGTCTTCTTGATCCGCTTGCCGGCCTCCGCAGCGACCGCCGATCCGGCGCGAACGCTGCCGGTAACCGAGGCACCCTGGATGCGCCGGTCCGCGATCACGCCGGCGACATCCTCCACATTCAGGATAAGGTTCCCCACCACGCCTTCGGGAAAGCCTGCCTCCCGGAACACGCGCTCGAGCTCGAGCGAACTGCGTTGCGTGTTGGGCGAGTGCTTGATCAGCACCGTATTCCCCGCCAGCAACGTGGGGATGCAGAAGCGCACGACCTGCCACAGCGGAAAGTTCCAGGGCATCACGGCCAGGATCGGCCCCATGGGCAGGTACGACACATAGGCCTGCGTGCGGCCTGTGGGCGCAGGCTCATCGGCCAGCATGCGCGGCCCGTGCTCGGCGTACCAGTCCGCCGTGCGGGCGCACTTTTCTACCTCGCCCTCAGACTCGGCGATGATCTTGCCCATCTCGGTCGTGATGGTCTTGGCCAGGGCATCCCGGTTCCGTCGCAGGGCTGCGGCAAAGCCGGCGATCAGATCGGCGCGGCGATGGACGGAGAGCTTTCGCCAGCTTTTGAAGCCGCTCTCGGCAAGGCTCAGGACACGTTCGGTCTCAGCGGAGGTAAAGGTGGTGAAGCTCTCGATCGGCTCCCCGGTTGCGGGATTCATTGTGCTGAAGGTCGATGGATGCATGGAGTCTCCTGTGGCGGCGGAAAGAGCTGAACGAGCTAAAAGCTTGGGGCTACGGGCGGTTGCGGCCAAGGCGGTCGTGGCTCGATACCCAGTCGCCGCGGAGGATCGCGCTGCTTAGAGAAAGATCGCCTGCGAGGGCCACGCCGGCGCAGATCTCCGCCAGCTTGTCCGACTTGCCATCGCCATAACAGCCAAGGATGTTCAGGCACTCCCGCTGCGTGGGAAGCCCGGTTCCACCGCCGTACGTCGCCACGATGAGCGAGGGAATCGTGATTGACCAGTAGAGGTCGCCGTCCGGCTGCAACTGCGAGTAAACAACCGCCGCATGCGACTCGGCGACATTGGCGGCATCCTGGCCCGTGGCGATAAACATGGCGGCCAAACCATTCGCGGAGTGCGCCCCGTTGTTGGCGGAACCCGCAAAGAAAGCTCCAGCCTGCGAGATCTGCCGCATGTGAAAGAGATCGGCCGTATCCACACCCATGATGCTCCCCAAGCGGTCGCGCTTGATGACAACCTCAGCCACGACGCGCTTGCCGCGCGTCAGCAGCGTATTGAGTTGTGAGTGCTTCTTATCGGTATCGATGTTGCCCGAAAGCAGGAACGAGACAGGATCCGGGTGCGTGGCTACGATCCATTGGCACGCAGCCAGGGTCGCTTTGCCGACCATATTCTGGCCGGCGGCATCGCCGGTGGTGTAATCGAAGCGCAGGTAGATGAGCCGTCCCACGATGAAGGGGGTGATGGCGATCAGCTTGCCTGCTCGCGTTGTACTCTCAGCTTCGGCCTGGATCTGCGTGAAGTGCTGTTCGACCCACTGGCCGAAGGTGCGAGCCTCTAAAGCGCTCGCAAATTCAAAGACCGGCGACCGCTGCATCCTGTGCTTAACCACTGTCGTTGTGACGCCGCCGCACTCGGTGAGCAGACGCATACCGCGGTTGTAACTCGCCACCAGCGTGCCCTCGGTGGTCGCCATGGGAATGTAAAAGTCGCCACGGGCGTGCTCGCCGACGATGCGCAGCGGGCCTGCCAGCCCCACCGGCACCTGCGCGACGCCGATGAAATTTTCGATATTGCCGGGCAGCAAGGAGGGATCGAAGGAATACTGCGCGACATGGCTGAGATCCGCGCCTGTGTGCTCGCCGGCAAACTCGCGCCGCACCTGTGCCGCCTCGCGGGTGTAGTCATTCCCTTTATCGCGGGGAATGGGTTTGCGAGGGTTGGGGTCGTGTGGAATGGATAGGCGGGCCAATGTTTCGCTCATCGTATTCAACGTATCTCACAGTGTCTCCTCGGGCGCTGTCAACGGCAAAACGAAGGGGAAACATAAGAGCCTCTTGCGCAACGAGGGTACGCGCCTATACCTTACCGCTGGGTCAGTAATTGCATCCCGGAGTGCATTGAACAGGCAGCGCAGAGCGCAACGTTTACCTGGACAAAGGCGGCAGCTGCAAGCGACAACACTCACGGGGAGTGACCGAGGAAGAAGGAATCCAATGAAAGCATTGCAGTTTCTCGAGATAGGCAAACCCTTGCAGGTCGCGGAGGTCCCCAAGCCCAATGCCGGTCCCGGCGGTTTGGTCTTCAAGGTGAAAGCCTGCGGTATCTGTGGCTCCGACCTGCATGCGGTTGAGGTGCCGGGGTTGCTGCAAGCGGGCAGCGTGCTCGGGCATGAGTACTCCGGCGAGGTTGTGGAGATCGGTCCCGGAGTCGACGGCTGGAAGATCGGCGACCGGCTTACCGCGGTGCCGGCAAGACCCTGCGGCACCTGCCCCGAGTGCAGTGCCGGCCTCTACGCCCAATGCAGCGCCATTATCGCGCAGGGATTCGACCCGAGAATGCCGGGTGCCTTTGCCGAGTATTCCACCTGCATGGCGGGGTTGGCGATCAAGATCTCGGATGTTCTCAGCGACAACGACGCCGCCACGATCGAACCCCTCGCTGTGGGCCTGAACGCCTGGAGAACCGCGAAGGTGGAGCCGGGTGCGAGCGTGCTCATCATCGGTGCCGGGGTCATCGGGCTGGCGGTGGCGAAGTGGGCGAAGTTCTTCGGGGCGGGCGATATCGGCATCAGCGAGATGGTGCCGGCACGGATCGCGCGCACCCGCAGCGCCGGTGCCGATCTGGTGATCGATGCGGCGCAACACGCCGACCCGGTGCTGGAGTTCGAGCATCAGACAGGCCGCAAACCTACGGTCATCTTTGAGTGCGTCGGCCGTCCCATGATTGCAAAACTCATCGCCATGGCACCGTCCTATGCGCAGCTTGTGATGGTGGGCACGGGCATGCAGCCGGAGAACTTCACCGTGCTTTCGGCCGCTTTGAAGCGTCTGCGCATCACCTTCCCCTTTGCGTACCTGCCGGGCGATTTCCAGTTCGTGCAACGCATGCTGACTGCCGGCCGCGTGACGGTGGACGGCCTGGTGACGGATACGGTCAGCCTGGACGAGGCATCGGCGATGTTTGAGAAGCTCGGCAAGCCAAACGATCATGGCAAGGTGTTGATCACCCCGTAGACCTCATTGCGGGATACGCCTGAGCAAAGCTCAGCTTTGTAAGCTTCCGTGTAGCTACGGGTTTGAAGTTTTCGTTCCGTGTAGGTGCGGGCTAAAGTTCATTCGCTGCGGTGTAGGTACGGGTTAAAGTTCATTCGCTGCGGTGTAGGTACGGGTTAAAGTTCATTCGCTGCGGTGTAGGTACGGGCTAAAGTTTTCGCTTCGGTGTAGGTGCGGGCTTCAGCCCGTACAACAAATACCGAAGACTAACAGGGCTTAGCCCTGGCCTAGAGATAGACGAGTAAGCTTCACGTTTTTGAGTATGGAAAAGGTTGAAGAACATGACTGACACACCGATGCTCCTGCGGCCCCCGCAACGATTCGCCCAGGCACTGAAGCGCCACGGGGTTGAGTATCTCTTTGGCCAAAGCAATCCGCCGGGGCTGACCATGGCTGCGAACGACCTCGGCATCGAGCAGATCGGTTATCGGCAGGAGAACGCCGGTACCTACATGGCCGATGGCTATGCTCGGATAACCGGTAAGGTGGGCGTCGTCACGGCCCAGAACGGACCGGCGGCCACGTTGCTGGTGCCGGGACTCGCAGAGTGCCTCTCGGCCTCTGTGCCGGTCGTCGCCATCGTGCAGGACGTAGGCCCCAATGCGCAGGACCGCAACGCGTTTCAGGAGCTGGATCAGCTCGAGCTTTTCAAGGGTGTCTCCAAGTGGACGCGGCGCGTCACGACCCCCGATCGCATCGAGGACTACGTGGACATGGCCTTCACCGCCGCCGCGAGCGGTCGTCCCGGTCCCGCTGTGCTGCTGGTCTCCATGGAGCTCCTATTTCAGCCGGAGGAGCGGCCGGTAGCGGCACGCAAGGCCTCGCTGGGCCGTTATCCGCTGGACCGTACACAACCGGCCGACACACAGATCGCTCTCGCCGCGGAGCTGTTGGCAAAGGCGAAGGGCCCGATCGTCTACGCGGGCGGCGGTGTGATCGGTTCACGAGCGCAGGAGGAGCTGCGGGCGTTGCAGGAGCTCGCCGGTCTGCCCGTGGCCACCAGCACCATGGGCAAGGGAAGCGTGGATGAGACCCATCCGCTGTCGATGGGCATCATCGGGTATTACATGGCGACGCGCGGCATGGCCAAGTTCATGAAGCCCATGGTGACCGAAGCGGATGTGGTGCTGCTCGTCGGCAATCGCACCAACCAGAACGGTACAGATTCATGGCAGCTGCTGCCCAAAACTGCAACCTACATCCACATCGACATTGATCCCATGGAGGTAGGCCGCAACTACGAGGCCGTGCGTCTCCAAGGCGACGCCAAGCTCACCCTGAGGGCCTTGGGTGCCGCGATGGCCGCGCAGGATCTAAGCAAACGGCAGACCGCGCGTCCCGCGATCGAAGAGGCTATCGCTTCAGCCAAGGCACAGCATAGGCAAGAGATCGCCGGCGTCACGGAATCGGATGCCTCACCCATCCGCCCTGAACGCTTCATGGCCGAGCTCGAAAAGCAGCTCAGCGACGATCACGTCGTGGTAGCCGACGCGAGCTTCTCATCCATCTGGGTGGCCAACTATCTCACCGCCAAGGGCAATCGGCGCTTCATCACGCCGCGCGGCCAAGCCGGGCTGGGATGGGGCTTTCCCTTGGCCATGGGCGCGAGGATCGGCAGTCCCGAACGGCCTGTCTTCTGCGTTGTCGGTGATGGCGGCTTCGGCCATGTCTGGGCGGAGCTGGAAACGGCGCGCCGCCACGGCGTCAAGGTCGTAGTTGCGGTGATGAACAATGCCATTCTGGGTTATCAAAAGCATGCTGAAAACGCCGGACTCGGACGCTACACCAACGTCTGCGACTTCTGTCCGGTGGATCATGCGGCGATTGCCGAAGCCTGCGGGATCAAGGGGGTAAGTCTGCGCCGTGCCCAGGATATTGCCGCTGTGATCAAGACCGCGTTGGCGGCGGAGAACGCCGTACTGATCGACGTGATCGCCGACCCGAACGCCATGCCGCCTGTCGCGGCCTTCAGTGGATTGCCGAACTATTGATGCAAAGCAGGCCCCGCAAATGTAAGTGGGTATAGGTCGTATTCTTGATCGCAGCGAACGGCCCTTTGGTGTAGCAGCGGGCTTCAGCCCGCTGAACATAATAGGCGAGAGAAGGGCTTCGGCCGGGTTCTCTCGTAAACCAGCCCTAAAGGGCTCCATACGTCGGCCACTTCTGTCCGTGGGCTGAAGGCCACGGCTACACCGGATCATGCACACCGATGCTTGATCACACAAACTTTATTAACCTGAGCACTAAACGTCACAAGGAAATCTATCGTGGATACCTCATCTCCTTTCAGCCTTCGCGGTAAATCGATCTTCATCACGGGCGGTGCCTCGGGCATAGGTCTCGGCACCGCGCAACGATGTCTTCAAGAAGGTGCGAAGGTGATCGTTGCCGATCTCCAGCCGCCACCGCAAGCCCTGCTGGATGCGGGCGCGATCTTCCTCAAAATCGATGTCACGCAACGCGACGAGGTGATCGATGCCTTCGCCAAGGCAGAGGCCGCCTGCGGCAAACTCGACGCGATCATCCACAATGCGGGCAAACCCGGCAATGGCAAGCACATCACTGACTCCGATGAGGACGTGTTGGACGGCGTGGTCAATCTGAACCTCTACGGCACGTACTACATCCTGAAGTATGGGCCTGCGCACATGAACGATGGCGGCTCCATCATCAACACCGCTTCGGTAGCCGGCCTGCAACAAAACGAGGGTTTCTTCGACTACAGCGCGACCAAGGCCGCGCTGATCAGCATGACGAAGACAGCATGCGTGGAGTTGGGCAAACGCGGCATTCGCTGCAATGCGGTCGCACCCGGGCCAGTCAAAACCCCGATGCTACCGCCGGAACACATCCTGAATGCATTGGCCAAGAATCTCTCCGCGCTTGGGCGGATCGCCGAGATCGATGACCTAGTAGGTGTGTATCACTTTCTCGCCAGCGATCAAAGCCGATACATCACCGGCCAGACCATCATTGTGGACGGCGGGCGGCTCGCCGGCTTCCGTACAGAGATCCTGGGCAAACTCGCGGGCTGAGTTTCCACACTTACCCCGTCCTCCTGAGCACAGCGAAGGATCTCCGTATTCCACCGGACTGCCTAGGCGGCTCAGGAGAATACAGAGGTCCCTCACTGCGTTCAGGAGGACGGCTTTAGAGAAAGCTGTGGAGCAATGAGAATGTGCAGCCGGGCCAGGCCCGGCTGCACACAAGTGCGAGGGCTGTTCCGCGCAGCTTAGCCCGCCGGAGTCTCACCCACAAGATCCGCAATTCCCTTGGAGGAAGAGACAAAGGCATCGAAATGCGGTCCTTCGCCCCGAACCACGACGCCGCGCTGATTCGAGAACTCACGGAACCCGTCCTCACCATGGTGGCGGCCCATGCCGCTCATGCCAATGCCGCCAAACCCCAGCGACTTCAGCCCGGCCTGGATGGCGGCCGCATTCACAGCAGCCCCGCCCGAGACCGTCTCGGAGAGGATGTGGTCGATCGTCGCGACATCGTCACCGAAGACGTAAACGCCCAAAGGACGGTCGCTTGCGTTAATGCGCTCGATTACTTCATCCACCGCGTCGTAAGGGATGACCGGGATGATCGGCCCAAAGATCTCCTCCTGCATGATGCGCAGGTCGGGCATGGGGTCTAGGACCAGCGACATGGGCATCTGGCGGCTGTCCGGCTTCGCTCCGCCATCTCCCTCGAGCTTGACGATCCGCGCGCCACGATCCTTGGCCTCGCCCAGAAGACCGTTGATCCTGTCCATGTGGCGATTCGAGATGATGCCGGTGCACTGTTCCGATTGGGAATATCCAGGGGCAGCTTGCGCCATGAAGCCCGTCGCAATCTGGGCAAAGGTATCCAGGTCCGCCCTGGGCACAAAGCAATGGTCGACGGAGACGCACATCTGCCCGTTTTTGATCATCTTTACGCCCACCACGGTGCCGACCGACTCGGGGCTCACACTGCCGGGCAACAGCACGGCGGGGCACTTGCCGCCCAGCTCCAGCGTGACAGGCGTAAGGTTCTGCGCTGCGGCCATCATCACCTGCCGGCCGACGTTGGAGCTCCCCGTGTAGAGCAGGTGATCCCACGGCATGGCGGTGAAGGCGCGTGCCAGCTCCAGCCCGCCTACAGCGACGTAGACGAGGTCCGGCGTGAAGGTCGCCGTCACCATCTCGCGCATCAAGTCTGCGCAGGCCGGGGTGAACTCCGAGGGCTTCAACATCACACGGTTGCCCGCCGCCAGCATGTCCACCAGCGGCCCTATGCCGATCTCGAAGGGGAAGTTCCAGGGGACAATGTTGCCGATCACACCCTTCGGCTGGCTCTTCACAAATGCGCGCAGCACGCCGGCATAGTCGGGGTCCACCTCGCGCGTTAGGGGCCGCATCCACTCCTCCAGATGCGCCAGCGCGTACTCAACGCGCTTGGTCACGGCAAGAACTTCCAGAGCTTCGGTCGCGGCCGAGGGATGCGCACCGAAGTCCGCGTTCAGGGCTGCATTAATCTTCTCGCGGTTGTCCAGCATCATGGGGATGATGCGTTCGAGGCGCTCACGCCGTACCGCCAGGTTCGGCTGGCGATCCCGGGCAAAGGCGCTGCGCTGCGCTGCAAATGCCGCGCGCAGCTCGTTGATGGCGGCCGCGTCCCCATTGCTCGAGGGCTCAGCTTGCGTCGTCTTCTCCGCTTCCAACAATGACATGGTTTCCCTCACACGGTGTAATGCCGTCGACCTTGCCCAATCCGGCTGATCGCGGGCAGTATCCAATCTGGTCTGCCCGGACACGTTCTACATGACTGACCGGTCAATTAGCAAGGGGAACCGATTCGTGCGCCGACTATGCAGGATAGGGTGACTCAACTGCACTGTGCCATCGCCGGGCGAAATGGGACAGGGGCGCGGAAGGAAAGGGCCTTGTGCCCGCCACGCTACTGCCGGAAAGAGAACACCCTGTTCACAATTTGCCGTCAGCCGAAAAAGAAGGTGACAGGGGCAGTATGTTGTGTATATCTTACCGCTCGGTTAGCAAACGTGTTTTGATCGCTCCGCGAAAGTGAACGGCCAGCTAAAGTGCTCCACTGTGTGCTCCAAGACGAACGGCAAACAAAGACTAAAAGGGCGTTTGATGAGCCGCTCCGCAAGCCGATGCAGAACTCAGCACAGGGGAGTGTTTGCGGTCCGGGTATGTCGGTTCGCACGCATGGGTTTGCCTCGCGAAAGATCGCCGCTGGGTATCGACGGCAGGCTGGGGGGCAGGCTGAGGGCAGGTATTTGAGGGTGGCATAGCCGCGTGGTGTAAACGCGGCCGAAGGAATCGGTAAGACTGCAAAATCAGAACAGGGATTGGAAGACATCATGAACTTTGAACGGCCCGCTGCAAACCTCCAGAAAAGCATAAAGACGAACGCGACACCTCGGCCCCTTTTTGGCAAGTTGTGTCAATGGCTGTTGGTTGTCCTTGTGGCAGGGCTATGGGCTGTTCTGCCTGGGTGGGGTCAGTCCGGCTACTCCACAGGGACCGTTCGTGGAACCGTCTCCGATGCCGGGGGTGCCGTGATTCCGAAGGCTGTAGTCACCGTGACAAATCCGGCGACAGGCGTCGCCAGAACCGTCACGACTTCGGGAGAAGGGACGTATCAGGTCCCGCAATTGAATCCGGGAAGCTATAAGGTCGAGGTCACCGCACCGGGATTCGACAAACTCGTCGCCGATCAGATCGTGGTCACGGTTGGTGAAACCGTGGCGTATGACGCCCATCTCAAGGTGGGCAACGCCAATGAGACGGTGGAGGTCCAGGGCAACGCAACGCCGGTGATCGACACCACGCAGGCGCAGCAGGCGAATACCATCGATGACCGCCAGGAGGTCAATCTCCCGAACCTCTCCCGCAATTACGCGGCGACCATCTATACCGTACCGGGGGTGACCGATTCAGCCGCGCCTCAGGCGCAGGATGCGGCCATCGGCACAGGCTATCAAGCATCTGGATTTTCGATCGGCGGCGGCAACGGCCGTGCCAACCTGTTCACCATTGATGGCGGTGAGAACGATGCCGGTTCCGGCGCGCAGCGCGATCCGCATGTGCCGCAGGACTCCGTGCAGGAGTTCCAGATCAATCGCAACGGCTTCAACGCGGAGTTCGGCTTTACCGTGGGCTCGGCCATCAACGTGATCAGCAAAAGCGGTACCAACAAATTTCACGGCAGCGCCTTTGGCTACTTTCACGACCACAGCACCGACGCCGTGAACTACTTCAACAGCTTCGGCCCCACCGCCGGCACCAAGCCGTTCGAGCAAAGTGTGATCTTCGGTGGTTCCCTTGGCGGCCGGATCAAGAGTGACAAGCTCTTCTTCTTCACCTCGTATGAGCGGCAGAAGCTCGACAGTGCGGTGACGGTGAATTTAATCAACACCGCACAGGCACAGGGTCTTAACGCGCAGACAAACGGCTTTACGGGAACCTCCTGCCCGGCACCGGTGACGCAGCTCTGCTATCTCACGCAGCTAGCTCAAACAGGAGGTGCTCTTGCGCCGTTAGGTCAAGGACTACTTGCATCGAGCGTCTTTACACCTATCAACGATTCGAAATTTAATGCGCTGATTAGCCCCAACAGCGGCACCTTTGACGGCAATGCCAACAGCGGCGCACCGCAGGCGGCTCCCAACCAGAACGGCCGTTATAACAACTGGGTCAGCCGGCTCGACTACCAACCCAATCAGGCCAACTCATTCACCCTACGGTTTGCCTTCTCCCGCGAGTCAAACGATGTCATCGGGGCAGGCGGTGTGCGGCGCTATACCTCTGTTAACTATGTGGCGAGCGACCAAACCATCACAGCTAACTGGAACCATGTATTTAACCCCAATCTGGTGAATACGGTGCGGGTCCAAGTAGTTCCTCAGTACAGTGTGACTTCGGACACGCCGCACGGTGGAGCGGAGTTCGACCTGGGTAGCCTTGGGATTGTGGGCACACCTTTCGACTTTCCCTACAATCAACAGCAGAACCAGTATCAGTTCGACGACGATTTAGCCTTAACCAAAGGCGCGCACAATTTGAAGTTTGGCTTCTCCTACCGTCCGGTGCAGTACAACGTGTCCCAAGCATTTCTGTTCGGCGGCCAGTATCAGTACTTCGATGGGGCGATCCCGATCATCCTTCTAGCGGGTGCGATTGCCCCGGCTGCTCAGACTCCGCTTGCGATCTTTAATCTCACCCATGGTTACCCACTTACCGGTCCTTCCTCGACGAACTTAACCGGCTCTCAGTTGTATGTCGCGGGCTTGCCATTAGCCGTACTGCAAGGTACGGGCAACGGGCAATACAACGCCACCACGAATCCAGTTGGGGTATATGCGCAGGACTCCTGGAAAATATCGCAACGCCTGACCCTGAACTACGGCGGCCGTCTCGACATCGACCCGGAACCGAACGGTTACCCCACCAGCTATTTCGGCTCGCCGCGCGTGGGTCTGGCGTGGGATCCCTTTGGAGATGGCAAGACAGTGGTGCGCGCCAGTGGCGGCTTATTTACCGCGCCTTTGCCCTTCATCGTTCCTTTCACCTCCACACTGCTGAATGGCGATGGGCAGCACACCTACGTCAACGCCCTGACCGCGCCAGCCAATGTTCCGCAACTCTTCGCCGTCGGAAATACTGAGCGTAGTTTAGCCACCACCGCCAATCCAAATCCCGGGCTGACACCTGCACAATACGCGGCTGTCGTCGGCCATGCGATTACGCCTCCGGGCCCAACGCAACAGGGGGGTGCCTTCTTCTCTGTCGCCCCGAATTTCAAATCGCAGTACTCCATCCAGACCAGCGCCAGCATCGCGCAGCAACTCGCCCCCAGCCTTTCGCTCGAGATCAGTTATCTCCACTACTCGGGCGTACATATCGAGCAGATCCAAGAAGGCAACTTCACCCAGAACACGGCGGTGGCTGTTGATCCCTTTATCGGCCCGCAGTACATTCCGAAACCCGGTTCGACCTTCGGAACGCCTAACGCTCAGGTCGTGCAGAATGACGACACCACCTCCGACGGCCATTCCAACTACAATGCTCTGACCACGTCCTTAAGCAAGCGCTATGGGCACGGCCTGGAGTTCCAGGTGAATTACACCTGGAGCAAGGCGATCGACAATACCAGTGATTTCAGCTCCGGCAGCACACCTTTACGGCCCGGCCTGCTGTACCTGGACCGCTCGGTCTCGGCCTTCAACATTAAAAACAGCTTTGTCGCAAGTGCCGTATACACCACCCCTGCGCACCACAGCGGGCAAAGTTGGACTTCGCTGCTCTACTCGGACTTCACCCTCGCCCCGATCGTCTCGGTGCGTGATGGTGTTCCTTTCACAATGCTGGTGCCCGCTCTCGCGAACTCGAACGGAACAGGGGGAGCGCATCCAGGTGAAGCGCGTCCCTTTGGGGAAGGCCGCAACCTGGGCGTAGGTCCCGGTTACAAGGACTTCGACCTCCGCATCTCGCGTGACATCTTCCTAAAGCGCGACTCCGGTGTGCGCCTTCAAGCCATCGCACAGGCCTCCAATGTGCTCAACCACACTAACTTCACCAGCGTGCAAAATATCTTCCCCAATACGGCAACGACCAACGCAGCTGGCCTGACCAACTCCGCCCTTGTTCCCACGCCGGAAGGCACGGTGGATTTGCTGAATGGCCCCTATAACTACAAGGGCTTCCGCCCCAACGGACCTGGGCAGTTGACCGATCCTTTGGCCTTCAAAACTGCAGGTATCCCGCGTCAGATCAGCTTTGGTTTGGAGCTTGCTTTCTAACTACTGCTGTAAATGGTGTGTCAATGATTCACCTAAAGACATACAGCTGGCCCACGCAGCGCAGAATGTCTGCGTGGGCCATGAACCAAGTGAGCGCCAATGCCTGTAAGTCTGTCAAAGTATCTTGCCACTGAAACTGTTTCGAGCGCGGTATCCAACGCTCTGCTGAACTGGCTGGGTGCGCTTGCGGTGTTTCACGGACGCACCCTTATCCCCGTCAGCGGTCCCAAGGGATTGGTGGTGGACAGCATTGGCCAAACGTTTTTTGTTGTCTCCCTCAGTATCCTGATCCCGTCCCTCTTAACCCGTAGCCGCCGGCGAAAGGGAGTTCTGCCACCGGCTCCCAGCAGTGCAACGCCAGTCAAGCCAGGAAATCTTTATCTACGATCCCTCATTGCGGGGGTCTTAGCCGCCGGTGTGGTTGTGGCCTGTAACGCCGTGTTGCTTCCACGTATTTTCCCGGCCGACGTGAGCCATAGCCATGCCGTTCTATTCAAGACTGTTTGCGGAACCGTTATCGGCTGTATCGCAAGTGCTCTGGCTATCTCTGCCGTACTCAGAGAATCGGCAGAGCAGGCCCGCTGACTGAAACTGCATGTCATAGCTTCATAACCGGTCACCGGTCACCGGTCAACGTAATCCTGAGTCGAGCGAAGGATCTGTGCATTCCGGCATCTCTGCTATCGATCGATATTCACAGCGTAAGGACATTGCCGTGCAGCCCTTCGGCACCTATCAGAACGAGATCTACAACGGAGGCCTCCGGGGCGTACTCCCCAAACTTCCGGTAAACTTTGCGCTGCTGGAACAAAAGGCTGCCTCGACTCTGCCCGCGTCCGTTGTCTCCTACGTTCAGGGCGGTTGCGGCGATGAATCTACCCAGCGCCGCAATGCGGAGGCCTTCCATCACTGGGGAATCGTTCCCCGCATGATGGTCGATTGCTCAACCCGCGATCTCTCGATCGATCTCTTCGGTTTAAAGCTGCCCACGCCCATCTTTCTCAGCCCCATTGGAGTTATCGGGCTCTGTACCCCGGATGGCCATGGGGACCTTGCAACCGCCCGCGCCTCTGCCGACACGGGGGTCCCCATGGTGGCTTCCACGCTGGCCAACGATCCGTTGGAGGCGGTTGCCGAAGCGTGCGGCGACACGCCACATTTCTTTCAGCTTTACACACCCAAGGATAGGGCCGTTGCCGAAAGCCTGATCCATCGCGCTGAGTCTGCCGGCTACAAGGGCATCGTGGTTACGCTCGACACATGGGTGACTGGCTGGCGCCCTCGCGACCTCAACGACGCGAACTTTCCGCAACTGCGCGGCCACGTCCTCCAGAACTACTTCTCCGATCCGCACTTCCGCGCCGGCCTGGCTAAACCGCCCCAAGACGATCTCCAGGCGGCGGTTCGCCATTGGGCTACGAACTTCGGCAAGGTGCTCACCTGGGCAGACCTGCCCTGGCTTCGCTCGCTGACCAAACTCCCCTTAATTTTCAAGGGTATTTGTCACCCCGATGACGCTCGGCGAGCCATAGATGGCGGAGCTGACGGGATTTATTGCTCCAACCACGGCGGCCGGCAGGCCAATGGCGGGATTGCAGCCATCGATATGCTTCCCGCCGTGGTCAATGCCTGCGGCACAACGCCGGTCCTTTTTGATTCCGGGGTGCGCTCCGGCACAGATATCGTCAAGGCTCTCGCCATGGGGGCGACTGCGGTCGGTGTCGGTCGGCCGTATGTCTATGGCCTCGCACTGGACGGCACGGATGGCGTCATCCACGTCCTCAGATGCCTGCTTGCCGAGGCCGATCTGCTGATGGCTGTAGACGGGTATCCTACCCTCGCCGATCTTCGCGACGGCGGCATCGACCGCCTGCAACTGTGATTCGGCTTTGGCCTGCTTTCACATAAGTTGGTAGCATCAAGTTGCCTGTGGAGACGGCTTCTTATGAGCTTTACACTTACGGGTCATTTCGCATCATGCTAGATGAAGAAACAGCCGCAGCACTTCTCGAAAGGCTTCAACGTGCACTTGTGCATCGAGACGTACGCAGCGGATTCGAGCTGTTGGATCATACCTTCGTCGATACATCAGAGCTAAATTTCAGCCAGTCGCATTCAATTTCATTGCTCTTATCCGTGGCGCAATGGATTGATCTTGGGTATCGCGGCTCTACTCATCTGGACGCCTTGTTAGCCGATCTCTCCAAAGTTGATCGGGCACAACTTCCGATGCTCGACTTCTTAAAGCTCAGTATGGCTGAGGCTTACCGTGACTTATCCGGCGAGCACCTTGTGTCATGCATAGAAGCACTCGACCTCATCTTGCGTCTCGGAAACGATTTTCTTGGGGACTACCTCATCTTTTTGGCGAACTTCTGGAAAGGCCGCGCGCACCGTAAACGAGGCGATTACACGCAGGCACGCCTGCATTTTTCATCGGCGCGCACCGCGGCCGAACGGGCTGAGGCACCAGAACTCATCGCCGTTATCAAAATTCATCAGAGCTGGCTGGCATTTCAAGATGGTGATCGGTCCTGTGCCTTTCAACTTCTCGATGAAGCCGAAGATGTGTTGCGATCGACCGGTCATGCGCTGTCGCTTGGCAACATTGAATCTGCGCGGGGAAGATTTGTGCGCCGATCGGGAGAGTACACACGTGCGCTTGGCCACTTTGAAGCTGCCATCGAGATCTATCGCGCAGGTTATCCGAACCATCCAAATCTTGCCCGGGCTTTGGTGAATGCTGCCTATGTGAAACGCTTAATTGCGCTTGACCTGCAACCTCAGGGAGGGGGCGGGCGAGCTCGCGGCATGACGCATGCGAGATCGTTCAAAATTTCACAGGAAGCCCTGGAGTTGCTGGAACGGGCAGGAAAAATTTATGCCCTGCACCACCATCAGGGAGGAACGGGCTCCGTGCTCGTAAATTCCGCGCATCTGCATTTGGATCACGGAAACATCGATCAGGCCTCGATTGAAGGAAAACGCGGATTTGATCTGGGTGAAGAAACACGAGACCAGATCCTGATGGCTCGGTCAAGAATCGTTCAGGCAACGGTTGAACTGGCGCACGCCGAGGAGCAGGTCGGGGAGCAACCCGATGTTGCGCGCCATGCCAACCTTGCGGTCCAACACGCCGAACATGCGATCGAACTCGCGCTGGAGACGCAAAACAAACGCCTTCTCGCCGCGGCATACATCACGCGCGGCGTGGCTGCCGCGGCAGACTACTTTCAGGAGTGGGAGGTCGCCAAGGAATATGCCGTGAAAGGAGCAGCTCTGCTGAATGGGAATGACCGCGACCACCTATACAAGATGCTGGGCGATCTGAAGTTGAAGCTTGCGGGAGCCACACGAATCGAGGAAACACTTCGTCAGTGGTCCGACGGGCAATTGGGAAATAAAACATTCCAACAGATTCAGGAGGAGTTCGCCGAGCTTGTCATCCCGAAGGTCTGGCTGCAAAGCGGCAAAAATGTAACATCGGTTGCCAAATCCCTAAGTATCTCGCCAAAAAAGGTAAGACGTATCCTACGCAACACAAAGCACGAAACGAGCTGACCAGCGAATCGCGCTCCTATTCAATGAAGCCTCCGAGACTGTATGCTCCGCCACGTTGATTGAAGGACTGAGTGCCATGTGGAACTGGACCGGTTTAGGATGGACCGATTTGGCAGTGAAAACTTGTCGCGGCGTTGCTATCGCCCGATACATACTTCGGCCAGCTTGGCCATGCACACAGGGGCCGTGTGCGTTGCGTTTTGTTGTTGTCAGAGATGATCAGGTCATTGGGTGCCGCACCTTCGTCCACCCATCTATCCAGAACGCTCACGGTATCGAAGCCTGCATTGAACATGCCCCGACCATGTCCGAATCCAGGGATCAGGTACAGCCGCGCAAAGCCATTTGTTCGTGATTGCCCCATGGCTGCAGCGATGCGCTGAAACAGAAACACCGACGCTTCAGTTGGAATGGTGGAATCGGCTGTGCCATGTACCAGTATTAATTTTCCGCCGTGGCGCTCAAAGGGGCTCAGATCGGCAAGGCTGGCATCATCCTCAGCGGATTGCTCAAGAATGCCGGGCACCCATTTACCCCCAGAGCCGCCATTTCTTGTGTCGAAGGTCAGGGCGTCAAAATGAGTATCCCTGGTTAGAAAGAAACGAAGCACGCCATCTCCAATCAGGTAATAAAACGAGTTCAGAATCACGATGGACGGGTGGAATGGATGCCGTAACAGACCCATGTTGCCCACCAGGTCAGCTCCGCGCAAGGTGTTGTAGCCAGGCTCTGAATCAATTCCATTTAGCACCTTAAAGCTGGTCACCTGCGGTGCCGTAAACGCCGCAACCGTGCGCTCCTGACCTTCGGATAAGCAGCCGTTATGATCCTTGCCATCGGGGCAGCGCAGCTTGAGTGGATCGACGTGACAATCAGCAGGATCGCTAACGATTCCGTCCCTAAGTCCGTCCTGCGCGTCGCACGCATTGAGCACAGCATCCCGAAGCAGCTTCGTTTTTGCTGAGGGCAGCCAGCCGGCCTGCCCCCCTTTTCCTTTCGCATACATCGCCTGCGAGATCCGGATGAACTGTAGATCACTTTCAATCTGATTCCAAGCGGCATAGGCGGCGATTACGCCGTCATAGTCCTCCGGCCAGCGGTCCACCACCTGCATGGCCTCGCGGCCACCGGTAGAACCGCCGATGAAGTACATCCGCTTCGGCGGCGCACCGTAGCGCGCCTTCATCAACGCGACCGCAACATCATGGGTCTTCTTCAGTCCATCCGAAGCGAAGTTCTTTCGCTGCTCCTCGTTCAGCGCAAACTTTGCGCTCACTGCATTGGCTATATCCGGCAGCAGCAGATAACGATGATGATGGCCGGAGTCGCTTCCAAAGGTGGCATAGCCCTGCTCAAGCGGCGTGGGCTGACGTTCATCGCCCACAACCGTGGCGCGGAGGCCGTCGGATTCGTGAAGATAGCCATCGAAGGCGCCTCCCCCAAACTGCACGGCCTTGCGATTCCACGTCTCCGGAAGATTGACTTCGAAGCGGATCGGATCCGCCGCGGGGTCGACCGAAATGATCTTGCCCAGCACCTTGCAGAAGCCTCCGTGAGCGTTGACGACCCTCTTGGCAGATCGAACCCGTGCGCCCTGTGTCGGTAGGGCAATCTCTGCTGCACTCATTTGAAATGTCTTCAACGCGTCGCAGCGATCGGCCGCTGAGACCGCGAGTGGCCAACAAAAGAGAATCGCTACCAACATCAATGCACGTATCATCGCCATTTCAAGAGAGTACCGAACAGCGGCCGGCCGTGTTTCTTCTGTGCTGACGGCACTGTTTGCGAGACAGTGCGGCCCTGTAGCAAAATTACCGAGCATGTGGCGAAAGGGATGAGGCATCGGAGTAAGCGTCTCACAAGCGGAAGTTCCGGCAACGGTCTAAATTCTGGCAATGCCAGCACAAGCCGCTGCAGCCATGCATTGAGCAGAACATAAACGATGACCAGAAATGGAATCAGATCGGCCAGGTCAGCCTCTTCAGGGTCTCCTTCTCACTAAGCTAAGCGGTTTAGAATGTGCGTAAGCGGGGAAGCGAAGCCAGCTTACCCCATACCAGCGCTTCAGGTACATGCGCGGATCAAGCAGCAAGAGATAGGAGAGAGCCCCTATGCAGATCGGTCGAGCCGGAAGCAAGCCCTCCAAGCCAGGGCCAGGGGATTGGTTCACCGGAACTGTACGGCTCGATTCTCCGTTTCAGGGCGAAGAACCTTCGCACATGAGTGGTGCGACCGTTACATTTGAACCCGGTGCTCGGACTGCATGGCACACCCATCCGTTGGGCCAAACTATTCTCATCCTCTCCGGGCTGGGATGGGCGCAGCGTGATGGTGGACCCGTAGAAGAGATACGTCCCGGCGATATTGTCTGGTTTTCTCCGGGGGAAAAGCACTGGCACGGTGCGTCGGCGGGAGCGGCTATGTCGCACATCGCGGTACAGGAATCTCTGGATGGCAAGGTAGTCGATTGGCTTGAGAAAGTCAGCGAAGAGCAATACCGCAAATGAGGGTTTCGCAAACGCCCGCGATAATTGCCTGTACAACTGACACTAGGCAATGTCGAAACAATACGATCACGCGCTCGCTGTTAAGAAGAACTCGCGCCTGCATCGCCGACGATGGCGATCGCATTGCTTAATGCGCGAGCCGACTGTTTTGAGATCTAAGTTGAAGTGCTCAGAGAGTGAGCATATTGTCTGGACCGTGTTGCGTAACCAGATGTGAGCCGCGTCATTCTCCATCCTGAGATGCCCAGCCATAAGGTAGCTGAAGCGTTTCATCGGCTTGGGCCTTAATCAATTCCATTCTGGATGATTGGTTTCGAGCATGGCGATGCGCTTCGGAACGGTTGCGATGAGATTTATCGTAAGCGTGTGGTCTGTACCGCTGCTCTGAGTGGAGCGATATGGGTGGGTGTGT
>CAXTUW010000024.1:0-66277 GCA_964247595.1 uncultured Acidobacteriaceae bacterium | reverse complement strand
ATGCCGGGGCCACCATAACCGCGGGGCGGGGCGGGGGCGTCGAGCGAGCGATGGCTTCGGCCTGCTTGCGCTCCAGAATTGCCTTTAGCGCGTCGCCGGGCTTGGAGACATGCGACAGATTGAACTCTTGTCGGGTCTCGACCGGTGGTTGCCGCGCTCCATTGGCGGGACGGCTGCCACGGTTGATGAACCCGCGCACCTTTTCCGCCTCATCTTCTTCGATGGAGCTTGAATGCGTCTTCTTTTCTGTAACGCCCACCGCAGTCAAGGCATCCAGAATGGACTTGCTTTTGACCTCTAGCTCTCGTGCCAGATCGTTGATACGAACTTTGCTCATCCGGTCCTTTTCCAAAAAACTGTCCTTCGCGCCTAGCTGGTCATAGCTGCCCCATTCGTGTGCGGGATAGAAGTTGGTTCAAGGGTATTATCCCCCGAAACTCTAAATTTGCCACCCCTTCTCCGCGAGCACGTTTCCGAAGCACTCCAGCGGAGAAGGGATGACGCTAAAAAGGTAACGATAAACGGCATTCTGCGAAGAAGGACTCAACCCCGGTCGTGGTCGTCGGAGTCGATGCCTTCGTCCGAGACCTCCTGGGCATTATCGACCAGGGTGTCTACCGTGTCGTTGTCCATCTCAATGCTCTCTTCGCGGGCATCGGCAGCGTCGTTGGCATCGGAGCGCGAAAGCGCGTCCTCCGCCTCCGCAATGTCCTCGGTTGAGAACTCGCTGATCTCCGTGGCTCCTCCCGCGGCTCCGGCCTGCTCGGCCAAGATCTCCTCCGGCGTTCTTGTCATCGAATGCACCTCATCTCCAACCTCATCTGATGCCGCGGCCGCAGCCACGGCTTCTTCGCCAACTTCGAGCAACGGTTCGGGAGCAGGGCTGTCCGTTGGCCGGGCCTCACCCTCGTCATAGTGACCGAAATAGTGCCGAACCGCCGTCGCAATGCGCTCCACGGAACGCTCGCCGATGCCCGGTACCTCGCCCAGCTCCTCGGCGGTCATGTCGGCCAGCTGCTCCACTGTGGTGATGCCGGCGGCAATCAGCTTCTCCATCACGCCATCGCCCAGCTCGGTGACCTGCTCGATCGGGGTCTGCGGCGCGCCTTGCATGGCCTGCATCTGCTGCTCGACCTCCTGCCGCTTCTCCTCCTCGCTCTTGATGTCGATCTTCCAGCCCAGCAGCTTGGCCGCGAGCCGTACATTCTGGCCCTTTTTGCCGATCGCGAGCGAGAGTTGCGTGTCGTCGACGATGACCTCGAGCTGCTTGTCGGTCAGGTCGGTGATCGAAACACGGCTCACCTTGGCCGGCTGCAGCGCCTTTTCGGCGAAGGTCGTGATCTCGTCCGAGTACTCGATAATGTCGATCTTCTCGCCGCGCAGCTCGCGAATGATCGACTGCACCCGCATCCCTTTCATGCCCACGCACGCGCCCACGGGATCGACATCTTTATCGCGCGACTGCACGGCGATTTTGGTGCGTTCGCCGGCCTCGCGTGCGATGGCCTTCACCCCGACCGTGCCGTCGTAGATCTCCGGTACTTCGCTCTGAAACAGCGACTGCACGAGGGTGGGGGCTGCACGGCTGACAATCACCTGGGGGCCTTTTGCCGCGCGATCCACCCGCAGCAACACCACGCGAATTCTTTCGCCAACCGAGAACGACTCCAGCCGCGACTGCTCGCGCTTGGGCATGCGTGCCTCAGCCTTGCCCAGATCGAAGATCACGTCCATGGGCTCCAGGCGCTTGACCGTGGCGTTCAGCACCTCGCCGATACGGTCGCCATACTCATTAAAGATCGTGTCGCGCTCCGCCTCGCGCACCTTTTGAAAGATGACCTGCTTGGCCATCTGCGCGGCGATGCGGCCCAGCGGCGAGGTGTCCTTGTAGAAGCGCAGCTCCGCCCCGGCCTCGACTTCGGGGGCCATCTCGCGGGCCTGCTCCAGCGTCAGCTGGTTCTCCTCATCCTCGATCTCCGCATCCGCATCGACCACCGTTTTGAAGATGTACGCGCGAATCTCGCCGCTCTCGCGATCCAGCTCGCCACGCATGTTCTCGACCGTCTTGTAGTACTTCCGCGTTGCGAGCGCGATCGCGTCCTCTACCGCGCCGACAACAATCTCTGGGTCGATACCCTTCTCGCGGCTCAACAATTCGATCGATTGGTACAGTGCACTTGCCATCGTCTTCGTCCTCTGCGGCAGCTCTAGCTGCCCTGTCTGCTGCACTCCGCCGTTATCGCCGGAGGCTTTCTTTGTCTGAATTCCAAGTTTGGTCTAAATCTCAGCGACCAGGTTGGCTCGCTCGACGTTGCTGAGGCTGAGTTGAACGGCCGTTGCCGTAGTTCCAGCCGTTTTTTTTGCCTTGCCCTTTTGTTTGACGGCCGAGAGATCCAGGGTCAGCTGATCATCCTGAAAAGACGCCAATCTACCCGTAAATTGCCGGTTATTTTCTACCGGGGTGAACGTCTGCAGTTTCACCAAACTCCCCAAGAATCGCTGGTAGTCCGCCGCCTTGAACAGCTTCCGTTCCAGCCCCGGCGAGCTTACCTCCAAGGTGTACTCCGCGCCGGGCACCAGGTCTTCCACGTCCAACAGCGTGCCAAAATCGCGGGCAAACGTCTCGCAATCCTCATGCGTGGTACCCGACAACACCTCGACCGGGACGCCTTTGGGCAACAACGCCGCACCCTCTTCCGTAGCAGCGATCTCGGCCAACTTCGCCCGGCCAGCCGCGTCCTTCTCGACGTACACGCGCAATGCCCGGTGTTTGCCGGCACCCTGAAATTCCACGTCCACAACCTCCAGCCCAAGCGAGGAGGCGACGCGGTCAGCGGTTGCGCGGATTGTCTCGATCGGAAGGGCCATGACGCGAACTCAAATGCGGATTTGTCACTGAAGCTGTGCTGATGTGCCGATGCCGTCCCAAACCATCGGGAGAAATGCTCTACCGCAAACAAAAAGTGGGCTCGTCGCCCACTCACCTGGTCCGCCGCCTGCCGGTGTACGCACGGCTCCTGCCCGGCAGATACGGATTCGTCTGCATAGCCAGTATAGGCCAAGCGCGGGGCCAACTCAATGACAGCGGCGTTTAGAGCAGCTATCCGTGACGGTAGGCTTGTCATATTGACTGGAGACGCAGTCGCGGCGGAGAGATCTGCGGTTCTCCACCAAAACGCAGATTCCCGGCGGGAATGACAACGAGAAGGCAAGATCTTCCGCAGCTACTCGGCTACCCGGCTACCGGCTACTCTGCTACTCTGCTACCCCCTCGAACAGATCCGTCGTCTGCCGCGCTGGCTGTGGCTCCGTCGTATAGGCCAGCACGTAACGCTCTTCGTCTCCATGCTCCTCAAATACCAGCCGCGCACGATCCATCAACGGCGCCTGCGAGGTGTGCTGTTCAAATGCCTTTTGTTTCAACGCGCGCACGGAGCGCACATCGAGCACACACGTCCACGGGGCCACCAACGGCGCGGGACGATCCGGCAGAAAGAAATCCGTCGTCAGATAAAAGAGCCGCTGCGGACGCCATACCTCGCCTAGTTCGGAGAAGCGCTTCTCATTGCCGGACCAGTGAAACGCCGCCGTAGCCGCCGCCGAGACCGTCGTGTGATCAGGATGATTGTTCAGTGCGCCCTCACCGCCAAACGTGATCACGACCTGCGGGCGAAAGCGCCGCATACGCTCTACGAGCCGGCCGGCGAGCTCATGCAGGCTACAAAATTCCAGCTGCGCATCTTGGTATGTGAGCAGTTCATGCTCGTGCGCTCCCAATACCTCGCACGAAGCCGCAAACTCCTTGCGCCGCATCGCACCGAGTTCCTCGCCATTCTTTGCCTCTCCGCGATTGGTCGCGGCCTGGCCGTCGGTCAGGCAAACGATGCTCGTCCCCACGCCTGCTCCCGCGGCCAGGGCAAGGGCACCGCCAAAGGCAAAGCACTCATCATCCGGGTGAGCTACGACGCACAACAGCCGAAGATTCATGCCGCGTCCTCGGTGCCGGGCGTTGATTCAGTATCGGTCAGCGCAGCTGACGTGCTTGAAAGCATCTCCCCGAATCCATCCCCTTCGCCTTCGAACAGGTCTTCCTCGCCCAACGAATCCTCGAGCAGGGCATCCGGATCGGCGATCGCCACGGCATTGAAGGTGCGCCGATGCAGCGGCGTCGGGCCATGCGCCAGCAGCGCTTTGCGATGTACCGGCGTGGCGTAGCCTTTGTGCTGAGCCAAACCATACTCTGGGTGCCGCCGGTCCAACTCACGCATCAGCCCATCACGGTGCACCTTTGCGATGACCGAAGCCGCCGCGATCGAGAGGCACAACGCATCACCGTAAAAAAGCTTCGTCTGCGGACAGGGATGGTCAATCAGCATCGCATCGAGAATTACATGATCCGGCTCCAACCCGAGTCCTTCCACAGCGCGCAGCATGGCCAGCCGCGTTGCATGGTAGATGTTGATCCGGTCGATGGTCTCGGCATCAATCTCCGCTACCCCGATCGCCAGCGCCAACTTGCGGATCTTGCGATCCAGCTTCTCCCGCTCTTCGCACGTGAGCTGTTTAGAATCTTTGAGCCCCATGCGCACCAGCACACCAGCCTTGGCCGGCAAGACGACCGCCGCTGCCACCACGGGGCCGAACAGCGCGCCGCGGCCTACCTCGTCCACACCTGCAATCACGCTGTACCCGTGATATCGCAGCGCCTGTTCGGGCGCATCTGTGCAGTGCAGGGCTTTTAACATCTGCTGCTTGGCCGTTGCCTTGGTGACACCGGCCACCTTGGGGATCTGAAAAAGTTTCGCCATCTCTGCGGATCGAAGATCTATAGGTCCAGTGTAGCGGAAGTGCACCGCGCTCGCCCTGTGCCGCCGGCTGGCGGAAAAGGAGCCGGCCGGCTCCAGCCCCGGGGATGCTGGTATCACACGGAAGGGGTACAGCGCCGCCCTGTTGTGGCGGCTAAGCTTAAGCTCGATCACGCTCTCTTGAGGTCACCAATGAGGCCCTTCCGTGCTCCCGCCCTGGTTGCCGTAATCTTCACGTCTGCGCTCTGCTGGCCCATGGCCTGCCAGGCGCAGGACACGTCTGTGCCCGCCGCCAGCTCCTCCGCCACGGCGTCAACGGAACCGGCGTTGGAAAAGCCAATCAGCGCGCCTATGGCCCAGAGCACGCCCCCTTCCGCTCAGGCGAGTGAAGGGAAGCATAAAAGCAAGAAAGACGAGTACACCGGACCTTCCGAGATCGTCGAACTGCCGCCAACCCCGATGCTCGACGAGGAAGGCAAGCAGCGGCTCGATCCTGATGGCAAGCCGATGTTTAACGCGCCTTCTAAGCAGCAGCGCGACAAGAAGGGCCACCCTCTCGTTGACGAGGGCGGAAAGCCGGTCTTCCAGACCGCGACCGAATTGGGGTTCGATGAGAAGGGCAAAAAGCTGCATGCAGCAAAGGTGAAACCACCCAAAATGACGCCGGTCTCGATCAGCCGCGGCACACTTTCGGTCGACGGCATGACGGCTCGCGCGGCGCTCAACTATGAGATCGCCGACTTTAAATATCTTTATCTGTTCGCGCCGGGGATCGGTATTGCGGTTGTAAGCAATGAGCCGTTTCCAGGGGCAACGCAGCAGGCTCGCGGCTTCAACGGCAGCAATCTGACGGTGGGCATCGGCGATCATACGCTCGCTTTGGCGAATGACAAGAATCTGTTGGGGAAGGGCACCAAACCCGCCTATGTGCTGGTGAACCGGCAGTTTACCCTGCCCTCGCCCTCGCCGGAGATTGGGTACGGCACAACACTGAAGGCTCCGTATGTATGGCCGGGTGCAAAGCCCAATGCCAAGCTGGCCGGTGTGACGGCACCGCCGGTCCCCTCCAGCATGTTGCCCACACAATTGCTCAAGCCGTGTCCCGTCGGGCAGATGCGCCGCGCTGCTCCCAAAGCCCTGCCGGGGCAGGCGGCACCCGACCAGCCCTGCATCCCAATACCCGTCGTGAAGACGACCGCGGTGCCCGCGCCGAGTGTCGCACCACCTCCGGCGGAGCAGGTGAAAAACTGAATGGAGATGGGCGTTGATGCTCAGCATCAACGCCCATCTGTATATAAACTCTGCCACCGTGTCGGTTACTTGGCGCGCTCAACCTCACGCAGACGTGCAGCCTTGCCACGCAGACCGCGCAGATAAAACAGCTTGGCGCGACGCACCTGGTAGGAGCGGACCTTCTCAACTTTGTCCACAACCTTGGAGTTGTAAGGGAAGATGCGCTCGACGCCTTGGCCGAAGCTCATCTTGCGCACGGTGAAGGTGCCCTGCGGACCCTTTTTGCAGGCGATGACCATGCCTTCAAATGCCTGAAGGCGCTCTTTGTCGCCTTCCTTGATCTTTACCTGCACACGAACCTGATCGCCTGGGGCGAAGTCCGGGAGGTCGGTCCGCTCCAACTTGGCGGCCAGCTTCTGCATGATGGGATGAATCGACATGGGGCAAATCCTTGCGTAAAGTCGCAGATCTGAGTTTACATCGAAATACAGTTCTCTCCAAGCTGCCTGTAACTGGTTTCATGCCGAGAAGTCTGCGGCTAACATCAACGAGATGCGGTCAGTTCTCATGCAATCGAACCGTTCGCGTTCCACCTTTGCGCGCCTGCCGTTCAGCATAGCCATGGCAGCTGCTTTGCTGCTGCCATGGCCAGCTGTCTGCGCCGCTCCAAAGGTAAGTTTCTTCCTCCAGGCACAGAAAATGCCATCAGCGAAACGGTGGAGCCTAACGATGATGACCAGGCCGCCTCAGCCAACCCTGCGCGCCGAGCCTGACGGCCAGGCGCTACTTGTTCTTATTCCTCAGGAGGGGCACCGATGGGAGTTCCAACGTTTGCTGGGTTGGAGCACAGGCGTGCCGCAAGTGCAACGCCTTGTGCTCGACGGAGATGAGTCGGGTGATATGCAGGACTACATTTAGGCGGAGATTACCCCCACGCCAGATAGTCGGTATGCGTTGGTACGTTTTTGCATCCTGAGCTTGCGCGGCGAGTGGACACGTAGCGCTATAGTCACTTTGATTGATTTGCAAGACCTTCGCGTGATCTGGCGACATACGACGAGTGATCCTGTGATCGCCAACGGCCGGTGGTCGTTTCTGGATGCCAGAACCCTGATAGCGATTGACGGGCCGGCTCCCGCCCGTAGCGGGCAGGGGAGCCACATCGCGGTCTGGGTGCCCACCGATGTGCTTGAGCGCAATACAGTCTCGCCCGGCCAACATACCGCGCAGGTCCTTGATTTACCCGATCTGCAAGCAAGTATGGCTTGTCATTACACGGTCAGCGCGCCGCTTCCGGTTCATGAGACAGAGGCTCACGACATCTCCCCTCCTTCGCCCTACCCTGAATTGGAAGATGCAGCAGACCCAACCCTTGAACGCATGCCGCAGGGCAATATCGTTCCCGGGACCGGAGAGTGTACGAAACTGCTCAAGACAGCGGGCGTTTCTTCAATGCCAAAGCTGCCCGGCTTACGTGAGGCCCGCAACCATATCGGGCGGTCCGGCTGGCCGGGGTGCGCGTTTGAGGACACTAGCAGGGATGGGCACCTAGTTCTTTCCAACTGTCGGCAAGGCGTAATGACCGAAAAGCGCGGGTTCGGCACAAAAAACGAGGCTGAAGAGTGGCTGAAGTGGCAACCGATGATGTCCTGCTCTCCATTCCACTCAACCCAGAAGAGGTGTACTCCGCAACTCTAGCCTCACTACAAGGCCACAGCTATCTCGCGCTCCTGCGAGACAAGCTACGTGTCGATCTGTATGAAGTTCGTTAGAACTGGACGCGTTTCGTTGGCCCAAGGTGGTTCACGATACATTCCATCGCGCTAGCAGCTGGCGTTCCGCGTCGCTCAATTCAACAGTTTCCAGCAGGTCCGGACGGTGCCGCAGCGTTCGCTCCAGCGCGGCATGCCTTCGCCACAACCGTACCGCGGCATGATCGCCGCCGGCCAGCACCTCGGGCACGGCAACCCCGCGAAACTCCGCCGGCCGCGTGTAGTGCGGATAATCCAGCAGCCCGCCCGCACCATGGGTTGCGCGTGGTGAGCCGTCCGCCGCGTGCGCCTCCGCCGGATCGTCGCCTTCGCCAAAGCTCTCAAAGCGCGCGGAATCAGCATGGCCTAGCACACCGGGTAACAGCCGTGTCACCGCATCCATGAGTACCGCGGCACCGAGCTCCCCGCCCGAAAGCACAAAATCCCCAATGGAAAGCTCGCGGTCGCACAGTAGCGATGCTATCCGCTCATCCACGCCTTCATAGCGTCCACAAATCAGCACGGCACGATCCAGCTTCGCCAGCGCGCGCGCCTCCGCCTGGGTGAAGCGTGTGCCGCCCGCCGATAGCAAAACAACCGACTCTCGCGCTGTGTCGCGCTGTGTCTTCGAAGCCGTACCCAGCGATTCAACGCAGTCGAAGACCGGCTCTGGCTTCAGCACCATGCCCTCGCCACCGCCGAACGGGCGATCGTCCACGGTGCGATGCCGGTCGTGGGTAAAGTTGCGGAGATCGTGCACATGCACGGAGGCTTTGCCCTCCCGCAACGCGCGCTGCAGGATCCCGTACTCAAACGGGCCGCGAAAGAACTCCGGAAATAGGGTAACGATGTCGAAGCGCATGGGTGCCGAGGCGAAAGCTTTACTCCGCATCCGGCGGGTCGGGAGACTCAAACAGACCCGGGGGCAGATGCATCCTGATGCGCTTGGCCCGGGTATTCACCTCATCGAGCCATGCGCGTACAAAGGGTACAAGCACCGGTTCAGGTCCTTGTTCAGATCCTGGTACAGGTCGTGGTCCAGATTCTGGTCCCGCCTGCCCCTCGGCTTGAACAGGCTCAACTGCGAGCAGATCCGGAGCGTCTTGCAGGCGTGTCCGCCCGTCCGCCCCTACCGGAAATTGAATGTCGATGACTGTGCCCGCCAGCTGATCTCCATCGAACAGAGAACACCCGATCAGGTCGCGTACACGGAAGGTGTCCTCATCTAATGGCGGTAAATCGGAGCTGCGTACAAGGAGAAATTGCCTGGCAAGCGCTTCGGCATCCGAGATGGTCTCGACGCCCATCAACTTGATGACGAGACGCCCCGCGTTTTTGCCGGTCGGTTCCCAAGCATGCTCGACAACACGTTCTCCGGAGAACGGCGGAGTGCCGTCTTCGCTCTTGGCGAGCCACAGCTTGCGGCCAGGGGAGAACACATCCGCGCCGCCGTGCAAATCAATCAGGAGTTCGCCGCGCCGACCCTGCGGTCGCAAGATCTGCGCCGCGGGTACCCAATCGCCTTCGAGGTCGGCCATCTTCCCTTGCTCGTTGCGCTCATGGCTCATTGCGGTGTTGTTCTGCCCCAAAGGCTTTCAGGCGTGCTCTTCGCTGACTTCCACGATGTCCAGCGAGAAACGATGTTTCAGCTTCATGCTGGCCGCGCCGAGGATGGTGCGCAAGGAACGCGCGGTGCGCCCCTGCTTGCCGATCACCTTGCCCAGGTCCCCCGGGGCTACCTGGAGCCGCAACACCACTGAACCGGCATCGTTCACCGTCTCCAAACGAACGACCTCCGGCTCATCCACAAGAGCCTTTGTGATCTCGAGCACCAAGGCCCGCATCTCGGACACGGCATGCTCCTGCGCCGTCATGTCAGCACTTCCCGTCACTCGCCACACCTCAGGATAGATCGCAGACAAACATGACCCTACAGAGGGTACCCGTTCAACCATCCGAGAAGGATCCGATGGTTTCGACGGACTCACTATATTCAAGCCGTGCTGCGACAACGCTTACCTATCGTGCGTTGTTTACCGTTGCTCACAGGCAACAACACTTCAGCGAGTCTATCCAAGGACGGCCTGGTTGCCCGAAATCTTTGGTATGGCTTTGCCCAACCCTTTGTGCACGACGGTGTTACTTTAGGCAGCGTTTGCCGGCTCGGGAGTGACTGTTTCCGATGCAGCCGGCTGCTTGGCCAGGAGTTTGGCCACGATCTCCGACATCTGTGCACCATTGGAACGCCAGTAGTGGATGCGCTCCTGCTTCAGAATTACCGTCGCAGGATTGGTGCGCGGGTTATAGGTGCCGACTACCTCGATCGAACGGCCGTTGCGGGCGCGATCCTTCTCAATTACCACAATGCGATACTGGGGCTGCTTGCGGGCACCAACGCGCGCCAAACGGATCATCAACACGGCAAAAACCTCACTTAAACTGACAAACTTTGGCTCGCTTCCGCCCCGTACCTCTCCCGGGAGACCGAGGCACCCGGCGTGACATCAACCGCGGGCGAAGCCGAACACCTAAGTATCGCGGAAAGAGCGCTCCGCTGTAAAGGCGAGCTTCGCGGGAATACCGAATCTGCCGCACTCCTCGTACTCTGCCTCACAAGGGCAGTGGGGGGAAAAGCCATTGCAGGACGCGATGGAACCTTCGCGCCCAAGCCTCTTCCTCATGTAGTCCGCCCGGCACACGCAGGTAGCGTAGGTTACCCTCCTCGCGCCAACCCCGGGTGATAAGGCGATGGTGCAGCAAGTCGGTGTCACGAAGATGACGCAGGCCCTCGGACATGCCCATATCGAGCCAGATCTTTGGCTTCGGCTCCGGTTTGGCCGCGCCGACGCGGCCCAGGATTTCGCGACCATTCCACCAGACACTGGGCGAGAGCACGCCAAGTTTTCCGAAGACTTGCGGGTAATCGAGGCCGAGGGCGAGCGAGATCAGGCCGCCCAGCGAGGAGCCGGCAAGTCCGGTGTTGACCGCCTCGCCCTTGGTGCGGAAGAGGTCGTCAATCAAAGGCTTAAGTTCGTCCACGAGCAAACGTCCGTAAAGCGGCCCTTCGCCGCCGCCGAACCGTTTATCGCGGCTGGGGGTGTACTCGGGCATGCGGCGCAGGCCGGTGTTGTTGATGCCGACCAGGATCACAGGTTCGATCAGCCGCTCGCGTGCCAAGCGGTCGGCGGTGGCGTGCGCGCGCCAGGTACGGCCCGTGACGTAGGACGTGCGGCCGTCAAAGAGGTTCTGGCCGTCATGGAGGTACAGCACCGGAAAGCGCCGCTCCGGTTCCGTGCCATAGACTGGCGGGAGCCACACGAGCACATCGCGGTCATCGGGCAGGTACGCCGAGTGGAACTGCGGCAGCACGCGAAGGCGAGGGTTGGCATGGAGGTCCTCCGCGTTCTCGAAGGACCACAGCCCGCAGGCGTCGGGAACAGGCTGCGGGCCGTCCAAGGGCAGCGTAACGCGCACGGTGGTCTGGAGCGAAGGGGGGACGGATTGGAGCTCGCGAGGCAAAGGGAAAAGGTTGGGCAACACCCTGTAGGATGCCTCGAGGGAACGGGACTTCGGCGATGAACCGCGAATACCACCGCTGGTACTCCCGCGAACTGGGCCGCGACATGGAAATGCTCGTCTTCGGTCACGGCGGTCTGCCCGCGATTGTGTTTCCTACCTCGCAAGCACGCTTCTACGAGTTTGAAGAGCAGGGCATGGTCGCCGCCCTCGCCGGCAAACTCGAGGGCGGTCACTTGCAGCTGTTCTGCGTGGACTCGCTCGATAGCGAGAGCTGGTACAACCGTGGCGTCGGCCCACGCTGGCGCATTGCCAGGCAGGTGCAGTACGACAGCTACCTCGTGCATGAGGTCGTACCGTTCGTTCGCGGCCGCAACGCGTCACCGCACCTCGTCGCTGCGGGTTGCTCCTTTGGCGGCTTTCACGCGGCCAATGTCAGCTTCCGGCACCCGGATGTGTTCACGGGCTTTCTGTCGATGAGCGGTGCCTTCGATCTGTTGGGCCTGGGCTTTTTACAAGGGTATTACGACGACGATGTCTTCTATAACCAGCCACTCGACTACCTGCCCAGCCTGAACGACCCGTGGTTCCTGGACCGCATGCGTAGCCGCAATTATGTCCTCGCGACCGGCGTCCACGATCAGTGCTGGAATGACAACGAGCGGCTCGCGGCGGTCCTGCGCAACAAGGGCATCCCTGTGCGGCTGGACGTTTGGGGTGACGGCGCACGCCATGACTGGCCGTGGTGGAAACGCATGGCGCAGGTGTATCTGTAAGGAGTTCTTAGTTGTCAGTTCTCAGTTGTTGGTTCTTAGTTCTCGGTGCTCTCTCCTTGTTACCCTGTTTGCTGTTTGCTGTTTTTTGTAGAGTGTAAAGGAAGCGGTAGGGGGGGTTCGGATGAAGACGATCGGTGTGCTGTTCGGGGTGGAGAACACGTTTCCGGGGGCGCTGGTAGAGCGTATCAACGCGCTTGAGATAGACGGGGTTCGCGCCGAGTTTGTGCAGACCGGCGGGGTCACTATGGCCGAGCCCTGTCCCTACGCCGTCATCGTCGATCGCATCTCGCACGATATGCCGTTCTACCGTTCCTACCTGAAGAACGCCGTCCTTACTGGAACGCAGGTGATCAACAATCCGTTCTGGTGGTCGGCCGACGATAAGTTTTTCAATTTTGCACTGGCTACCAAAATTGGCGTCGCTTCGCCGCGCACGATTTTATTGCCGCCGAAGCTCTACCCCCCCAACATCAACGGGCAATCCTTGCGCAATCTGGAGTATCCGCTGAATTGGGACGCGATCTTCGATTATGTAAAGTTTCCCGCATTTCTGAAACCGCATGACGGCGGCGGCTGGCGTGATGTGCACCATGTACGCTCGCCGCATGAGTTCTTTCAGGCTTACGATCACAGCCGCGATCTCACCATGACCCTGCAGGCGGCGGTAAACTTCACGGAATATTTTCGTTGCTATGTTGTCGGCCAGGAGCACGTGCGCATCATGCCCTACGACCCGCGCCAGCCCCATGAGCGCCGCTACGTGCAGGATCCTCCGGACTATGATCCGGCTTTACTTGCGCGTGTCGAACAAGACGCCCTCAAGCTATGCCGTGCATTAGGCTACGACCTGAATACCGTAGAGTTTGCCGTGGAAGACGGGGTTCCGTACGCGATCGATTTCATGAATCCCGCGCCGGATGCGGACTACCACTCCGTGGGCGCGGCGAACTTCGAGTGGATCGTGGAACGTGTGGCGGATCTGGCCGTCGCCAAAGTGCAGGCGGCCAAGCCACAGAGCGAAAATTTCCATTGGTCGCGGTTTCTATCCGGCGGTGTGATGGACCTTAGCGCCGCGGCGGGTAGATCGAAGCGGAAGAAAGCAGCGGGAAAAGGACAGTAGAGCCACTCTATGGGTGTCCCATTCATCGCGGCTGCATCGCGATGAGTGGGTGCCGCGTTCCGGAAAAGATCGTACGCCCACTCATCGCACGGTAAGGTTCTGCGAGGAGTGGGGCACCCGCACACGTACCCGACCACCCGATCTAACTCGGGTTCACCTCGTCCGTAAATCCTGCAGAACGATCCCTTCGTACTAGACTTCAAGCACTATCTTTCTATACAGAGTGTTCGAGGGGCCCCGATGCGACCATCGTTTTCGTTAGGAATCGAAGAGGAATACCAGACGGTAGATCCGGAGACCCGCGATCTGCGCTCGCACATCTCGACCGACATGCTCTCGCAGGGCAAGATCCGCCTCGAAGAGCGCGTGAAGGCCGAGATGCACCAGTCCGTCATCGAGGTCGGCACCCGCGTCTGTCACAGCATCGAGGAAGCGCGCGAGGATCTGTACGATCTGCGCCGCAACCTCATTAAACTGGCCGAGGAGAACGGGCTGGTGCTGGTCGCCGGCGCCACGCACCCCTTCGCCGACTGGCGCTCGCAGGAGATCTACCCCGATCCGCGCTATGACAAAGTCGTTGAGGACTTGCAGCTTGTCGCGCGCTCCAACCTCATCTTCGGCCTGCATGTGCACGTCGGCATTGAGGATCGCGACGCCGCCATCCGCGTGATGAACTCGCTGCGCTACTTCCTGCCGCATATCCTAGCGCTCAGCACGAACTCGCCTTTTTGGATGGGTATGGAGACGGGCTATAAGAGCTACCGCGCCAAGGTCTTCGAGCACTTCCCACGCACCAACCTGCCCGACAGCTTTGCCAGCTACTCGGAGTTTGAGGACTACGTCAATCTCCTGGTTCGTACCAATTGCATCGACAACGCCAAGAAGATTTGGTGGGACATCCGGCCGCACCCGTTCTTCAATACGGTCGAGGTACGCATCTGCGATATTCCCATGCGCGCCGAGGAAAGTGTCGCCATCGCCGCGCTGATTCAGGCCACCGCAGCCAAGCTCTGGCGGTTGCACGCCTGCAACCAGGATTATCGCCAGTACTCGCGAGCGTTGCTGATGGAGAACAAGTTCCGCGCTGTGCGCTATGGGCTTGAAGGCAAGTTGATCGATTTCGGCAAGCAGGAAGAGGTGCCGGAGTGCGATCTCATTGGCGAGTACCTGAAGTTCATCGAAGAGGAGGCCGAGGAACTCGGCAGCACCCCGGCCATCGACTACATCCGGACCATGATGCAGGTGGGGTCCGGAGCCGACCGGCAGCTCAGGGTCTGGCGCGAAACAGGGGATCTAAAAAAGGTAGTGGATTACATGGCGGAAGAGACGCGTGCGGGTTTGTGATGGTTCTTCAACCAGCCCCAAACGTATCATCTCGACCGAAGGCGCAGCCGTAGTGGGGAGCCCCCTGTACCCCGCCCGGCGCTGCACAAATTTCCGGTCCCCCTGAATGAAGACAGGGAGTCTCCCCGCTGCGCGGAGGATCGAGCCGGCTGCCCCGGTCGAGATGGAAACTTCGTTGGGGTGGGAGCGAGTGCACGACGGCAAAGGGCCAAGCTCTGGACGAGTGCGCTCGCATCCAATACCTTGAGCGCGAACACCTGGATCACAAAGAGGACGACAACCCACCTTTGACACTCACCAACAGCCCCGAGATCCCATCCATGTCCCCTTCCGCAACGTCCGCCATCGCCCTTCCTTCCACCTCCCTTTCTTCCACCTCCACGGATCTGCGCACCGTGCCCTTCCCGCCGGACTTTCGCGAGGGCGCGCACAACGCAGTCACCACATGCCTGCGTATTCAGCCGGAGGAGCGCGTAACGCTGATCACCGATGAGGCGACAATGGCTATCGCGGCGTCGCTGGCTGTGGAACTGGACCGGATCGGCTGCACATGGCACGGCTTCGTGCTCGAGGAGCTCGCCCCGCGGCCCCTGGCGAATATGCCCGCGGAGGTGCTCGCTGATATGGAGGAAGCCCAGGTAAGCATTTTCGCCGTGCAGGTGCAGTCGCGCGAGCTTTCCAGCCGGATGGCGATGACCGACGTCGTGAACCGCCGCAAGATGCGCCATGCGCACATGGTCAATATCACCCCAGAGGTCATGCTGGGCGGCATGCGCGCCGATTTCAACGCCGTCGACCGGCTCAGTCAGGCGGTGCTGGACCGCGTACGTGCAGCGAAGTACATTCGGGCTACGACCGCTGCCGGCACCAACATCTTCGCGGAGCTCGAACCGGCCTATCGCTGGTTTAAGACCTCCGGCATCATCAGCCCGGAGAAGTGGGGTAATCTGCCCGGCGGCGAGTGCTTCACCGCGCCCGGCGAGGTGAATGGCGTCTTTGTCGTCGATGGCGTGGTCGGCGACTTTCTATGCACACGGTATGGCATCCTGCGCGAGACGCCGCTTACGATCCATATCAGCCATAACCGCATCGCCACCGTCGAATGCGCGAACAAGGACCTGGAACGCGAGTTTTGGGAGTACACGCACACCGACGCCAACTCCGATCGCGTCGGCGAGTTCGCCATTGGCACCAATATCGGCGTGCATGAGGTCATCGGCAACATCCTGCAGGACGAAAAATTCCCCGGCATTCACATCGCCTTTGGTGACCCCTACGGCGCGCATACCGGCGCACCCTGGAAGTCCACGACGCACATCGATGTGGTGGGGCTGGGCTTCAACATCTGGCTCGGCTCGACGAGCGGGGAGGAGCAGTTGATGCGCGATGGCAAGTTCCTCATCGAAGGCTGACCCGACTGCATGCTTGAGCCCTTTCGCAGTGACTTCAATGCGCGGTTCACCCCGGCGAAGTACGCCGAGTTCGTCGCTCGCCTGAACCGCGAGACAGGCACGGAAATCGAGTTCCGCATGGCCGAAACGCCATGCTTCTTCCCGCGCGAGCTACTGGACACCATGATCCGGGCCGGTCAGGAGTTGACGGACCAACTGCTGGACATTCCCGCGTACCTCCAGGCCTCTGGAGCTGCCATCCCACCGGCCTACGACGTGCCCGGCTGCGATGCGCACCCGCACTTCATGACCGTAGACTTCGGGCTGGTACGCGATCCCGCCGGCGATCTGGTGCCCAAGCTCGTCGAGATGCAGGCGTTTCCCTCGATCTTCGGTTTCCAGCCCGGGTTCGCGCGCGCCTACAAGGAGATCTTCGAGCTCGATCCGCGGCTCGACTCCCTCTACGCCGGGCTGAACGAATCTGACTATTGGGGCCTGCTGCGCGAGGTGATCGTCGCGGACCACGATCCCGCCCACGTCGTACTGCTGGAACTCGATCCCGAGCACCAGAAGACCCTGCCGGATTTCCGGATGACCGAGCGGCACCTCGGTATCCGCATCGTCGATGTGCGGTCCGTCGTGAAGCGTGGCTCGAAGCTGTTCTACAAGGACTACCGGAACGGCAATCGCCTGACCCCGATCGATCGCATCTACAACCGCGTTATCGTCGACGAACTGGTACGGAAGGATGTTTCGCTCCCCTTCGACTACCGGGATCCGCTCGAGGTCGAGTGGGCCGGGCATCCCAATTGGTACTTCCGCGTCAGCAAGTTCTCCCTCCCGTTTCTGCGCCACCCGACCGTGCCGGCTGCCGTGTTTCTCGATGACTGGCTTGAAGGCAAGGGACGGGGAAAGCTGCCGGGCGAGCGGGACCGCTGGGTCTTCAAGCCGCTCTACTCCTTTGCCGGCAAGGGAATCCAGTTTGCTCCGACGGACGTAGATCTAGAAGCAATAGCGCCCGAGCAGCGGCACAATTACTTACTACAGGAGCGTGTGCAATTTGAACCGGTCATCCGAACGCCCGAAGGCCTGACTCAAGCCGAGGTGCGCATTCTGTATATCTGGCCGGACGGCAAGACAATGATTCCCATGACCAGCCTGGTGCGCATGGGCCGGGGCGTCATGATGGGGGTCGACCATAACCGTGATCGCACCTGGGTCGGCGGGTCGGCGGGACTCTTTCTGCCAAGCTCGTGAGCCAAGCAGGGTGTTCGCTGACACTCTCGCGGTATATTCTTTGGTAACCTTGGTCGATAGAATTCTCATTATTGAGACTCAGAACGGCACACCCCTACTATGCCTGACGCGCCTGCCGAAGAAGTCGTAAAAGGAGAACCGGTCCGCGCGGCTGTTCGGTTCCCCTTGCATTTGGAGATTGTGCTATATGCGGATCAGCGCGAGTACCATGCGGTCACCGAAGATGTTTCTGCCAGCGGTGTCCTGTTCAGCTCCGAGGATCTGCCACCGTTGAATGCGCCAGTGGAGTTTCGGTTGACGATGCCCGCCAGAGTCATGGGGGGTGCTGAGGATGTTGTGCTGCACTGCACGGGACGGATTGTTCGTCACGCCGCCAGTGACGGACGGAGATTAGCTGCTGCGGTGATAGACGAATACGTTCTGAAGGCTGAGCAGGTATGAGATTTGATGGGCAAGTAAGGCAAGGGGAAGAACCGGTAAACGGGGACGGCGCGGCGAATCAAATACGCGTGCTCCTGGCCGATTCGCAAGCCATTTACCGGGTGGGCATGCGCAAGATCTTTGCGCTTGAGGACGACATTCGTGTTGTTGCCCAAGCAGAGACGCTGGACAACCTGTTCGCGGCGCTGCAGCGGTTTCCAACCGATGTGGTGCTGCTCGAGGGCCAGCTGATCGCCGGCACCATTGATGCCATCCCGGAGTTCGTCCGGCGTGCGCCGGAGGCCAAGCTCATTGTCCAGGTGACCGAGTCCGATGAGAGCAATACCGTGGAGTTGTACCGGCGCGGTGTGCGTGGTGTGGTGCCGCGCTCGATCTCGCCGGACCTGCTGGTGAAATGTGTGCGCAAGATCGCCGCGGGCGAGACCTGGATCGACAACCAGTCCATCAGCTGGGTCATCGAGGCCTACCGTGCGCAGGCGCAGATGCTCACCAATCCGCGCACCCAGCCGAAGCTCTCCGAAAAGGAGCTCGCCATCATCGGCTGTATTACCCGCGGCATGCGCAACAAGGAGATTGCCTACCAGATCGGCACGACCGAGCAGGTGATCAAAAATTACCTGCGCAAGGTGTACGACAAGCTGGGCGTCTCGGACCGTCTGGAGCTGGCGCTCTATTGTCTGCACCACGAGATCCTGCGCAATGAAACGACGGCGGCGGAGATGGCTTTTGCGGATCCGGGAATGCCGTTGCGTGCGAAGTTGTAGCGTCAGGCGAATTATCATTTGCGACATTGGTGTAAATCTGCGGGATAACGTGTCTGAACACTCTAGCCAAACAGGCTAAAACGGGCACAAACGCGGGTAAAGCGTCCTCTGGACGGGGTACACTCAAGCGTCCCCTTACGCATGCCTTCACCCCTGCAGACCTTTCGCAATCTCCAGCCCATCCAGCGCCATGCCTTCACAGCATGCTTTTTGGGCTGGACCCTGGACGCCTTCGACTTTTTCCTGCTGACCTTTACCCTCGATGCGGTCGGGGCCAGTTTCCACATCAGCCTGAAAACAGCCACGACGGCCATCTTCTGGACCCTGTGCATGCGGCCGGTGGGGGCTTTGCTCTTCGGCTGGCTGGCCGAGCGTTTTGGGCGGCGTCGCACGCTGATGCTGAATATCCTCTGCTTCTCGGTATTTGAACTGCTGTCGGCCTTCGCCCCGAGTTTCCGCAGTTTTCTGCTGCTGCGGGCGCTGTTCGGCATCGCCATGGGCGGCGAGTGGGGTGTCGGGGCGGCTCTGGCGCTTGAAACCCTGCCGTCAGAAAATCGCGGTTTCTTTGCCGGTCTGCTGCAGGAAGGCTATGCCGCGGGTAATCTCCTGGCAGCGGCGGCCTACGGTCTGTTAGCGGTTCTTTACCACGGCCATGGCTTCGCCCCTTGGCGCTTATTGTTCCTGCTTGGCTCGCTGCCGTCGCTGCTGCTTGTGTTGTACATCGGTAAAAGTGTGGCTGAGTCGCCGGCCTGGCTTGCCCGTGAGACCCTTGCGCCCGCGCAGCGCAGCTTTGGAGCCACGCTGTCTCTGTTGGGTAAGCACATGCCTGTCTTTCTCGCCCTTGTGCTGTTAATGGCCGGGCTGAACGCGCTGAGTCACGGTACCCAGGACCTTTACCCGACGTTTCTCAAGACGGTGCATCACCTTTCCCCGCGCTGGACCTCGCTCATCGCCATGGTGGCCACCACTGGCGCGCTCTTCGGCGGACCGGTTTGGGGCTCACTCTCCGAGCGCTGGGGCCGTCGCCGTACGCTGGCCGCCTCGGCGCTGCTGGCCATTCCAGTAATTCCGCTGTGGATGGGCAGTCATTCCTTGCTGCTCTTGGCCCTGGGTGGATTTCTCATGCAGTTTATGGTGCAGGGTGCTTGGGGCATCGTTCCAGCGCACCTGAACGAGCTCTCGCCTCCGGCACTGCGAGCGCTTCTGCCGGGGCTCGCGTACCAGCTTGGCAATTTTCTATCGTCGCGCAATGCGGTGCTCCAGACGGGCTTGGCTGCAAGCGTGTTTGGGGGCAATCTGGCACCGGTCATGGCCTGGACTGTTGCTGGCGTCAGCATCTTTGTCGCCCTGATTGCGTACGTTGGAAGCGAGCGGAGAGGGGCGAATCTTTCCGCTACCTGATACATCCCTTCTGGGTATGAGCCGTTTGCTTCCGCTCCCTGTTGCCGCTACCCTTGGACGGATGCCGACGCAGACCTCCGCACGCTGTTGCCGCCAACCCGCCGGAAAGCTCCCTTCGCGACGACCCTGAACGCGCGACCTCCGAGCTGCACCGGCGCCCACGATCCCCAGACGTGGGCCTTTATTTTTCCAAATTGGAGATATGCACTTGAGCGATTCATCGACGGCCCCAGCCCCCCCTCCAGCGACTGCCGCCCCGGCAGCTCCGAAGGAGACCAAAGCACAGAAGGTCGAGCGCCTGAAGCTCGAAAAGAATCCCTGGGAGGCCTGGGAAGAGGTACGGCAATTTGCGCGTGAAGGCCGTGAGGCCGTACTCCCCGAATGGGCTGGTGTGTACTTCAAGTGGTGGGGCGTATACACGCAGGGCGATGGCGTGGGCGCAACCGGCGGCGTGGGCGGCGAGGGTAAGGCTAGCGAATATTTCATGATGCGCATCGGCATCCCGAACGGCCTCCTGACGTCGCATCAGCTGCACACCATCGCCGACATCACGGGCAAGTATGCGCGCGGGATGGCCGATATTACGACGCGGCAGAACATCCAGCTGCACTGGCTGACCATTCAGGCGCTGCCGCAGGTTGTCGACCTGCTGACCGAGATCGGCCTCAGCCCCAAGGGGGCCTGCGGTGACGTGGTGCGCAATGTAACCGGCTGTCCGCTTGCCGGCCTGAACCATGAAGAGCTGCTCGACGCCTCGCCGTTGGCCGTCGAGATCGCCGAAAAGCTGACCGCAAACCCAGAATTTGTGAATCTGCCGCGCAAGTTCAAGATTTCCGTCACGGGCTGCCCGATCTGGTGCTCTTACCCGGAGATCAATGACGTCTCGCTCACCGCATTGAAGCGCGTGAAGGATGGCGTGGAGGAGATTGGCTACAGCGCCCGCATCGGCGGCGGCCTTTCCACCGAGCCGCACATGGCGGTTCGGCTGAATGCCTTTGTTCCGCAGGGTAAAGCCTACGAGCTGGTGAAGGCGGTATGCGAGATCTTCCGCGAGCAGGATAAGTTGCGTGAGAACCGTACGCGTGCAAGGCTGAAGTACCTCTTCATGAAGCATGGCTGGACGGCGGAATCGATGCTCGCGGCGATCGAGGAGAGGCTTGGCTTTACCTTCGACTCCTGTGAGGAAGGTCCGATCGCGGATGATCTCTATCGCGACCACGTGGGTGTGCGCCGGCAGAAGCAGGAAGGGCTCAGTTCTGTTGGTGCCACTGTTCTCCGCGGCCGTCTTACCGCCGATCAACTGCACGCGCTGGCCTCGCTTGCCGAAGAATATGGCGACGGCCATCTGCGCACGACCATCATGCAGAACATCGTGATCGTCAATGTGTCGAATGCGCGTGCCGGGGAGCTCGTCGCGAAGATCAATGCACTTGGCCTGCAGGTGGAGCCAACCGTGTTCTATCGCGGTGCTATCGCTTGCACCGGCACCGAGTTTTGCAAGCTGGCCATCTCCGAGACCAAAGGCTTTACGAAATGGCTGATCGGCGAGATGGAGGAGCGCATGCCGGCCTTCGACCAGCAGATCAAGCTCCATGTGACGGGCTGCACGAACAGCTGCGGCCAGCACTGGATCGCCGATATCGGCCTGGAAGGCAAAAAGATCAAGAAAGATGGCAAGCTGGTCGACGCGTACTACTTCTGCGTTGGCGGCTCAGTTGGCGAACACGCCCGCGCGGCGCGGCCTATCGGCTACCGTGCGGCGGCAGAGGATTGCCCGCAAGCGATCGAGCGTTTGCTTAACGGCTACACCTATCACCGCTTCGAGGGTGAGAATCTGCGTGGCTATTTCAACCGCACCAGCGACGAGGATCTGCGTAGCCTGATTGCCGGCGCGGCGGTGGATCCAGTGGATCGCGATGCCGGTCCGGCGCGGCATCCGCCGAACATCGATATGTAAGTCACTGAAACCTCGCACCCCCATGGCTCATACCCGAACATGGACTGCTCTAAAAGACTGAACCACAAGGTTTGTAAGAGATAGAAATGTTGCACATCGCCCAGGAGAGACCGATGAGCGTGTTCCCGATCTTCCTAAAGTTGGCGGCACGGCCCTGCATCGTGATCGGCGCGGGCAATATCGCCGAGTCGAAGATTGAAAGCCTGCGTAATGCGGAAGCGCAGGTTACCGTGATCGCGCCACATGCTTTGCCCCGCGTGCAAGGATGGGCCGAGGCCGGCGATATCGTCTGGCATCAACGAGCGTATCGTGATGGTGATCTTGCCGGAGCTTTTCTCGTCGTCGCAGCGACAGCCACGGCCGAGGTAAATCGCGCGGTCTATGCCGAAGCCAACACGCGCAACATCCTATGCAATGCCGTCGATGACCCACCGTTCTGCGATTATTATTTTCCATCCATTGTGAAGCGAGGCGAGCTGCAAATTGCGATCTCCACGGCTGGCGAAAGCCCTGCACTGGCACAAAGATTGCGCAAGGAGATCAATGCCGCTCTGCCGCTCGACACCGGCGAATGGCTGATGGAACTGGGCCGGCTGCGTCGTGAGGTCACAGCTGTGGAGCCGATCGGCGAGGCGCGTAAGGCGTTGCTGCACGATCTGGCTGCGCGCGAGGTGTGCGGCTTCGACGGCTGCCCGGCGCGGTTGCATGCACGGCAACACGCGCTCGCCCACGGGTTTGCGCCGGAGGGCTATCGGCCCAAAGAGGACATGCCCAGGGCTCCTGACGTGCATCAGGCGATGGACCTCGAGTCGCCAGAGGAGTCCGTGCTTTGAGTTATCCCACAAAGGCAGAGAAGGGAATGGTCTACCTGGTCGGAGCCGGTCCGGGCGATCCGGAGTTGCTGACGTTGCGTGCCGTGCGGCTACTCGAAAGCGCCGATGTGATCTTCCACGACGACCTCGTTCCCGATGAGGTGCTCGCCCTCGCGCACCGGCATGCACTGGTCACCAGCGTCGGCAAGCGTTGTGGCCGGCCGCGCATCACGCAAGCGGGCATCCATCGCCTGCTGATCGAATCCGCGCGGGCGGGGCAATCGGTTGTGCGCTTAAAGAGCGGTGATCCGCTCATCTTTGGGCGTGCCGGCGAGGAGATCCATGCGTTGCGCGCCGCACGCGTACCATTTATTGTCGTGCCGGGCGTTACCGCGGCGCTGGCGGCCGGCGCTTCACTCTCCCTGCCGCTCACCGATCGCAGCACGGCCTCCAAGCTCATCTTCCTCACCGGTCACCACGCCGCGGGTAAGGACGACACCACGCCGATTTGGTCCGGACCGTTGCCCCCCGATGCAACGCTGGTGGTGTACATGCCCGGGCGCGATCTCGGGCGGCTCACGCGCGAATTGGCGAAGGCCGGCATGAGTGCCGATGTGCCCTGCTGCGCGATCTCGCACGCCGCCAAACCGCAACAGAGCCACGCGCTGACCAAACTTGGAGAGCTTGATCATGTCGTCTGCGGCCCGGCCCCGTTGCTGCTGCTGATTGGCCCTGCGGTAGCGCCGTTGTTGTGTGGCGAGGAGCTACAAGCCGAGCCAACACTTGAACTGCTGGATGCACATAGGCTACAGCTTGCCGCACAGTACGAAGATTAAAGTAAGCCGAGCAGATATTAGAGTCTCCGGCACTCCCCAGGATGATGGCACAGCAGAAAAAACCGCATAGCGGCGAGTTTTACCTTACTGCTTGGGCGCGGACTCATTCAGCAACTCCACAAGATACTGCTGCCACACCGCTGCCTGTGTATGCGTGCCATGCCCGCGCGTCGCATCAGAGATCGGGATCAACACGAACTTCGCGTTCGGCATCTGCTTTACAGTCTTCTCCGCAATGCCAAGCTCCGGTGGGTTGATGTAATCATCGGCCGAGTTGATCCATATCACGGGCACTGTGATCGTGGAAAGCTTCGCGCTCGGATCATAGTTCCGCGAGGCATCGAGGTAATAGATCATGTTGTTGGCATCGGTAGCGGCCATCGTCCGCGCAAGATAGGTATCGACATAGTGCTCGGCGGTATCACGCGTGGGCGCGGCCTTTTGCTGCACCAGCGGCGCGGAGCCCATGACGAGCAGCATTTCATTCGCATCGCGCAGGCCTTCGGTCGGCTCGCTCGTGTACTCGCCGCCCTTCCATGCCGGATCGCGTTCGATGTTCTCAATGGCCATGTAGCGCATCATGCAATTGCGCCCGGCAATCTGTACCGGCAAACACGCGAGCGGCATCAGCGCATCGCTGAACCCTGGGTAGGTCTCGCCCCAAACAAAGCTTTGCATGCAGCCCATCGATGTGCCGAGGATCAAACGTAGATGGTCAATATGTAAGCCTTCAAGCAGCATTTCGCGCTGCGAGCGGACCATGTCGTCGTAGTCGTATTTAGGGAACCGCATGTGCAGACCATCGGAGGGCTTGGAGCTGTCGCCCTGGCCGATATCGTCCGGGAAGATGAGGAAATATTTTTTGATGTCGAGTGGCTGGCCGGGGCCGAAGAGCACGGTCGAGAACTGTGGCACAAGGAGCGTGTGCGCATTGCCGCCGGTGCCATGCAGCAGCAGCACGGCGTTGTCGACATGCCCGCCAGCATCGCGGTGCGGTGTGCCGAGCGTGAGATAGTTCAGCCGCAGTTCCGGCAGCGTTTCTCCCGTGCCGAAGTGGAAGTTGCGAGCGATATACTCGCCGGGTTTGCCTGTGTACTGCGTTGCAGGTGGAGCCGTTGCGCTCGGTGCCGTGCTCATCCCCTGGCTATAGAGCATCGTTGGCACTGCTAGGAGAAAGCCGACCAGGATACGAAGTGAGCGCATGAGGCTCCTTTAATATTCATGATGAGGTTGGAGAGGGCCCCATTCATCACGATGGAGCTGTGATGAATGGGGAACCCGGTTCGTATACGGGGCACTCTTTCTTCGCGCGTTATTTGTTTGTATCGGTAACGATGCCCGCTTTGACCTCTGGTGCGAGGGGCTTCAGGATGTCGTCAAGGTAGTCCTTCTGCATCTCGTCGCGCACGAGCACGGGGAAGCGTTCGCCGTCGTGGTAATCGATGTCAACCGTCCTCACGTAGCGCTCCGATTGCAGGATGACGTGAATCGGTTCGGTGCCGCCTTTTGCCGCCGAGAGCGCAAGGTGAAAGACGCCGCCCTGCTCCTCTCGATCGCTTTCATCGCCGCCGACCGCAATGCCGTTGATTGCGATCAGCTTCTCTCCCGGGGCCAGCTTGGCTTTGTCCGCCGGACCGCCCCAACGCACGTCGTTGATGGTGCCATCCTTGGCCAGGCGCAGGCCAAGCGAGTACCACACATCCGGCCCACCTTTGGAGCGCCGGCCTACGGAGCTCTCCGTGATCTCAGACTCGGAGGGATGATCCTGGTACACCAGCTTGTAGCCGCCTCGCGTGATGCCGTCGAGATCGGCGTGCGGGTTGATCAGGTCGATGTGCTGATGCAGGAAGGCTGCCCAGTCATACGGCACCACCTGATTCAGGTCGCGAATCAGCTCGTCACGGTTGTAGGGCACGATCAGCGGGCCGGTGTTGCCGCCCTTGCCTAGAAAGATGTGCAGGAAGTCCGTAAGCGATTTCGCGTTGTTGGTCTGCTGCCGAATCAATGTGTCGGCATCCAGCCAAAGCAGCTCGCCCTCGGGGTAGTAATCCTGGCTGCGGCGCCAGTTGACCCACTCCGGCTCGCCGCCGCGGATGAGGCTGGCGGCCATGGCGGTATCGTCGGTCGGACGCCAGAGGCGGCCCGGCTTGTAGTCCAGCTGCGCCGCGGAAAGGGCCAGCATCTCGCGGTACTGCGTGGGCGACCACATACCATCGCGCGCGGCGAGCACGTTGCCGAGGTACTGCGTCATTCCCTCGTAGACCCAAAGCAACTCGCCCACCTGCGGCTTGGCAAAATCCGTTTGGTAGAGCCTGTCCGGGCGGCGATACTTGCCGTTCCACGAGTGCGTGAACTCATGCGAAAGCAGTTCGGCGTTGCCGAGCAGGTGCTTGGCATTCGCGAAGCCGAGCTCTTCGGTGCCATTATCGGAGCTCTGCCCATGTTCCAGGCCCTCGCCGCCGGCGGTGTCGGAAAGAGTCAGCAGAAAGTTGTAATGGTTGTAGTGGTGCGACGCATAGGCCTTGTCAGCCTCGCGAACGAGGTGGCTGAGATCGGCTAGGATCTCAGGGCGCAGATTTGAGTCTTCGGGTTCATCCGAGACGACGTCGATGAAGTGCTTCGGCGTGATCTCCGGAGCGAGCGCGAACTCATGGAAATATTCGCCCGCGATGACCGGTGAATCCTCAAGCTGCTCCACGTTTGTGGGTTGGTACTGAACCGTTCCGCCCGGCTTGGCGTTGGCATCGAAGGGCGTGACAGGTGTCAGCGCCGTGCCGATGCCCCAGCCCGCCGGCACCGTCACGCTTGGCTGGATGGGGATATCGCGAACCGGCGTGTGCGCGGGGTAGAGCAACAGCTTCTCCCACTCAAGCACCGCGATCTTGTCCGTGGCGCGCCCATGGACGATGCAATCCAAATGAGCATGCACGGTGCTGACGCCCTTGGGCACATCGATATGAAATTGGTACAGGTCCACATCATCGCGGCGCCACGGAATCGGCTTGCCGTCGATTGAAAATACGACTCCCGTAATATCCTTTGCCGGGCCGTTTGGGCTGTGGGTGCCGGGGATCCACTGCGGCGTGGTGAAGCTGTTTGCGCCGGTCTTTACAGGAAGATCGATCTCCGCATGATAAAGCTTGCGCGATGCCTCGGAAAGATCCGCCGTGATGCGAATCGGTCGCTGCGCGGCGAGTGAGGGCACGAGGGCCAGTGCGGAGGCGAGGACTACGGGCAAGGAAAGCTGCAGCTTGGGCATGCTTCGGGCAGGACCTCTTTGGATGTCAACAGCGGATGTGAAAAGCATACGCGACTGCGGCGGGACCGCAGTCGCGTAGCACCGAAATCTCTTCCCCGGGCTAACTCTCCGAAAGTGCGGCCTCGATGGCCGACACGAGCTTGGGATCGTCGGGCGTGAGGTCCGAAGCAAATCTCCCAATCACCCGGCCCTCCCGCGAGATAAGAAACTTCTCAAAATTCCAGAGCAGCTCCGGCAGTTCATTCGGGCCGGGGAGTCCATTCTTAGCCGCATAGCCAGCCAGGTGGTCGCGAAGATCGTTGCCATTCGAAATGCGCTCCGGCTGGGCGGTGATGAGCGCGGCGTAGAGCGGATGCTTATCGGTGCCCGTCACGGCAATCTTCGAGAACAGGGGAAAGCTGACCGGATACTGCGTTGAACAGAACGCGGCTATCTCAGCGTCCGTGCCCGGTTCCTGCCCCGCGAAATCATTGGCCGGAAAGCCGAGCACAACCAACCCTTTGTCACTGAACCGCTTGTAAAGCTGTTCCAGTGCCGTGTACTGCGGAGTAAGCCCGCATTTCGATGCCACATTCACAACGAGCAGCACCTTGCCCGTGTAGGCAGCGAGGTTTGATAGGTTGCCTTCGATAGTTTTGAGCGGGATTGCGGAGAGGGAAGTCATACTTCCATTATGGCTGCCTTGCCCGGCAGCCAAGGGAGTATGTTTCCCTTGCCACACACTCACCCCGTGAGACCATAGAAGAAGAGGTGAAGCCGTGTTCGAAGCAAAGGATCTAGAGTCGATACCGGTGTTGGCCTGCCTGCCGGAGAGCCAGCGAAACCAGATTGCCCAAGTGGCTGCGGACATGCGCCTGTGTGCCGGCGAGTGGCTTATCCGCGAGGGCGAAACGCCTTGGTTCTATGTGCTGATCGAAGGGCAGCTCGAGGTCACCAAGGACTTCAACGGGCAACCCAAGGTGGTGAAGCACTATAACCATGGCGACTACTTCGGCGAGGTGCCCTTGTTGCTGGGATCATCCTCATTTGCCTCGCTGCGGTCGAAGACCGCGTCGCGCGTGCTGCGCCTGGATCGTCTCCAATTTAAGGAAATGATCGACAGTTCGCCCGAATGCAGCGCGCTCATCATGAAGACCATGATGGATCGCGTCACCATGATCCAGGAGTACATCCGCGAAACCCCAGGCTCGCGGGTGCTGGTGGTGGGCTCGCAATACGATATCGATTGCCGCGACATACGTTCGTTTCTCTCCATCAATCGGATTCCGTTTGAGTGGGTCGATCGGGACCGTGAGCCCGATCGTGTGCCGGCCTGCATGCCCCCGGACATGGACGGCCCGGCCGTTGTGATCGATCGCGAGCAGTGCGTAGGGCAGCCGCCGACCGTGCGCAAGGTCGCGGAGGCGCTCGGCTTCATCACCTCGCCCAAGACGGAGCACTACGATGTGGTGGTGGTGGGTGCCGGTCCGGCGGGTCTTGCGGCTTCGGTGTATGGCTCTTCCGAGGGCCTGAAGGTGCTGCTCATTGAGCGCTCCACGGTCGGTGGACAGGCCGGCACCTCCTCACGGATCGAGAACTACCTCGGCTTCCCGGGCGGCATCTCCGGCGATGAACTCAGCGAACGGGCGGTGAAGCAGGCCACGCGTTTCGGCACGGAAATCGTGATGACGCGTGAGGTGCAGAACATCTTCCCTTTGCGCGACGGTTACTGCATCGAGTTGGATGGCGGGGATCGGGTTACCACACGTTCGGTCGTGCTCGCCACAGGGGTTGACTGGCGGCGGCTGGAGGCCGAGGGCATCGAGCGCCTGCAGGGGCGGGGTGTGCTCTATGGCGCGTCCCGCATGGAGTCGAGCAGCGTTGTCGGCAAGGATATCTTCATCGTGGGTGGCGGCAACTCGGCTGGGCAGGCGGCGATGTTCTTCGCAAGCTATGCGCGTTCGGTGACGATGCTGGTGCGGGGTGCGGGGCTGAACCTGACCATGTCGCAGTACCTCATCGAGCAGCTGGACCATCGGCCCAACGTCAAGATCGAGCCGTTCACGCAGGTCGTCTCCGTCTCCGGTGAGAGCTACCTGGAGGGGATCTGCACCGTGACGCAGGATGAAGCGACCAAATCGCGTCCGGCCGATGCGTTGTTCATCATGATCGGTGCCGATGCCAACACGGGCTGGCTGCCGGAGCAGCTGATGCGCGATGAGCGTGGATATGTGTGCACCGGGCGTGACCTGCCGGACCGGTCCTGCGGGAACCGGCAGCCCTACTTGCTGGAGACCAACCTGCCGGGCTTCTTCTGCGTCGGCGATGTGCGCCATGACTCGATCAAGCGCGTGTCGTCGAGCGTGGGTGAGGGCTCGATGGCGATTGCGTTTGTACACCAGTACCTGGCGATGCCGGAGAATACGGTCGCGGCTTAAAGGATAAGGACAACCGAAACCCACATCTCAAAAACGAGATATGGGGCACCTGCCACTCGCACCGTCTCGTACCCGAACGGTTCTTCTGACCCGAAAGTCGTAGCGCGAGGTGAGGGTGCCCCATGTCTCGTCTCTGAGACGTGGGTGTAGGATCTCCCCGTGCCTCGGGATCTAGTGCGGTATCAGGAGACGGGAGATCTCCACTTCGTCACGTTCTCCTGTTACGGCCGTAGGCCCTATCTGGCCACACCCGAGGCCAAGGAGCTGTTTGAGCGGGCGTTGGAGCGGATGCGCGTTCGATACGAATTCTTCGTTACGGCCTATGTAGTTATGCCGGAGCACGTGCGCCTGCTGATGAGTGAGCCACGCGGCGTGAGGTTAGCCACGGCGCTGCAAGCGATCAAGCTCTCCGTAGCGGTGCAGCGTACGGAACGGCCCTTCTGGAGCCACCGGTATTACGACTTCAATGTGTGGAGCGAGCGCAAGTTGATGGAGAAGCGCCGGTACCTTCACCGGAATCCGGTGGCGCGTGGGTTGGTGCGGACGCCTGAGGCGTGGGAATGGTCGAGCTTCCGGCATTGGTGGACCGGGGAGGTGGGGACGGTCGAGATTGAATCGAACTGGACCGCGGCGCGACGGGGTGGGTTGGGAATGAGTCTCGGTGGTGGGATCTCGGGGTTCCCGAAACCCACATCTCAGAAGCGAGATGTGGGGCACCCACGCACCCACGTTGTGTTGAGGTGAGGTGTGGGCCACCCGGCCCGTCGGCTAACTATTAGCACTGGCGTCGGTGGGTCGTCGGCCCACGCGCGGTATCCCTGGCCGGAAGTGTGAGGAGGGCGGCGGTCCACCCTCGGCTGCGTGGCGATCCCGACTGGACCCGGCTCGTCCGTCAGCCATGAGAGATCGCTGCACCATGGTTGCGAGGTTTGGGTTTGATGAGACTGCGCAGGAATGGGGCACGCACGGCAAGCGGGTTTGTGTAGGAAGGACATGTGTATCGCGCGAGCCGCAGTCGGGGAGGATCAATTACATTGTGAGAGGTCCATCCACCATGCTCGGTTCACCTTAAGGAGAGCTTGTGATAGCAGACGATGTGGTCTTTACGGAAGAGTTGTGGCAACGTTCGCTGAACGTCTATTCGGAGATGAAGAAAGCCGGGATTCAGGTCGCGGCTCCCTTCGTGGGTTTTCGTCCAAAAGGGTTTCCCGGCCTAAAGAAATCGGTGCTCTACGTCGGTAAAGCTACGAAGAGCCCGTGCGAAGTCGAAAAGTTCGATGCTGCTCTCGAGGTGAGCGCTGAGGATGCCTTCGAGCAGTCAGCTTCTTTTGCTCGAACCATCTTCGTGCACCGTGCACAGTCACAGAAGTCTGGTCCGAGCTTCTGGGGCTTCGCCAATGAGCTAGGGAGTGCTCTGGGCGGGACAGAGCTCTCGAATGTCTCGTGGTCGAATCTTGCTCGCATCGGGATCTGGTCAGGTAATCCTGGCGATGCTGGTCCGCTAGCTCTTGAGCTACAGACCCAGTTCGCGATCGAGATTTTACGTCGGGAGATAGAGGTTCTGCAGCCTGATCTTATCGTCTTTGTGACGAACAATTACGCGAAGAAGACCATGCTTCCTGCGATCGGCGATCCCGGTGATGCGGATTGGGAAAAGTCCGAGCTCTTGGGCATGGGTGCTGACGACGTTTGGTGGCGGGAGCGGACAGGATCGGTGCCAGCCATTCTATGGATGCGCCACCCGCAAGGGTGTCCAGTCGAGAAGCGCGATTTTGCAATTCAAAAGGCGCGAGAATTGACTGCCTAGTCAGAGCTGGGAATGGCTTACCCGCTTTTGGTCTGGCGGACACAACAGGTTGATCGTAGTTTCGGAAGGTGCGGGGGGCTGTGGCGCTTTTGGGTTGGTCGGTCTCCCACCCATGCGCGGTGAGGCTGCGCGTGGATGGGGCACCCGGAGTTTTGTTGTAATTTCAGGGGGCCCCGCCCTTTAGGCCGGTGGGCGCGGAGTGGTCGTAGCTTCGGAAGGTGTTTGGGGGCTGTGGCACTTTTGGGTTGGTCGGTCTCCCACCCATGCGCGGTGAGGCTGCGCATGGATGGGGCACCCGGCGATTACTTGTGTGAGTGAACTTGTGCCTCTTGGGATGTGCCGCCGAAGGTTATGAACTCTTCTGGAAACTCTGATGCCATCAGGACTCTCACCCAGAGCCTGAGAAGCGGCAGCCACTTCTCTACATTTTCGACATCTTCAAGCCGATCTGCGACTGTCTTGATTTCACCGGAGCTCATGAGAGCGTGGGCCACAGTGTCTCTCAAAGGGAGCAGTACCGCTTGGTAGATCGATCTAAATTTCTTCCCCTCTGCTTCGTCGGGCATCAGTTGACGCATGAGAACCTCATCGTTCAAGCTGTCCTCCCACGGATAAACCCATCTCACGATTCCGTGCAGGGCATCTTGGGTGAGCTTCACGTCTTCGTTGCGCTTTCTGGGTTGTTGTCCAGCAGCTTTTGCCTCCTTCGCCTTCACCTGTTGGCGGTAGTAGATGCTTTCAACCAGCTTGTATAGGCATAAGTAGCGGTAGAAGGGACTGGAACTATTCAGCGCTTCTCGGTAGACGCTGGCAAATTTTGAGTATTCGTCGCTCAATCTTGGACCAACGCCGCCCGGCGGCATCATCTCTCGGAACGGGCGATGTACTCTCAAAGATTCGGTGTGTGTAGCTGGATCGCTCACTTGTATCGTTTCGACGATGATAGGGATGTCTAGGGACGCTGACCAGGAACTTAAGAATGGGGCAAGCGCCCGGTATGCTATGAATTCAGCATTGACGTGATCAGTGCCCCAGACTTGCTCCGCGGTGATCCGTCCAATACATCCACCCTCATTTACAGCACATCGGAAATCGATAGTTGCTTCTCCGAAATGTCCACTTAACACTGAGCTTTCTATGTCGTTGGGTCCTCTTTGAGAAGCCCGCTTAGCGATCCTTATGTGTGAATCGCCGACATCGTTCTTGATGAAGGAAAGCTCGTCTCCAGTATATTTGGCGCTATTAGGCGAGCTAATAGGAAATCTACGCGGTAGTATCCCGGCCGTGTTATGCCGACAGTCTTGCGCGTCTGACCTTGACGCTGAAAGAGTACGTGCATCTTCAGACCTTCCCCAGGGAGACCGTAAAGCCTGATACGTTCTGTGGTCGAAAGAGTAGGCATGTCTACATGCTAGCTAAACAGAAACTCTTTGGTGCGTAGTTCTTTGACTTGATCGCGGAGTTTAGCGGCTTTCTCGAATTCGAATTTCTTGGCGGCTTCGCGCATGTCGGATTCTAATTTGGTGATGTAAGCGTCTAGGTCGGCTTGGTTGGCGAAGTCGAGGGCCGCGTTGTTAGCGTCGCCGTCGGTGAGGTCGGCGTAGTCGGCTTTGAGGATGACGGCGAGGGAGTCGTCGATGGAGCGGATGACGCTGCGGGGTTCTATGCCGTGTTCTTCGTTGTAGGCGACCTGTTTCTCGCGGCGGCGGTCGGTCTCGTCGATGGCGCGCTGCATGGAGTCGGTCATCTTGTCGGCGTAGAGGATGGCGCGGCCTTCTAAGTGACGGGCCGCGCGGCCGATGGTTTGGATGAGGGAGCCCTGGGAGCGGAGGAAGCCTTCTTTGTCGGCGTCCAAAATTGCAACAAGCGACACCTCCGGAAGATCGAGGCCTTCGCGGAGAAGGTTGATGCCGATGAGGACGTCGTATTCGCCTTTGCGGAGGTCGCGGAGGAGGCGGATGCGCTCGAGGGTTTCGATCTCGGAGTGCATGTAGCGGCAGCGGACGCCGACCTCGGTGTAGTAGTTGGCGAGGTCTTCGGACATGCGCTTGGTGAGGGTGGTGACGAGGACGCGCTCGTTGCGTTCGGCGCGGTCGCGGATCTCGGCGAGGAGGTCGTCGATCTGGCCCTTGATGGGGCGGATCTCGATCTGAGGATCGACGAGGCCGGTGGGGCGGATGATCTGTTCGACGACGACGCCGGCGGATTTGGTGAGCTCATATGGCCCCGGCGTGGCGGAGACGTAGACGATCTGGCCGGTGCGACCTTCGAACTCCTCGAAGCGGAGGGGGCGGTTGTCCATCGCGGAGGGGAGGCGGAAGCCGTAATCGACGAGGTTCTGTTTGCGCGAGCGGTCGCCGTGCCACATGCCGTGAAGCTGGGGGACGGTGACGTGGGACTCGTCGATGAAGATGAGGAAGTCGCGGGGGAAGTAGTCGAGCAGCGTGGGTGGGGGCTCGCCGGGAAGGCGGCCGCTGAAGTGGCGGGAGTAGTTTTCGATGCCGTGGCAGTAGCCGACGGACTTGATCATTTCGAGATCGAACCTGGTCCGTTGATGGATGCGCTGCGACTCGACGATGCGGCCTTCTTTTTCGAGCTGGCCTTCCCAGTCGGCGAGCTCGGCGAGGATATTGGAGACGGCGGCGTTTTTGCGGTCGGGTGGGACGACGTAGTGGCTTTTGGGGTAGATAGGGAGGCGGGCGTACTTCTGCTTGACGGTGCCGAAGAGCGGATCGATTTGGGAAAGGGACTCGATCTCGTCGCCGAAGAGCTCGATGCGGAAGGCGTTCTCGTCGTAGGTGGGATAGACCTCGATGATGTCCCCTCTGACTCTAAACGTCCCGCGGCGGAAGTCGACGTCATTGCGCTCGTAGAGGATTTCGACCAGTCGGCGCGTGATGTCTTGGCGCTTAATCTTCTGACCGCGCTCGAGCAGCAGGAGCATGCCGTAGTAGGCCTCCGGCGAACCGAGGCCGTAAATGCAGCTGACGGAGCTGACGATGATGGAGTCGCGGCGCTCGAAGAGGGAGCGGGTGGCGCTCAGGCGCAGCTTGTCTAGTTCGTCGTTGATGGTCGATTCCTTCTCGATGTACAGGTCGCCGGAGGGGATGTAGGCCTCGGGCTGGTAGTAGTCGTAGTAGGAGACGAAGTATTCGACGGCGTTGTTGGGGAAGAACTGTTTGAACTCGTGATACAGCTGCGCGGCGAGGGTTTTGTTATGCGCAAGGATGAGCGCGGGGCGGTTGACCTCGCTGATGACCTTGGCCATGGTGAAGGTCTTGCCGGAGCCGGTGACGCCGAGCAGCACCTGATCCTTATCGCCGGATTCGAGGCCGGTGACGAGTTCGCCAATGGCGCGGGGCTGGTCGCCCTGGGGGGTGTACTCGGTGACGAGCTGGAAGTCCATCTTTGTAGAATACAACGGCGAAGAGGAGGCGAAAAGAAAGAGGCCGGTGCGATGCACTCTCGATTGTGTGAGAGGCCTCTACGCCGGCCAAAGGGTATGAAACAGGCAGAACCAGTGTCCGGTTTACATGGTGGGCGGTGCGCCCTCGACGACGATGCCGACGTTGGCCGCGCCCTGCAGGGCGGTCTGGAGAGAGTACCCGGGACCGGTGGAAGGGGTTACAAACGGCGTCAGTGCGGCAAAAGCGGAGTTCGCGCCGTTGTAGACCGAATTGATGCCGTCGGTCTGCTCATAGTTGAGGTTGTTCGATGGATTGATGTTGGCGATGACGTTGCCGAGCACGCGATGCTCGCACTCGATGCCCATGATGGACGCGGCGACCTTGGCGAAGTATTGCAGTTGGGTCGCGGAATAGGCGCTGCCTGGGGCCACGTTGGCCGACATGAGGGCAAACTCCTGGATGGCGGCCAGGTAGGCACCGATGAAGGCGTTCTCGAGCGCGCTGAGGATGGAGGTGAAGCTGCCGATCTGGTCGAAGGTGCCGGCAGGGAAGTAGAAGGTCTGGTAAGGGTCGGCTGTCGGATCGCTGCCGCCCAGGAGGCTGCGAAACAAGTTGGCGTGGTTGATCTCTTCGGTCAACGCGGCCTGGATGTATTGCAGGTTGGGCAGGTTGCCATTGGTGATGTCATGGATGCCGCCCCCGGAGCCCGCGAGCGCCGGATCATCGATGACATGGCCGACAAGGCCGTTGTAGTAGAAGGTGGTGGCGAGGTCCTCGGCGACCAGGGCAGCGGTGAAGATTTCGGCGACGGTGTCGGCGGCCTGGTCGGCTGCTTGCGAGCCCGTGGACTGGGCAAAGGCCTTGGGCAGCAGCAGACCGGAGGCGGCGGCACCCAGACCGAGCAGGCCGGATTGGCGGAAGAAACGACGACGATCGAGCCGTGAAGCTGACGGAGGGGCAATAACGATGTTCGACTTTTCGTGGCTCATGGGATTCCTTTTGGCAGGCAGCGTGCGTTTTAGAGCGGGGGGTGACGGCGTGGTTTACCCGTCACGGAGAGAGGAATGTAGGGGCCCGCTACCAGTACGCGGCGCGGCTGATACTGGATTGCACAAAAGTTGTATTGACATGCGGGCAGGGCGCACGACGTCTCGGGAAAGCGTGATCCGCTCCTCAATTGCCCCACCCGCAGCCTACGTTTCCCACCCTGAAATACGGGGCGCAGAGGTACCGGGATAGCCGAAGAGCCTACCTTTTGTCGAGCCGTGACTGAGCCGAACGGCAGTACGCGCAAGTGTCGAGGGAGGGGAGATGAAGGACAAAATCCGGCTGAGCGCAGGAACTCTCTACAGGTTGAAGCCGCCTGTCGCCTCAAGACGCTGGCCGGTCAACCAGCGGGTGTCGTCAGTGCATAGAAGGGCAACGAGCCCGCCGATGTCATGCGCTTCACCCAGGCGTCCCATGGGTGTCTGGGCGATGATCCACTGCTGCGCTTGCGGATTACTCCGGATGGCCGCATTGTTGAAGTCGGTCACGATCCCGCCAGGCGCGACGGTGTTGGACCTGATGCCGCGCGGGCCGTATTCTTTCGCCACATATCGCGAAAAAGACTTCGACCGCCCCTTTGCAGGCACCGTACGCGGCGTAATTAGGAACATTGTAGCGATCTGCGGCCGCCGTGATGAACACGACACCGCCGCCGTCATTCATCATCCTCAGCGTTTTTTGCGTGAGGAAGACGACACCTTTGAAGTGGACGTCTACAAAGCTGTCGAAATCAGATTCAGTCAAGCTGTCGATGGCTATGGCTTTGCCGGAGCCGGCGTTACTGATCAAGAAATCGATTGTTTCTGTGCCGAATTTGTCGGATAGCACGGCCTTGAGTTGATCGAGAAAGGTGTCGAACGAGGACGACAGGGCAACGTCCAACTGCAATGCCACCGCCACGCCACCGGATGCGACAATCTCCTGCGCGACCCGGTTCCCCTCAGTTTTGTTCGACTGATAGGTCAGCACGATCCGATGCCGATCCTGGCGAGGGAGAATGCGATGTCTTGCCCTATACCTCGGCTGCCCCCTGTAAACACTGCGACTTTGCGTTTCTCAAGCACATCCTTGTCGATTGCCACGTTGCTCCCCTAAAAGATCCAGTTTTGTTGCTTATTTATTGCCAGATATTTGCGCGTAAGAGATAGGCACCACCTTATCTATGCCCGAATCGTCTACGCCCGAATCGTCTACGCCCGAACTGTTGACAGCAGGGCACGTGTTTCTGCAACGACGCGGTCCTGGAATCTGGGATCTCGCACAAGTTCGGAGCCGAGCATTGGTTGGCCTTTTTCATCGTAATAAACACCGGTTGCGCCTGATTGGCTTATGAGCACTTTCGTGATCATGGGCGCGGCCAGCTTCGGGGTGCTCCAATACTTGATGTGAGCAGCAAATAGCGAGAGGACGTATTTCAATAAAAAGCGCACAAGCAGGTTTGCATCGCGCGCGAGGCCGGTGGCTGGACTGAATCCCGGTTCGACGGCGTTAAAGTGCAGCCGCGGCGTTTCGCGAGCGAATGCCAGCGCCGTGGCCAGCGTGCACTGCTTGGAGGTGGCATAGGCGTCCGCGCCCGCCGTCTTGGACCCGCCAGGCTCCCACTCACCGCGCGCACTCGCCTCCGCGGAGATGTAACGGCCGCCACGAAAACCCGCCATCTTCGCCGGCTTGCGCTCGGGGTCTTCTACGCCGGAAGCGATGAAGACGACGTTCGCTCCATCAGGGAGATGCGGGATCAGCGCTTCGGTCAGCACGAACGGTCCGATGTGGTTTGTCGCGAATGCCATGTCCCAGCCGATTGCGTTTTTAGTAGCGCGTGTCGGGGCGATACCCGCGTTGTTGAGGAGCCCAACGATCGGCAGGTCGAGAGCGATAATCTCCGCAGCCGCGCGCCGCACACTCGCGAGATCCGACAAGTCGCACATGACCGAGACCGCTTGCCCGCCCTCTCGCTCGATCTCCTTTTGTAACCCGTCGAGTTTTGCGCGGTCGCGTCCCACAAGTACGACGTTGCCGCGCTTCATGACTTCGAGGGCCGTGGCTCGACCTATCCCCGAGGTCGGACCGGTGATGACGTATGTTTTTTGCTCCGATGGGCTATTCCTCGGGAAGGTGTTCGGCATTTAACGTTCCTCCTTTAGTGTCTGTCTAGTCAGTCATTACTTGGGACAAGATATTAAGCAACAACGCGCCACAGCGCCTCGAAGCCCTCTTTACAATGTTTTTTCGCATGTATTGCATCTTGACTCATGAACTCGATGGTCGCTTCCGCAACAGAGTTCATGATCGCGACAACGAACCCCATCGGGGCCTTACGCATGGGGCCGCGGGCGCGAATCTGTCCAAGCAGTTCTGCGACACCCGCCATTACCTTGTGACCCGCCTCACGGGTTTCCGGCGTGATCTCATCGGAGACACCGAGCTGTGCGAGCGCTCGCCGTTTTCCGGGGTAGCACACTGCCCAGTTCATCCAGTGTTGCCAGAGGTGGAAGAATTGCTCACGAGGTTCTGCACCGGAGGGAAGGTCTTTAAGAGCGGCAGAGGCCATCTCTGTTTTCAACTCGAGATAGAGCTGATTGAAGAGGTCCGTTTTTGTTTCGAAGTAGGTGAAGAGCGATCCATTGGCAATGCTTGCTTCTTTCGCGATGCCCGCGGTGGGCGCGCTCAGGCCCTGGGTAACGATGACGCGCGTTGCCGCCTCCAGAATCGCGCTTCTTTTTTCGTCGCTCTTCGGCCTTGGCATGGATCAACAATATAGATAAGCGTCTGGACAGTCAACTATTGAGCCTAGGTCTGGTTCGCAGCGAACTGCTGTCTTCACAGCTAATGCACTACATACGCAAAGCGCCCTACCCTTACTGCATTGGTAGGATAAACGCGCTTCTCGTCCTCCCTTCCTTGAGCTGATGACCAATCGGTTGAGGACAGTAGGATCCAGTAAGCGCTTCGTAAATGCCGGAGAGGGTCGCGTTGCTCCTCTGTGCGCGGAGCAAACATGGAACAATCGCGGAAGAGGATGGCGGGAGGATTATGGCTACGGAGCTTTGGCTGGTAAGGCACGGGGAGACGGCTTGGAGTTTGAGTGGGGCGCATACGAGCTTCACGGACATCCCGTTGACGGAGCATGGGCGGCAGCGGGCTGTGGAGTTGAAGGATTTCTTAAAGGGTAAGCCGTTTGCGGCGGTGTTCGTAAGTCCTCGCCAGCGGGCACAGGAGACGGCGCGGTTGGCGGGGTTCGGCGATGTAATGCAGACCGAAGACGATTTGCAGGAGTGGAACTACGGCGAGGCGGAGGGCAAGACGACGCCGGAGATGCGGGCGATCCATGGGCCGCAGTGGAGTGTTTGGACGGATGCGCTGGCGGGTGGCGAGTCGGTGGAGGTGGTGGGGACGCGGGCGGATCATGTCATTGATCGGGCCTTGGCGGCGGCGGCGGAAACGCAGATTCCCTTCGGGAATGACAACAAAGGTGAGAGGGCTCAGACGCAGCGGGTGGCGCTGTTCGCGCATGCGCATATCTTGCGGATCTTGGCGGCGCGGTGGATTGGGCGGCCGGCGGTGGATGGCAAGTTGTTTGCGTTGGGGACGGGCAGTGCAAGCGTGCTGGGGTTTGAGCGGGAGACGCGGGTGATCGCGCATTGGAATCGCGGGTTTGAGGCTGAATGAAAGGTGCGTTGCTTGCTCATTGTGGTCCGGAAGCGGGTCTTGTTCAGTTCTGAGGGTTTGAGGTGAATAGCTACGAGTGTTTCGGAGCAGCTATGATAAGGATTCGCCTGTCCAAAACTGCTGTCCTGTGGAGCCTGCTTGACCGATCGGATGTACCTTGTGCTGCAAGCTTCCGCGCCGCAAGCGGATCGCGCCCACCTTTGCGCTTTGGCCGTAATGTCGAAGGCCCCACGGCCGGGCAAGGTGAAGACGCGGCTTTCGCCGCCGCTGACGCCGGAGGAGGCTGCGGCGCTGAATATTTGCTTCCTGCGCGACACGACGGAGAATATTGCCACCGTTGCGGGCGAAGGCACGGCGGCGGGGTTGGTTTGCTATACGCCCGTGGGGGATGAGGTGGCCTTCGATGGCTTGCTGCCTGAGGGTTTTGCGCTGATTCCGCAGAGGGGCGATGGGTTTGGGGAGCGTCTGCACCTTGCGGCAGTGGACATCCTGGCCTGTGGTTTTGGTGCGGTCTGCTTGATCGATTCAGATTCGCCTACTTTACCGACGGCGGCCTTGCGCGCGGCGGTGGAGGCATTACAACGGCCGGGCGATCGCTTGGTGCTGGGCGGTTCGGATGATGGTGGGTATTACCTTATCGGTCTGAAGCAAGCGCATCAAGCGCCGTTTGAAGAGATCACCTGGAGCACGGCTTCCGTGTATCGGGAGACGGTGGAGAGACTGCATGAGGCAAAGATCGAAATAGTGGAACTGCCACTCTGGTATGACGTAGATGATGCGCTCACTTTGCGTACGCTGGAGGCGGAGTTGCTGGAAGGGGTGCGGCCAGCGTTTGCATCGGTCGCGGGTTTTGATGCGCGAGATACGCGTAAATTTCTCCAGGCGCGTCGGGAGTCCATCCCTATCTCCAAAAATGATCTCTTTGCCGATGTGGTCCGATGAGAGTGCTGGACCAGGCCAAGCGGTGGCATGACGGCGACCCTCGGTTTACTAATGCCGCATTGTGTTTTCTAGGCCTTATTCTTGTGGCGCTTTCGCATCAGTTTGTGGCGGAGATTAGCCATTTCACAATCGGTTTTTCCGGCGTCTCCTTGCTCTCGGTGATCGTGTATCTCGGGGCTGTGCTGATTGTGCGCACGCAACCCGTGGACCGTGCCACGCTCCGTATTGTGATCGGATTCGCTGTGGCGATGCAGGCCATCACGTATCTCGCTGATCCCACGTTGTCTTCGGATATCTATCGCTATGTTTGGGATGGCATTGTGCAGCATGCGGGTATAAGTCCTTACCGCTATGTGCCGGGAAACCCCGCGCTCACGGCTTTGCGTGCGCCCAATCAGGAGATCTTCGACAACATCAATCGGCGCGACTATGCGCCGACAATTTACCCGCCTATTGCGCAGATGATCTATTGGCTGGCCACGTATTTCGCGCCGAGCGTAGAGGCGATGAAGCTGCTGATGCTGGCCTTTGAGGCACTGGCTGGATGGGCGCTGGCGAAGGTGCTGGAGCGACTGGGACGGCCGGCGGCGGAGGTGCTGCTGCTCGTGTGGTGTCCGCTCGTAGTTTGGGAGATCGGCGATGCGGGCCATGTGGACGCGGCAGTGTGCGGCTTTGTTGCGCTGGCACTGTTGTTTCGCTTGCGCGAGCGGCCTGTGCTCACGGGGCTGTTTCTTGGCTGTGCGGTTATGACGAAGTTCTATCCGCTGCTGCTGTTGCCGGCGCTGTATCGGCGGCGCGAGTGGAGGATGCCGGCGGCAGTTGCGGGCGTGTGTGTTGCGGGTTATGCGTTATATGCCTCCGTGGGATGGCGGGTGTTTGGGTTTCTTTCCGGCTACTCGAAGGAGGAAGGCATTGATAGCGGGTCGCGGTTTTTCCTGCTGGATTACCTGCACACCTTCCATGCCTTTGGATGGGTGGGGAAGAGTATTTTCCTGGCTTTTTGTGCGGTAGTGCTTGGGGGCCTGACGCTGTGGGCGTGGCGTCATGCCACAACCGAAACGGTTGTAGGCGAATGCCATGAAGCGGCGCGGCCGCCTGCGTTTGTGCGTATTTCGGCCATGCTCGCGTTCGCGTTGATGCTGCTGTTTTCACCGCACTATGCCTGGTACAACCTGTGGCTGGTGCCGTTCATGGTGCTGGCACCGAGCCTGCCGTTGTTCACGTATGTCCTCGGTTTCTTCTACGGCTACACGACGGGACTGGCGGCACCTGGGCCGAAGATGTTCCTGCTGAATGAGCGGCTGTACCTCGCTGTGGCGCTCTCCTTTGCCTTGCAGCTTGCGCTGCGGCGCTGGCCTGTGTGGCCTTTGCTTTTACCGCGGCAAAGAGAGCCTTTGGCTGACACGGCCCAGGCGTTCGTCGCGCGCCAAGGACATGCGGCACGGCAGGCGGAGGCGCTGCGCTGACGCATGCCCGCTCAGATCTCGGTCATCATTCCAGCACTTAATGAAGCGGCGTCCATCGGTGGCGTTGTCCGATCAATGCCGTGGGACCGCATTGCGGAGTGCATCGTTGTGGACAATGGCAGCACAGATGAGACCGCTGCTATCGCGGCAGAGGCCGGGGCGCGTGTGATCACGGCACCGCGTGGCTATGGCTCCGCGATGCGTGCCGGGGTACAGGCCGCGCTGCCGACGAGCGACCTGCTTGTATTTCTCGACGGCGATGGAGCCGATGCGATCGAGGAGTTGCCAAGGCTGATCGATCCCGTCATTCAAGGCGAAGCGGACTTTGTGCTGGCTTCGCGCATTGCCGGACGTGAGCGAGGCTCGATGCTGCCGAGCCAAGTGTTTGCAGCGTTTTTTATCAGCCTGCTGGTGCGATTGCTTTACGGCTTTCGCTATACGGATATGGCGGCGTTTCGCGCGATTCGGCGATCTTCGTTGGAGTCGCTGCACATGGGCGAGATGACGTTTGGGTGGAATCTGGAGATGCAGATCAAGGCCGTGCAACAGGGGCTACGCATACGCGAGGTGCCGATGATTTACCGCTGCCGCACCGGCGGCGAAAGCAAGGTCTCTGGGAACCTGCGGGCTTCCGTGCAGGCCGCCACGCGCATCGTCGGCGTGTTTTTTCGCGTACGAAAGCAACGATGAGCGAGGGTCACAGCACGCCTATCATCGACATGCAGCATGTGAACGTTATGCGTGGAGGGGAGGTCGTTCTCCACGACATTACGCTGCGGGTTGAACAGGGTGAGCACATTGTTTTGCTTGGGCCCAACGGCTGCGGGAAATCAACGCTGCTGAAGGTGATGACTTGCGAACTGTATCCGCTGCCACGAACGGAGACGCGGGTGCGGCTGTTCGGGCGTGAACGATGGGATGTGACGGAGCTGCGGCGGCGCATGGGCGTAGTCTCCGCGGAACTGCCCGGTCAGGCGGCTTTGTCCACCACTGGTTTCGAGGCGGTGTTGACTGGATTCTTCTCGAGTTCCATGCTCTGGCCCCATTTGCACGTCACGCCGGCTATGCGGGAGCGTGCGGAGCAGATCCTTAAGCAGGTGCATGCGTTCGATCTGCGAGACAAGCTGGTGAGCACCATGTCTGCGGGGCAGCAGCGGCGCATCATGATTGGGCGTGCGATGGCGGGCACCACGGGGGATGTGAAGGTGCTGGTGCTCGATGAGCCATCGAATGCGCTGGACTTAGCGGCGCAGGGGGATTTGCGGGAGATACTGCGCACGCTGGCGCAGACGGGCACGGCGATCCTGTTGGTGACGCACAATGTGTCCGACATTCTGCCGGAGATGACGCGTGTGCTGATGATGCGCGATGGGCGGATGGTTGCGGATGGGGTGAAGAGGGATCTCCTGACGAGTGATGCGCTTTCCGGCTTATTCGGGCGGCGCGTTGGGGTGGAAGCGCGCGATGGAGTTTACTTTGCGCGGTAGTGAGTTCTTATAGCCATTCTCTTGACCTAAGAAGCCGTAGCGGAGCGACACGATCAAAAGCTAGATCTGCTATTGGGTTTCTGCTTTGGCGGATTGCTGCTAGACAGGTACAGACAGGATCAACCGAGAAGCCAGCTCACGCACGGTAGCGGTCACCACGGGCCCGTCTGACTCCAGAAGCAATTCCAACTCGCGGGCGATTTCGGTTCCGCTGAGATAACCGAACATGCCCAGTGAGCCGGCCAGCTTGTGAGCGACATCGGCGGCTTCCTTGCGTGCCACCACGGTGAGTACGCCTGCATCGGCATGCAGGGCCACATCGCTCAAAATCGCGAGTCGTTCACGAATAACCGGCAGGTTTCGCTGCCAAACGGAGGCGAGCAGTTGCTGGGACCCGGGAACACTTAACGCGTGAGGAAGGGCAGACATGGACCTAGCCTAGACGTACGTGTGAATTTTGCCGATGATGCTTTCGCAGTATACCGAGGTACTACAGTGTTGCAACATGAATCAGAACGACACTGAATTTAGTTACCAAGCCAAGCGGATTTAGTTACCAGCCTAAAGCCGTCGCCATTTGTTCGGCGAGCGTAAGCGGGTCGAATGGTTTGAAGAGGATGCCGGAGACGCCCAGACCCGCAAAGCGTCTCTGGTCGACACCCTGCACCTTTGCGGTGAGAAAAAGAACCGGAATATGCGAGATTCCTGGGTTTTTCTGCATCTCGCGAAAGGTGGTCGGACCATCCATGGCGGGCATCATCACGTCCATCAGGATGGCGTCCGGTTGCTCGGCCTCGGCCTTGTGTATGCCGTCTGAGCCGCAATTGGCGGTCATCACATTCCAGCCGGCAACGGTCTCCAGGGAAAGTGCGGCGACCTCGCGTATGTCGTCTTCGTCGTCGATAATCAGTATTCGGCGCATGATCCTGCTGATCTGGTGTGGGATTTGCAGAGGGTTTCCACAGTTTATGCTGGAAGACCTTCCGGTGTGGGCTTTTGTATCTGCCGAACCATGGCAAATACGAGTGCTTCAATCTCTTTCGGCTGAACACGAGCTTTACTTAAGAACTGTGTCGGACCGAGACGGAGCTGTTCCAGCTCATCGGCTGAAACCTCGCGGCCCGAGTAAACCACCAGCGGCAATGTATGCAGTCGTGGATGCCGGCGGAGCCATTGCACCAAGGCAAACCCACTAGCGTCTGACAGGCTTAGATCGAGAATCAGGATCTCGGGTGGGTTTTTCTCACAGGCCCGCATGGCTTCACCGAGAGAAGCGGCATGGTCGATGTGGAGATTCTGGTCAGAGGGCTTGTGGTCGAAGCTCGAAAGCACCACTGCCGCGAGATCCTTATCATCCTCTACCAACAGAAGCCGCGCCGGGCCGGTACCGCGGTGCAGCACCCTGCCGAGTTCAGCGAGCAGCAGGCTGGGATTGGTGGGTTTCTGGACCCAGCCCTGGGCCTTACCGATGACGGAGGTGCGGCTGCCACTATGCATGACTGGAGACAGTACGCTTAAAACGACGACGGGGATTGCCGCTGTGACCGGATTTGCCTTGAGACGTTCCACGGTTTCCCATCCCGTCAAACCGGGCCTATACAGATCAAGCAGAATGGCTTCAATTTGCTGGCTGGCCGCAATTTGCAGCGCACTCTGGCCGGATTCAGTTTCCACGACACGGTAGCCCTGGTTGCGTACCTGTTCGGCGACAACATGGCGCACGCCCGGGTCGTCATCCACAACCAGGATGGTTCCATGCCGCGACCCCGGGGACGCAGGAGGTGTAGCAGAGTGGACCTCCACACGCGGAAGCCGCAGGGCGAATGTCGTTCCAGGTTCTCCCGGGATGGTCGCATCATTGCGCTCGGCCCAGATCTGGCCGCCATGCTGATGAACGATGCTGCGGCAGATGGCGAGACCCAGCCCGGTTCCGCCTTTTTGACGTGAGTCGCCAGGGTCGACCTGCTGAAAACGCTCAAAGATGCTTTCGAGCTTGGCCGCGGGAACGCCCCGTCCTTTGTCGACCACGCGCACCGTAAGCTCGCCGGGCCGCGTCTCTGTGGTGACTCGCACTGCCGAGCCTGCGGGAGAAAATTTGATGGCGTTTGAAAGTAGGTTGGTGAGCACCTGCTGAATCCGGTCGGGATCGGCCTCTACCGTTAGGGACGGATTGCCGGGCTCCGTTACCGCTTCAAGCCGAACCTGCGCGTTCTCCGCCATCGAGCTCATCGTATCGATCGACTGCAGCACAAGCTCGCGCAAGGAGCAGGGACGCGGTTGCAGCGGGGCAGAGCCGGAACTCATCCGCTCCAGATCCAGGATGTCGTTGATCAAGCGGACGAGGCGATCTGTGTTGGTGCTGGCGATGCGGAGCAGGTTGGCGGCTTTATCGTCCACCTTGCCCATCAGACCGGCAGAAAGCAGGCCAAGTGCGCCTCGAATGCTCGTCAGGGGCGTGCGCAACTCATGCGAAACCGTGGAAATGAACTCATCCTTGACGGAGTCCAGCTCGTTACGCTGGCGGAGGTCAGATTCCCGCTGCGTCGCCTCGCTGCGAAAGCGGTCGATCTCTGCTTGCAGCTCCCCGCATCGACTGCGCTGCTGCCGCGCCGCCGTCGCGAAATAAACGACAGCAACGACCAGCAAAAAGCTCGAGGCGGCGAAAACCAGGATCATAACGGGATGTTAAGAGTAACGCATTCGGGCCCGATGGTAAGTTACTGACTGTTACTTTTGTTATACAAGAATGTCTACATAGGACTTCCGGATAGCTGCAGGAGGGCGACCTCGGCCTCATCCGCCGCCTTTTTACGATTGGCGATGGCTTGAGGGCTAAATACAATAGATTTCCGGGCGAAATGAAGCTCGGCGTGCACCTCGTGCAAGCCGAAAAAATTCCAAAGATGGGCGGGCAAGGTCTGCGACCCCCAGTGGACATCTTCCCGGGTGGATTTGCCGGCTGCAAGATCCTGCGGCGAGAGCTGGTAACGTAAGTAACCTGCCGTAACCGGAGCTCCCGCTTCGATGGCCGCCGCCAATAAGCCGCTGTGCAACGGCAGTAAGGGTTGATCCCCCACGCTTGTGCCGCCCTCCGGAAAGAACACGACGGGCAAGCCGTCATGGAAGCCCTCGGCCATGCCGCTGGCCGCCTTGGCTGCGCTGCCGCCGGCTCCGCGGGTGACGTAGACCGTGCCGGCCATCATGCTGATCCAGCCAATCAGCGGCATACGCCGGGTCTCAATTGCGGAGACGAAGACGCAGGGCCGGAGTGCCGCGTGCACCAAAATATCCACGTAGGTCAAATGGTTGGTGATGACGGCACCCTCTTCGGGGACCGGACCGGTCACGGTCCACGTCATGCCGACGGTGCGCAGCACCTTGCGACAGAACTTCGTCAGCCACACCGCGCGCGCCTGCCTGTCGTGGGGACGGCGCACGACCAACTCGGTCAGAGACGTAGTGAACGCCCAGGCCACCTTAACGGCCCCGAAAAGTTTATGGAATCCCATGTATCTTTTGTCTACGATACGGCACGGAAACCGGATGTACGATTACGCGACTTCGTTCAACTATTAACTAGCGTGGGGATCAGGCACGGGGTCGGCGGAGTGCACCCAGGCGGAATAGATAAGGTCGCGCAGCTCGATCGAGCCTGCGGCGAGGCGTTCTTCGGTGAAGATTTTGGCCTCTGGGGTGCCCGCATCCCTAAACCCGCCCGCCTTCTCGAGCTTGTAGGTTTGCGCAACGAGCGAGTTGGCATGGTGCAGGTAGTCGAGGTACTGCGTCCATTCATCGTTGATGACCTGAGATTTCGTGGTGGCCATCAGCCGTGCCACGTCGGCGATCTTGATATTGGCGGCCACGTAGACTGACTCGAACTGCGAATGGATGCCATGTTCGGTCGTGTAGCCGTTCGGGTTGGCCTTCTCGACCCAGCCGTTGTAGTTGATGGTGGCGTGCAGGGGCTGTGCCCCATCCGCGACGTAGTGGCCCAGCCAGCCCGCCTCGAAGAGGACAACCGTCTCGACTGGGCCAACGTCGCCGTGCGTCGCGGCGAGCTGCCGGTAGTCGCGCAGGTCGGACTTCAGCCGTTCCCAGACCTCCTCGACCTGCCAGGGCTGGGTGCCTACTTTGTCGGGGTTCAAGGGCAGCTCGGGGTGCATTTTCTGGGCACCGGCGAGGGCCCTGAAGTAGTCGTAACGCCCTTTGGGGAGCATGGTGCCGGTGGGGCTGCAGCCTGGGGAGCCCTTGGGGCAGGGGCTGCCGGCGAGGTCGGCCCACTCCTCGTCGAGGAAGTGGTCGGGGGCCTGCTCGGTCGCGAGCTCCGGCTCGGCACGGCCACGCCAGCGGTCGGGCTCGGGGCCGAGGTACTCGATCGTGTCGAGCGCACGAGGGCTGCGGAGGAAAGCCGGGACGTCGCCGGGGAGGGACTCGGCGGCGAGCCGGTTGATCATGCGGTGGCCCTCGGGACCCCAGGCGTGGGCGGGGGTGGCAAGAAGGAGCGGCACCAGGGTCGCAGTGACACCTAAGCGAGAGAGGGAGCGGAACGAAGTCATCGCCGTGAGTATACGGCCCTTTTATGAGGGGGCCGTTGTCGCAAACTGCCTCGGAGCCGCAGATTCCCGTTCGGGAACGACAATAAAAAACACTGCGGTTGCGCCCCAGGTCGAGATAAAGTGTTGTTGCTATGGCAACTCGCTTTAGTACAGCAGGCCCTCGAGTGCCTCCCAGTCCACGAAGCCGGGGGCGTTGGCGAGATCGATGCGGGGTTCTGTGCAATGTCCGAGAGTGCCGTTGCGGAACTGGTAGAAGCACCGCGTTTCCGGGTCGATCACGAAGATGTTGGCGATTCCCATGGTCTCGTAGTCGGCGAGCTTGCGTAGTACACGTCCCATGCGGTCCTCGGGCGATAGCACTTCAAAGACTGCCATGGGCGGAAGGGTCAGGATCGGTTCGCTCGGCAGAGCCCGGTCCATGACCGTGACATCGGGGACGCGATACCTTGTCGGCGAAACGCGGACGCGATACTCCGGGCGGGCGCGCAGGTTCCAGTCGGCGGCATGATTGCGAAACCAGGCTTGTAGGGCGTCCTGCCAGCTGGCATGGTCGAACTCTCCCAAGAAACGCTCCTCAACTATGCCGTCGACATACTCGGCGTCCGGCTCGAAGTCGGTGCGGAGATATGTCTCGAGCGACATCAAGGGTTGCACTGTTGCTGCGGCCATCGCATACCTGCTTTTCGGTTACAAAATAGGGTACAGGAAGCGTAGACCGAGAGAGATCGCCGGAGATCTTGAGAGTGGCTCAACGCAGATTCCCTTCGGGAACGACAACAAGAAAAGGCAAGCGCCTACACCAGCACCGGATGCTCGGCCAGCACGGGGGAGCCGAAGACGCGGCGGTAGCGTTCGATCTCAGCATGCGGGCCAGTGGCCTTTCTGGGGTTGTCGGAGAGTTTTACGGTGGGTATGCCGTCGGCGGAGGTGATCTTGCACACCAAGCTGATGGGTTGGAAGCTGTCCTGCACGGCGTGGTGGGCGCGTGGGCTGCAGTCGCGGAAGTCGTTGGTGAGCAGTGTGCCCCAGCCGGCGGAGAAGCGGATGCGCTCGTTGAAGTAGGCGTGCAGGCGGACGATGTCCGCGGCATCGAGACCGTCGGAGGCGATGAGGCGTTTGGTGCGTGGGTCTTGGCCGCGGCTACGCAGCCAGGCGATGTACTCGTCGCCGGCCTCGATGGGGTCCTTGGAGTCGATGCGCTCGCCGGTCCAGCGGGCGACCCACTGTGGGGCGTTGTCTAGAAATTGCGTTGAGCCGAAGGTGTCGGGCAGGAGGATGAGCAGCTCGCCGCCGTAACTTTGCTGCCAGAGTTCGAGCACACGGTACTGCGACGCGCGCAAGGCTTCGTCCGGGTCGAGTGGGCTGCGCGATGCCATGGCCGCGAGCACCATCGGCAGCTCATGGGCGTTGGTGCCGATGGCCTCAAGGTTGTGTTTGTACGCAAGCGCGGTGTTGGAGGTACCGGTGAGCCGGTCGCCCAGCGTGGCGGCGAGCGCGCCGACGGCATACTCCTGCCAGAGAAAGCTGTGGCGGCGGCGGGTACCGAAGTCGGAGAGGCGCAGGCCCTCGACATGGCGCAGCAGCTCGATCTTGTCCCAGAGCCGCGTCTTGGCACGGGCATAGAGTACGTCCAGCTCGAGTTCGGTGAGCTCGGCGAGTGCGGCGCGGGTCTTCATCTCGCTGACGATGGCGAGCGCGTAGACCTCCCACATGGTGACGGCGGTCCAGAGGCCCTCGAAGCGCAGGACGAGCTGGCCGTCGTGCTCGTGAATCTGGTAGGTGGAGAGCTGGAAGCCATGCTCCAGCCAATCGAGAAAGGCCGGCTCGAAGATTTGCCGGACGCCGTAGAAGGTATTGCCGGCCAGCCAGATGAGCTCCGAGCGCAGGAAGCGCAGCTCGCGTACATGCTCCAACTGATCGCGCAGGGCAGAGGAAGAGATGCGGTCGGCGAGCCGGACCTCCACGGTGCGGTTGTGGACTTCGCTGGTGACGGCCGTGCGCGAAAAATTCTTCCAGATGAATTGCAGCATGAGCAGCTTGTAAAAGTCCGTGTCGAGCAGCGAACGGACGATCGGATCGAGCTTCCAATTGTGGTTGTGAGCGCGCTCGGCGAAGTTGACGTTCATGGCTGGCTTCTAGGGTAGCTGAGAGTGAAAAGATCGATGCAACTTCTGTGTAAAGGAGTCTTGACAGGACAAGTGTCCTTGACTAACGTGTATTCCACAGCTGAGTCAAGGGTGCTTTACAGGAGGGCGGTATGTGCGACGGCGGTTTTGGATGGAAAGGGATTTACGAAGGGAAGATGACGGCGGATCGAACTTTTCTGAGGCGCTGTCAGAGAGCCATGGGCGGGCTGCTGGCCCTGAATGTGGCGCTGAATCTTCAACTGCAGCAACACCGGCTGTACGGGGTACCGCGGGCGGTTTGCGCGGGAATCGAAGGCGCTGTCCTCTTCGCGATGTTCCTGATCGTAGGCGCGATTGTCTGGAAGCGCGCGGCCGTAAAGGCGACGCACGCGAAGACACTGGAGGCGTTCGTCTGGGGCGTGGGTCTGACGATGTTCTTCGCAGTCATATGGGGGTGCATGGAAACATTTGCGCCGACGACGGTGACGCACGTGCCGCTGATCACGGTACCAGGGCTGACGATGCTGCTCACGGCAGCGGCGAAAGTAGTACTGCTGCTGCTGCGAGACCGTGATCGCCTCTTATAAAGTCCATGTTTGACGAGGTTGATCAATAAAGAGGGGGATGGCTGCTATGTGGGATAACTGCACGCCGGCAAAGGCACGATTTCGGCGAAGGATGTTGCGGTTTGTCGTCGCCTACTTTGTGTTGCTGTTAAGCAGCGGATGGCTGGCCCGCCATGGAAAACCGGGAGGATGGGAGATCTACGTTTTCGCCGCGATGCCTGCTTTGGGGATTCTGGGGATGATGGTGGGAGTTGGGCGCTATCTGCAGGAGGAAACGGACGAATTCCAACGCATGATGGTGATGCGATCTCTGCTGGTCGGCACAGCGGCGATGCTGTCCACGATCGTTGTGAGTGACTTTCTCAGAGAGCTAACGCCTGCCTCTGCCCTGCCGCCGTTTCTGACGTTCATCATCTTCTGTGTGGGGCTTAGCAGCGCCCAACTTGTGCAGATGTTGCGCAATCGACCGGAGAAGGATGATGCTTAACCGCCTGCGGGAACTACGGGCCGAGAAGGGCTGGTCGCAGGCTTACCTGGCGGAGAAGCTGGAGGTTTCGCGGCAGAGTGTCAATGCCATCGAGACGGGCAAGTATGACCCATCGCTGCCGTTGGCGTTTCGGCTAGCGCGGCTGTTTGCCTTGCCCATTGAAGTGATCTTTAAGGACGGACCATGAGAATGCATGCATGTTTGAAACGGCGTTCGGACTGAGAAAGTTTCGACGCTCGTAATGCTTAAACTGGATCGGGATGAGGAGTGTGCGCGATGCCGAAGCTTGATTGAGCCAATGCAAAGCGGTGGAAAATATTCCCGGCAAGGTGAGTGGGCTTGGGTATTCAAGGGAACGCGGATGCCGGTATAAACCGTATTTGTGAACCTTGAAGCCGGAATGTCACTAGGCGAGATCACGGAAGTCTTCGATGTCACACCGGAGGAGGTGCGGGCCGTGTTGCATTTTGCAAGTGAGAGCTTGGGAAAAGAACCCGCATACGGCTGATAAGGACTCTCTTCGGCAACGGTACGCCTTGGCCTGCAGCGCGTGTGCTTACGGGGACACGAGATCACCTATACACGCCGAATTGGCTGGCATGAGCTTAAAAATGGCGGGCTCATACGGCAAGCTGAAGATGCTGGATATGACCTGCTGCTCAGTACATAGAAGAACATCCAGTGTCAGCAGAATCTCGCCGGACGCCGAATAGCCCTCATCATCCTCAGTGAACAACAGTGGCCAATGGTGCGCTTGCATCTGGATCGGATTGCTGCTGCCGTGGATGCATGTACTTCCGGCAGCTTTCGAGTTGGAGCTACCGCCATGCACTCGCTAATGGTTGGGGCGATGCTCTTGCTGCGAACTTCTTAATGAAGCATTCAAGGAATGCTTTTGCATACAGTTCGCGATACTCTAATAAGGTTATGGCGACCAAACAAGAGCTTCTTAAAACCCAGATAAAACACATCGACATCACCGAGCATAATGTCGTGCCGTTGGTCGATGCGATGGCCTCGATGGCCTATAGCTCCCGGGACCTGGCGCGCGCGGCGAGCATCTACGAGATGATGCTGCGCGATACCGACTGCGGCGTGATTCTTTGCCTGGCTGGGTCCCTGATTTCAGCCGGATTGCAGAAGGTGATTGTCGACCTGATTCGCAACAACATGGTCGACGCGATCGTATCGACAGGTGCGAACATCGTCGATCAGGATTTCTTCGAGGCGCTCGGCTTTCGACATTATGTTGCCGGCGAAGAGTACAAGTACGGGGCCAGGGATGCGGAGTTGCGCGAGCTGATGATCGACCGCATCTACGACACGTTTATTGATGAAGAAGAGCTGCGGGTCTGCGACGAGACGACGGAGAGAATCATCAATTCGCTCGCGCCGAAGCCATACAGCTCGCGTGAGTTTATCCGTGAGATGGGCGTGTACCTCGAGAAGAACGGGCGGACGCCGCAGAACGGCAATGCGGACTCGATCGTCTTTGCGGCATACGAGAAGGGTGTACCGATCTTTGTGCCGGCGTTCTCCGATTGTTCTTTCGGATTCGGCATCGTGGCACACCAGCATGCGCGCCAGGGCAAGCCGATGGTGTCGATCGACTCAGGCAAGGACTTCTATGAGTTGACGCAATTGAAGCTGCAGAACCCGACGACAGGGCTGCTGATGATCGGTGGCGGGGTGCCGAAGAACTTTGCGCAGGACATCGTGGTGGCCGCGGACATCCTGGGCGTGGAAGCGTCGATGCACAAATATGCGATCCAAATTACGGTGGCGGATGCGCGTGATGGTGCGTTGAGCGGCTCAACGTTGAAGGAGGCATCGAGTTGGGGCAAGGTGGATCTGACCTGGGAACAGATGGTGTTTTCTGAGGCGACGATTGCGTTTCCGTTGATCGCAGGCTATGCGTGGCACAAGGGGGCTGCCGCAGCGCGTACGGGGAAAAACTTCGCGGAGAAGTTGGAGCCGGTGGCGGCGTAGAGACAGCCAACAGCAAACAGGAAGTAGCCAACAGTAAAGGCCGCAGGGCTGTGGCTCTGCCACTTCTGTTTGTGTATTGGTGAAGGAGAGAATACAGGGGTCTTCCACTGCGCCGACGGTGAAGCTGTCCGCTTCGGTCGAGATGACGCGGTGTGGCGAAAGAATACAGCGTTGCTGAGATGCTACGGTGTGGGGAGCGGATGTCGTGTCGTTGGGACAGCTCTGAATTACAGGAGTGAACGGTCGCTCAAGGCACGCCTGATCTGCTCGATGGACCAGTCGAGCGACTCGCAGCCGGAGACAGTCAGCGTCGCGTGTCGTCGCGAGGGAATGATGTACAGGTCGGCCATGGGACGCACGGCGGCCTCGTACTGCTCGCGCACGGAGGCTTCTGTGCGGCCGCGCTCATGCATGTCGCGATAGATGCGGCGTGTGAGGCAGAGATCGTGCGGAGCGTCGACGTAGACGGAGAGGCTGTACTGCTCGACCAGCTCGCGATGGTGTAGCGCGAAGATGCCTTCGACGAGGATGAACCTGGTCGGCTCGACCGTGACGAAGCTACCGGGCACGCGGGCGTGGGTGCGGAAGTCGTAGACGGGGCGCTGAATGGTGCGGCCTGCGGCCAGGCTGCGGATGTGTGCGATGAAGAGTTCATTTTCGAGCGAGTCGGGGTGATCGAAGTTGCGCTTGTCGCGGGAGTCGAGTGGGAACTGCGAGAGGTCGCGGTAATAAAGGTCGAGCGGGAAGAGGGTGGCGTCGAGTTGCGCGGCAAGTTCCCGCGCGAGGGTGGTCTTGCCGGAGCCGGAACAGCCGCCGATACCGAGAATCACGGGACGTTGCGGAAGGCTGAGTTGTTCGGGCAGGCCCACCTGCTTAGTGTAATGGGGCTTCGAGAAGTCCCTTCTTTGAAGGCCTGTGACGTGGCTGACGGGTTTTGTTCAGCTATGAGCAGCGAGGCTGCAGGTGCGAGATTGATCGGTGTGAGTTATGCGGGGCTGAGCGTGGCGGCGATCTGTGGGACGAGCGCTTTTAGTAGTGCCGTAAACTGCTGCTCCATGCGCGCGCCGATCTCCATGACTTCGGCGTGGTGAATGAGGCGGTCGGAGACGCCGGCGGCCATGTTGGTGACGAGCGAAAGGCCGAGGACTTCAAGGCCCATGTGGCGGGCGACGATTGTCTCATGCACGGTGCTCATGCCGACAAGATCGGCACCGAGGGTGCGGAAGGCGCGAATCTCGGCGGGAGTTTCGAAGCTGGGTCCGAGCACGGCGAGGTAGACGCCTTCGGGCAGCGGAATGCCCTGCTTTCCGGCTTCGGCCTGGGCGAGCGTGCGCAGGCGTGGGGAGTAGGCAGCGGACATGTCGAAGAAGCGGAGGCCAGTGCCCTCGCGGGTGGCGAAGCGCGGCTCGTTGGGGCCGAGCGCGGCGTTGGTGCCGGTAAGGTTGATGTGGTCGCTGATCGCAACCAGCGTGCCTTCGCGATAGCTTGTGTTGATGCCGCCGGCGGCATTGGTGAGGATCAGCGCCCGGCAGCCGAGCAGACCCAGCACGCGGGTAGGAAAGGTGACCTCGGCCATCGTGTAGCCCTCATAGGCGTGCACGCGTCCGGCCATCACGGCGACATCGATGCCGTTGATCTCGCCGAGGAGGAGCTTGCCGGCATGACCTTCGACGGTAGAGAGCGGCCAGCCGGGGATGTCAGTGTAGGGGATGGTGGTGGCGTTCTCCACCTGCTTGGCGAAGCTGCCGAGGCCGGAGCCGAGCACGATGCCGAGGGTGGTTTGCGCCGCGCCATGGAAGCGGATGTGGTCGGCGGCGGCGAGGACACGGGTGTATACGTCGGACATCAGCCGCGCTCCCGGTCGAAGAGTTTGGCGGAGAGTAGCGCGAGTGCGAACACATTAGCCTCGTGGGTGCGGCGGATAGAGTTCCACGCGTCGAAGGCGTCGCGGGTGGCCTGCACGTAATCCTGTGCGACGTGGCGGGTCCAATGTGAGCTGAGGTCGTAGTCTGCCGCATGGCGAGCGCCTTGCAAGCGAACAAAGGCCTGCGCTACCGCTTGCAAGTCGGACGAAGTGGGAGCACCTAGGACCGCGAGGATTTGTCTGGGAGGTGTTGCCGAAGAAAACATGCCGGCGACGTGCTTCATCTTACGATGCTCGAACCATCGTTGGAGTTGAACAGCGGCGTCTGGGTTAAGGTTGGGACCGAAGATGCTTACGGCGCTGCCCGTTAAGCGGTGAAACAGAGCGTAGTACGCGGTCGAAACCGAGCGGCGGAAGTTTGCTTGTCGTGGTCGCCTGCGATCCAGCAGAGTGAGGCGATAGGCCAGCGCAAGAAGGTCGCCATGAAAGCTCACGCAGCCTCGTCCAGGCGACTGTAAACGTACCCACCGATGTTGCCGTTGTAAAGCGCGTTTACTACGCTTGACATGAAACGTGATAAGCGCGGTATGTCCTCGTCGGCAATATCGACGCCAACTTTGACCAAAAACGATAGTGACACCGATGCATCACCGTCCTGGTCGGGTCCGTAGTGGACGTCTACACGCTCGAACTCAGAAGGAAGAGTGAATTGCTTCAGGATCTCATCAACCTTTTGGCGATCTATTGCGATGTCCATCCGCTTCGTTTCCATGGTGAGAGTATAGCTTTTATCGCGGCAGCAGCATGCTGACGATGCTGGCGCTCATGAGGTTGGCGATGGTGCCGGCGAGCATGGCGCGCAACCCTAATCTCGCAAGCTCGTTGCGGCGTTTGGGGATGAGTGCGCCGATGCCGCCGATCTGCATGCCGACCGAGCCGATGTTCGCGAAGCCGCACAGGGCGAAGGTAGCGATGGCGAGTGTGCGCGTGGACACCTGGCCCGCGCGGGCCATTTGCCCGAGCTGGGTGTAGGCGATGAATTCGTTGAGCACGGCGCGCGTGCCGATGAGGTTGCCGACCTTGGTGGCCTCGGCCCAGGGTATGCCGATGAGCCAGGCGATGGGCGCGCAGAGCGTGCCGAGCGCGTTGCCGAGGGAGTGCGGGAAGGGCACCTGGCCATGCGACCACAGCAGGTTCGAGATGCCAAGCATGATGCCGTTGATGAGCCCGACGATCGCAAGAAAGCTGATGAGCATAATGGCCACATTGAAGGCCAAGGCACCGCCGTCGATGGTGCCGCGGGCAATCGCGCCGATGAGATTTTCACTGCGATGCTCCTCGTCGGGCGGCATGTGCACGGTGCCCAGCGTCTCCGGCACTTCGGTCTCGGGCACCAGCATCTTGGCGATGAGGATGGTGCCGGGGGCGGTCATGATGACGGCCGAGAGCAGGTCCTGCGCGCGAATGCCGAAGGCGATGTACGCGGCCATGATGCCGCCCGAGACGTGCGCCATGCCGGAGGTCATGATGCACATCAACTCGGAGCGCGTGGCGCCGTTCAGGAACGGGCGGATGGTCAGCGGGGCCTCGGTCTGGCCCATGAAGATGGATGCGGCGACGTTGGTCGACTCTGCGCCGGAGGTGCCCATGGTGCGCTGCATCAGCCAGGCAAAGCCGCGGATGACCCATTGCATGATGCCGAGGTGATAAAGCATCGCGAAGAGCGCGGAGACGAAGATGATGGTCGGCAGCACGGCGAAGGCGAGGACCTGTAGCGGACTGGAGGGGTCGCCGAGTCTGCCGAAGACCATGGAGGAGCCGTCGACCGAATGCGCGAGCAAGGACGTGACGCCGCCGGCACCCACGCGCAGCACATGCTGGCCGAAGCTCCACTTCAGCACGAGGAAGGCAAACAAGACCTGCAGGCTCAGGCCCCAGATCACGGTGCGCCAGCGGATGGCGCGGCGATCGGAGGAGAGGGCGTACGCGACGCTGAGCAGAACCAGAAGTCCGAGCAGACCGGTGAAGCGAGCCAAAGGCAGGTGCTCCGGGGGTGAGAGGTTAGGGCGAGTGTACCGGAGAAATGCCGGAGTCAGCGTACAGAGAGGGGAACGCTAAACGGGAGATCGCGCGGCGGAAAACAGGAGGCCGCGTCGCAGGCCTGGTAGTGCAGTGTTCCCGCCACCGTACCTGCCCCCTGCATGGCAACGACCTGCAATCGAACGCGGAAGTCGCCCTGGTAGGTGCTGAGCGTCTCGCCCGCGCCGACTGGGAGGCGCAAGGGTGTGCCGGGGGGAAAGCTGTCCTTCAGTACGCGGTACTGCTGTGAGGCGGTAAGCCTCAGCGAGGTTGGGATCAGTGTCTCGTCGTTTGGCGTGTGGGAGTTGACATGAAAGCCCGGCTCCACATGGAAGTTGAGCTCGATCCAGTTCGGCTTGCCTGCCTGCAGCAGGACAGGCTCAGGGCTGAAGGTGACCCGCTGCGCGGCCGGAGGCTTCAGAGATGGGTCGCCCAACTCGATCCCCTGGGCCGTGCAGGGGAGCGTCAAGAGGCAGAGTGCCAGTGCGGCGAACCTCATGCGCCACCCGCGGCGATAGTTTGCTGAATCTCCGCTTCCATTTGGTCCTTGCTGGGCGCGCCCGAGGCCACGGTGAGTACCTTGCCGGTCTTATCGATGTAGAAGGTTTCGGGCAGGTACTCCACCCCGCCGTAGGCTTTGGTGACCTTGTCGTCGGGCATCAGGATCGGGTAGCTGACGCCGATTCGCTTGGCGGCGCTCGCTACATCTTCTCGGGTAGCACCGTCATCCTGCGCAAGACCCAAGACGACGAGCCCCTGGGGCTTGTATTTGGCCGAGAACTCCTGGAACCAGGGCATCTCCAGCTTGCAGGGACCGCACCAGGTAGCCCAAAAATTGACGATCACCGGATGCCCCTTGTACGCGGCGAGCGAGACCGGTTTGCCGTCGGTTCCGATGAGGGTAAAACCGGGTGCCAGCTTGCCGCGCAGGTCTGCGCCTTGCGCATCGGGAGCTCCCGTTGCATCGCCGGCACCGCCCTTCATGGGGACAAGCTCGATTTTGTTGGCCTCGAGAGTCTCCCGGCGCGCTTTGAGATTGTGCACGCCTGCCCAGAAGATGCTGGCGATGACCAGAAACATCGCGGCTAAAACTCCAAATCTGCGCACCACGGAGAAGCTCCTTCGGCAGACGCACGCCACAGTGCGTCGCTTATTCAGTCTAGACGGCTTTATGAGGCGCTCTGCTAGCATTCGCTCGGTGGGTGCTGCAATTTTCCAGCTCGACGAAACAAGCGCCGGCCCTGGCCAGCGCGCTGCTGCACTTGTGCGTATTGAGGCGGCTGCACTCCTGGCATTAGCGACGCATCTGGAGGGTCCGGGTGAGCAGGCCTATGGGCAAGCGATTGAAATGTTGACCTCTGTTGTTCGCGGTGGCGGCCGGGTGGTGCTTAGCGGAATGGGCAAGAGCGGCCTGATCGCGCGCAAGATCGCCGCAACGATGGTGTCACTGGGGGTGCCCGCGTTGTTTCTGCATCCGGCCGAGGCGCTGCATGGCGATCTTGGATTGTTGTGCGCCGGCGATATCCTGCTGGCGCTCTCGTACTCAGGCGAGACGGAGGAGTTATTGCGCTTGCTGCCCGCCTTGGCGCGCATGGGGGTGGCTGTGCTGAGTTTCTGCGGCTGTCCCGAATCGGCGCTGGCGCGCGGCAGCGGGCTTGTGCTCGATGTGAGCGTGGAACGCGAGGCCTGCGCGCATCAACTCGCGCCGACGGCGTCGACCACTGCCATGCTGGCGTTGGGCGACGCGTTGGCGGTTGAGCTGAGCCGCTGTTTAGGGTTTGCGCCGCAGGACTTTGCCGACCTGCATCCGGGCGGCCACCTGGGGCGGCGGCTGACCCCCCTGCGCGAACTGATGCACACGGGCGAAGCCTGCCCGGTCGTTCCGCCCGATGCGCCGATGCCCACCGTCATCCACGAGATGAGCGCCAAGCGCCTTGGCATGACGACCGTGCAGGAGAATGGGCGGTTGCTCGGGCTGGTCTCCGATGGCGACCTACGGCGGCTGTTTGAGCGTGAGGGGCCAGCAGCCTTCCATCACACGGCCGCGGAGGTGATGAACGCAACGCCGCGCACAGTTTCAGGGGAGATGTTTGCCGCCGCTGCGCTGGATCTGATGGAGGCCCACAAGATCACGGCGCTGATCCTGACAGCCGACGGGACTCAGAGTGCTCCCGTGCAGGGCGTGGTTCATCTGCATGATCTTGTGCAGGCGCTTGCGCGCACTCGTTGACCAAACGCGACATAAGAGCCAATGTGATTGACTCAACTCTTCACAAATTGCTCTCGTAAGGCTTGATCCGCGAGCGCCTGCCAACCTCGTCCCTTAGAACGAAGCGCCCTTAAAACGTCCGAAGATAACCGTAGTGAGATCAGCTGTTTCGTGGGAGATTTTTGCGGTCCCCGGGTTCTCTTCGGGGCTAGTGCCTTCCGCGTCTCAAGGGGTAAATCGCTGAATCGCATTGCCTTGCGAATATGGTCACCTGTCCAGATCGGATTCTCCTGGTCAGGACCCTGATTTTTGGTTGTTTGCGGCATACTCTTCGCTTTTCTCGGGTTCTGCCTTCCGCAGGCTGATAGCGTGTAATACCCCGTGACGCATGGTGAAAGTTAGTACAAATAATCGAGCATCGAGGAAACCCAAAGCGTTAAACCGAGCTTCTCCGTAGTCTTGGCGATTGTTGATACGGCTCGCCGCTGTCGTCGTGTCAAAGTCTTCAGCCCGTTTCAGCGAAATACGATGTTTCTTGCGATTGTCTCGGTCCTTCGCTGGATCGAACTCTACTTCCACGAGCTTGTTTGTATCTACAATCAGAGCATGTATTAACAGGATGTGATCTCAGTCAGCCCAGACATCTCCACTACAATGGCGGAGACATGCATCGATGGTCTCAGCTCTTTATTCCCACCCTGCGCGAGGCACCTGCCGACGCGGAGGTGGCCAGCCACAAACTACTGCTGCGCGCGGGCTATGTGCGCCAGCTTGGCGCGGGCATCTACAGCTATCTGCCGCTTGGGCAGCGGGCGCTCAACAAGATCGTGCGCATTGTGCGTGAGGAGATGGACCGCATCGGCCAGGAGTTCCACCTGCCGGCGCTGAACCCGCGCGAGATCTGGGAGGAGTCCGGCCGCTGGACCGGCATGGGCGACAATATGTTCCGGCTGAAGGATCGCAAAGGCGCGGAGCTCGCGCTGGCGATGACGCATGAGGAGATCATGACGTCCATCGCGCGCGACGAGCTGCGCAGCTATAAGCAGCTGCCGCAGATCTGGTACCAGATTCAAACCAAGTTTCGCGATGAACCGCGGCCGAAGTCGGGGCTGCTGCGCGTGCGCCAGTTTTTGATGAAGGATTCGTACTCGTTCGATCTGGATCCGGCTGGGCTGGATGCGAGTTATGACAAGCATGATGCGGCGTACAGGCGCATCTTCACGCGCTGCGGGTTGGAGTTTGTGGCGGTCGATGCGGACTCGGGGGCGATGGGCGGATCGCAGTCGCAGGAGTTCATGGTCTACACCGATGCCGGTGAGGATCTGATTGCGAGCTCGGCTTCGGGCTATGCGGCGAATCTGGAAAAAGCTACGAGCAGGCTTGCGCCGGTTGAGGATCTCCCACCTGCGGGCGATGGTTTGCCGGAGCTGGTGCATACGCCGGGTAAAGGTGCCATTGCAGATATTTGTGAGTTTTTAGACATCGCGCCGACGCAGGACATCAAGTGTGTGGCGTTTATGGGTGAGCATGTGGACGCGGCCGGTGTAAGCTCATGGCGGCCCGTCGTAGCATTTTTGCGTGGCGACCACCAGGTAAATGAGACCAAACTGAACGGCGTGGCCGGCACGAGTGACCTTCGGCCGATGACGCCGGATGAGTTGCAGCTGCACATCGGCGGGCCGGCGGGTTTTCTTGGCCCGGTCGGCATTGCGGAGGTGATGATGGTGGGCTCCTTGACCGGTTTGAAGAGTGGCAAGGCGCTCGAAAAGCTGAAAGGCGTATCGCGTGAGAATGCGGCTGAGGGGCTAAAGACGATCGTCGTGCTGGACCCTGCGCTCGAAGGTCGCAAGAACCTGGTTTGCGGTGCGAACAAGCTCGACTACCACTACCGCAACGTGACCCCCGGCCGCGACTTCACGCCGACACTCGTCGCCGACATCCGCAACATCAACGAGGGTGAGCTCGACCCCATCGGCGGCCTGCCGTTGCGGCTGGGTAAAGCGGTGGAGATTGGGCACATCTTCAAGCTCGGGTATAAGTATTCGCAGGCCATGGGCGCGCGTGTGCTCGACCGTGATGGCAAAGAAGTGACGCCGATCATGGGCAGTTATGGCATCGGCGTGGAGCGCATACTGACCGCGGCAATCGAGTCCAGTGCGGCGAAGTTCGCTGGGCAGGTCGCGGACGATGCCGCGGCGAAAAAGCCACTCGCCGAGCAGTACACGCTGCCTCTCTCCATCGCGCCGTTCGAGCTCGTCGTCACGATTACGAATGTGAAGGAGCCCGAGCTACTGGCAGCTGGCGAGAAGATCGCGCAGGAGTTGAGTGAGGCAGATGTCGATGTGCTGCTGGATGACCGCGATGAGCGTGCGGGCGTAAAGTTCAAGGACGCCGAACTGATCGGTGTGCCGCTGCGTATCAATGTCGGCAAGAAGCTGAGCGAGGGTCAGGTGGAACTCGTCAACCGCCTCAGCGGAACGACCGAGGACGTACCGGTGGCGGAACTTGTTGCAAAGATTGCGGGCCTGATCGAAGCGTCCAAGGGGCGAAACAAGCAAGACGCAGTCTAAGTTTCTGGAGAATCTAGCCAAGTGCCTTCAACCCTGAACACCCCTATTCGCGTCAAGCTTGGCCGTCAGCACTCTTTGCTGTTTCGCGCGCTCGGGGCGCTGTTGCTGCTTGTCTTGCTGGGCGTGGTGCTGGGCGGCTTGTTGTTTGCGTACGAGTACCACCAGTACCAGGGCGTGGTAGAGCAGCGCCTGGCGCAGGGCCCACTCTTCAGCTCCAATGCGCAGATTTATGCCGCTCCCAAAGAGATACGGCCGGGGCAGCGGCTAACGGCGCAGACCATTGCGGCGGACCTGCGCAGGGCTGGGTATAACGACGATGGACAGTCGAGCCCGCTAGGGACATATCGCGTGGATGGCGAGTCGGTGGCCATTAAGCCAGGGCCGCAGAGCTACCTCGCCACGGATGGGGCGACGATCAACACGTCGGGCGGCTCGGTGGAGTCGATCACGGCGGATAATGGCGCGGAACTGAGCGCGTATAAGCTCGAACCGCAGCTGATCACGGCGCTCAGCGAGGACAAGAACCGCACCAAGCGGCGGATGGTGACCTATGACGGCATACCGCCGCGCATGGTGCAGGCGGTGCTGGCGATCGAGGACCGGCGCTTCTTTGAGCACTCCGGTATCAACTACGTGCGCACGTTCAAGTGCGCGGTGCAGGATCTTGTGTCGCAACACAAGGGCTGCGGTGGATCGACGCTGACACAGCAGTTGGCGCGCGGATTTTTCCTGTCCCCGGAGAAGACGTACAAGCGCAAGATCGCCGAGATCATGATCACGTACCAACTCGAAGGCCGCTTCACCAAGCAACAGATCTTCGAGATGTATGCCAACCAGATCAACCTGGGGCAGCGCGGCAGCTTTGCGATCAACGGCTTCGGCGAGGCGGCGCAGACGTTCTTCGGCAAGGACTTGAAGCAGCTGGATCTGGCCCAGTGTGCGATGCTCGCGGGCCTGGTGCAAAGCCCTAGCCGGCGTAATCCGTATCGGCATCCGGAGCGTGCAACCGAGCGCCGCAACGTGGTGCTCGACGCGATGGTGGAGACCGGCGCGATTACGGCGGCGCAGGCCGAGGCTGCCAAGGCAGAGCCGATCCGGCTTCAACCGGCGGAGGTGGATGCGAGTGAGGCACCGTACTTCGTCGATCTGGTGCACGACCAGATCGTGCAGCGGATTGGGGATTACGATTCATCGCGCTCTTCGCTGCGCATCTATACGTCGCTTGACCCGGAGCTGCAGCGCGCCGCCTCCGACGCGGTGGATGCGGGGATGCAGCGTGTGGATGCGCTGGTGCGGGCGCAGCACAAGCATGGCGGCGAACCGGCCGTGATGCCGCAGGTCGCGCTGATCGCGCTCAACCCGCATACGGGGCAGGTCTTGGCGCTGGTGGGCGGACGAAACTATGCGGCTTCACAGCTGGATCATGCGACCAGCAAGCGGCCGACCGGCTCGATCTTTAAGCCGTGGGTGTATGCCACGGCGGAGCAACAGGCGGTGAACGGGCAGACGTTAAACGGTTCACCCTTTACGGCGCTCACGACGCTGCACGATGTGCAGACGACCTTTAACTTCGATGGGCAGACGTACAGCCCGGGCAACTATAAAGGCGACTACAAGGGCGATGTGCCGGCGATCTACGCGTTGGCGCATTCGCTGAACAATGCGACGATCTCGCTTGGCGAACAGGTGGGCTTCGGGCAGGTGGCGGCGCTGGCGCGAGCTTCGGGAATTACGGCGGCGAAGGGCACGCCGGCGGTTTCGCTGGGCTCTTACGATGCCACGCCGCTGGACATGGCGGGTGCGTATACCGTGTTTGCCAACGGCGGTGTGCACCTGACGCCGTGGCTGCTTTCCAGCGTGCGCAACACCAATGGCGATGTGGTGGCCGACTACACGCCGGATGCCAAACAGGTGATGGATCCGAAGGCGGCGTACCTGACGCAGAACCTGCTCGAAGGCGTGATGAACTTCGGCTACGGCGTGGCCGTGCGGAAGATGGGCTTCACCGCGCCCGCGGCGGGCAAGACAGGCACGTCGCACGATGCTTGGTTTGCGGCGTATACGTCAAACCTGATCTGCATCGTGTGGGTGGGCAACGATGATTATTCCGATGTGAAGCTCCAGGGTGCTGTGGCCGCCGCGCCGATCTGGGCGGAGTTTATGAACCGTGCGATTCGCCTGCCGCAGTACTCGGATATGAAGGGGTTCGCCGCGCCACCGGATGGTATTCAGCTGGTGCGCATCGATCGCGCGAGCAACCTGCTGGCCGATGAGAGCTGCCCGAGCGATACGTACCAGGCGGCGTTTCTGATCGGGACGGTGCCGATGAGTACGTGCTCGCACATGGGCACGATGGATGTGCAGACGTTGGGCAACCAACTGTATGGCGGGGCCGCGCCGGATGGATCGATTCCGGAGCCAGGGGCGGCGGTTGCGCCGAACGGGCGTGGGGTGCCGGGGTCTGTTCCGACGCGTCCGGGGGTGCCACAGTCGATGGATAACAGCCAGCCGGCGGGGGAGCCGAAGCATCGGAATGCGTTCCAGAAGATGCTGGGGCTCGGCAAGGATAAGAAGCCGGAGCCAGATGGGTTGCCACAGGCTGAGCCGCAGTGAGATTGCTCTCCTGAGTGGTGCGGCTCGCCGTCGAACCGCAGATTCCCTAGGGGAATGACGGAAGAAATCTGGCTTAAGACGTCAGTGTGGTTGTCCTAGCAACCGACACGGCGGCGTGGGCCGAGAAGCTTCACCGTGCGGCCGACGGGGGCTTCGGCGGTTTGACCGTCGGCGGCGGTCTGGGTCTCCGACGCAATCCAGGGCTGGCATTGCGGGCACCAGTAGGTGGAGCGGACCTGTTCGCCCTGCTTGCGCATCATGACGAGCGCGCCGCAGCGGCGGCACTCCTGGCCCTGGCGGCCGTAAACCCAGAGGCGGTCGCCCGCGTTCATCGAGTGGGTCGTCCGGCGATTGCCGGAGTAGGTGACGATGCCGTCGGTATTGTTCGAGCCGGAGCCGTCGTTGATGTTGGCGCGCATGTAGCGGCCGGCGACCTCGGCCATGTTCTCGAGCTCGCGCTCGGTGAGGGTGCGCATCTGGCGGAAGGGGTTGACGCCGGCGGCGAAGGGGACCTCGCTCTTGTACACGTTGCCCAGCCCGGCCATGACGCGCTGGTTGAGCAGGGTGACGCCGACCTCGGCTTCGGGATGTTGGGTGCCGTAGGTCCGCAGGGCCTCGACGCCGCTCGCGGTGCTGTAGCCCTCGCTGAGGATGTCGACGCCGAGCTTGGGCACCTGGGAGTAGCGAGCGAGCGAGCGCTCCGTGTGGAACTCGGTGACGGGGACGTTGAAGGCAACGGCGATGAAGTCGCCGGTGGTGATGGCGCAGCGCATGGAGCGGCGTGGGGAGAACCAGCGCTCGCCCACCCTGTAAATGTGCCAGGAACCGGACATGAGCATGTGGGTGACGAGGATGAGGGCCTCGCCTGCGCCGCTGGGAGCAGAAGAAGCGGCTGCGCCAGCGGGGGCGCTGAAGTGGATGAGGCACCACTTGCCGCGGGCTTCGACCTTTTCGACGGTGCGGCCGACGATGCCTTTGCCGTCGGCGACGGAGGCGAGGGTGGCCACGTTGGCCTCGAAGGCCGTGACGGGTTTGCCGCCGATGGCTTTTTGGAGGGCGCGGGCGGCGCGGTAGATTGTGTCGCCTTCAGGCATGCGGGGTTGGATGTTCAGCTATGCGCGGAGGGTTTCAGCCAAGCCTATTTAAATGAGGTGCTTCGATCGGGCACCTGTCGTTTATCTGTCAGGTGACAAGTAGACGCCTTTTCTGCAAGTACGGTGACACAGACAGGGGACGGCTGACGAGCAAGCGACTAATTCAGCCCTGATGATGGCTATTGCTTTGCACTTTGGGCGATGAATTGCTTCGTAAGATCTTCAGCGAACTTTGCCGGGATGGCGACTGCGAGCCCGGAAACTGCTTTCGCCGGGTCAGGCTCTCCTGATACAGACGGCAGCGCTCCTTCTAGAATACCCACTACTTCTCCCTCACTTGAGAAGATCGGCCCACCGCTGTTGCCGTGGTTAGCTACGAGTGACAGAAGCATCTTTATGCTCCCGGGATACGACATTGTAGTTAGCGGTCCAGTCAGGCTGGCCATCGTCCCCTGTTGCACAATCCCATAGGGTTGTCCTAAAGGAAAACCACTCAGAAAGATTGTGTCCAACTGCTCTGGCGGTTCCGACTGGATCACAACACGTTTGTAACGAGAACTAGACTCGTGACCTCCCATGATGAACATAGGCTTACGATGAGCAGCCATACCTGGGCTTATCTGAACTAACGCAAGGTCGTTTACCCTGTCGGTAGCAACAACCATTCCCTTATGTACTTCCCAGTCGTTCTTCTGCACGTTGCCGTATTTGACATCAATAAATAGCTCGATGGGTACTTTCACCACCACGACGCTCCCTGTGCCAGCCGGTACCACATGCAAGCAAGTTACGATCAAGTCGTCACGAACCCAGAACCCTGATCCGACGCCACTCGGACTAGCGAGTTGCACAACAGAATCCAATGATTTCTTTAACAAACCGACGCCGAGTCTCAGAGGATGCTGGTCCCAGCTTAGTATCAGATGGCGAAGGCTGCTTCTGCGCGAACGCAGGATAGCCGAAAGACAAAAAAAGATAGACGAGTAGCAATGAGCAGCGCATTTCACTCCTGAATTTGTATGACTTGCCTCTGCTGAGTATAAGGCGAGCGCCTATTAACTGTGGCTGAGACGCGACGTTGCACCCCGTCATGCCTCGACCTCATACGGTAGGCAACGCGCTCAATCGCCGACTTCGATAATGCAGAGCGTCAGTCCTGGATGGGACCGCATCGAATCTGATGCCCTCCAGTACTGGCGGCAGGTTGCGGCGGACGTTGAAG